>NZ_CP097635.1:1246331-1557914 GCF_023573145.1 Aquincola tertiaricarbonis
CGCAGGTGCGGCTTCAGCGCCGCCAGCGGCCAGCCCTCGGGCGAAACGAAGGCGCGCAGCTCGGCCGCGCCCAGCGGCTGCGGCACCTGGATGCCGGCCAGCGCCGCCTGCATGCGGGCCAGGTCGTCGGCGATGTGGCGCGAGCGGTCGAGCAGCGCGGTGGCCAGCGCGCTGCGCGAAGGCTGGGCACCAAAGGCCTGCACCGCGTCGGCCAGCGCCGGCTGGTGGGCGGTGGTGGGCGCATCGCCCGGCAGGCCCAGCTGCAGCGCCAGCGCCATGCGGTCCAGCGAAGCGGCGGTGTGGTCGATGGTGGCGGCCAGCTGGCTGCGCAGCCGCTCGGCCGCGGCGTCGTGGCCCAGCAGGTCCAGGTCCAGCTCGCTGCCCAGCAGCGTGTCTCGCAGGTCGATGGCCAGCAGCAGCACCGCGATGCGGCGCGGCACGTCGGGCGCGTCGGGGCGGTGGGCCGCCTCGAACAGCAGGTCGCGCGCGGCCTGCAGCCGTTCGTCCAGGCTGACCTGCCGCTCCATCCAGTCCTGCAGCGGCGGTGCGCCTTCGGGCCTCATGCGGTCCTGCAGCAGCAGCACGGTGCGCGAGCGCAGCAGCGCGGCCGTGGCTTCCAGCGCGGCGGCCAGCGCCAGGCCGCGGTAGCGCGGCTGCAGCGCGCGTGAGGCCAGCACCGACCACACCAGGTACAGCGCGCCGCCCAGCGCCGTCCAGCCGGTGTGTTCCAGCTGCGCGCGCCAGCCCACCAGCGGCGGCGCCGCCATGGTGAACACGATGGCCAGGATGGGCACGAACGAGATGGGGCCCGCGCGCGCGCCCCAGGCCAGCGCCAGGCTGGCCAGGAAGGCGATCACGGTGACCACGCCGCCCAGCGCCAGCTCGTGGCTGCGCAGCAGCGTCACCAGCACGGTGGCCACCAGGCCGGCCATGGCGGCGGTGAACACCCGGCGCAGCGTGCGGCGCGGCACGTTGGGCGTGTCGGCCAGGCTGGCGAAGATGGCCCCGCCCGAGGCCACCAGCGCCGCCGGGTGGCCGCCCAGCAGGCCGCCCACCAGCTGCACCAGCAGCACGCCCAGCGCCACGCTGATGCCGTTGATGCCATGCGCCGGCAGGTGCCAGGGCCAGCGCCGGGGCAGCGACAGGCGGTTCACCGTGCCAGGGCCCGGCGGGGCAAGTAAGACGGGGGGCAGGCGCGGTGTGAGGGGTGCATCGGGGCGTACAGGCGGTGTTCTTGTGGGCAGCCGCAGCGCCGGCCAGGCTGGCGGAGGCTGCGCGGCGCATTCTGCCGCCCCGCAGCGCCGGGGGCGGGGCCGTTAAAGTCGGTTCACCTGATCCATGCATGGAAGCACGATGTCCCAGCTGATCCGACTTTCCCGTCTTGCCGCTGCCGCGGCCCTTTCCGCCCTGCTGGCGGCCTGCGGCGGTGGCAGCGACGACGATGCCGGCGAACCGGCCACCACCACCTACAACGCCCGCGCGGCCTTCCAGCAGTTGCTGGGCACCGGCGGCAGCTGGACGGTGAGCGGCACCGGCAACGACAGCCGGTCCTACCAGATCACGCTGAGCTACACGCCCAGCGGCAGCAGCCTGTTCGTGATGGACGGGCTGGTGTACGACACCGCCACCCAGACGCTGACGCTGCGCCAATCGGGCAGCTCGTCGGACAGCGTCACCCAGACCATCTATCACAACCTGTCCACCGCCACGGTGGCCGGCACCCGCACCACCGACGACGAATGCAGCGTGGCGGTGGCCACCGGCAGCCTGCCCACCGCCGCCCGCGTGGGCGACAGCGGGCCGCTGTTCCGGCTGACCGACTACGAAGGCTGCGTCGGCAGCACCGCGGTGGGCGTGTCCGACGTCACCTGGTCGGTGGAACGCAATGCCGGCCGCGCCTACTACTGCCTGACCACCCGGTACGTGACCGCGGGTGGCCTGGAGATCGAATGCGTGGAGGCCAACGGCACCGGCGGCCTGCTGGGCAACCGTGCCCGCGTGCGCCTCGAAGCGCCGGTCACCGGCGGCACCTTCATCCTCGACGCCTCGAACTGAGCGATCTTCTAGTAGGCCGGGGCCCACGGTCTGCGGCCTCGCTTTGCATGCATTGAGCGCATTGAACAGCGGCTCACAATGCATTGGACGTTGCATGTCGCGCTTCCCAGAATGAGCTTGCACCCTGACAAGCTCACGCAAGGAGATGACGATGACGACGATGAACCGGCGTACGTTCCACGCCCTGGCGGCCACGGCCCTGCTTGCCGGCACCACGCGCATCGCGTCAGCGCAGGGGCCGGGCGCCAGACCGATGACGCTGGTCGTGCCCTACCCCGCCGGTGGCCTGTCGGATGCGATCGCACGGGTGGTCGAGCGGCCGCTGGCCAAGGCTGTCGGTCAGATGGTGATCATCGAGAACATCGGCGGCGTGGGCGGCGCGATCGCGGCGCAGAAGGTCCTGGGCGGCGCCCTCGACGGCGGCGCGATCTACCAGGGATCGCCCAATGAGCTGATCCTGACGCCGATGGCGCTGCAGGCGGCCAGGTACCGTGCCGAGGACTGGCGCCTGGTGCAGATGATCGGCAGCTTTCCGCTCGCGGTGCTGGCGCGCAAGGGGCTGCCGGCCAACGACATCGACGAACTGGTGGCGCTGGCCAGGAAGGCCCATGCCGCCGGCAAGCCGCTCAGCTACGCCAGTGTCGGCGTCGGCAGCCTGTACCACCTGCTGGGCGCGCACTTCGCCAACAGCATCGGTGTGCAGATGACGCACGTGCCGTACAAGGGCGCTGCACCGGCCATGCAGGACCTGGCCGGCGACCAGGTCGACGTGGCCTTCATCGTCGTCGGTGAGTCCGGCATCGCGATGGCCCAGCAAGAGCGCCTGAAGGTGCTGGCCACCCTGGCGCCGGCGGGCAAGGTGGAGGCGGCCTTCCTCAGGGGCTACCCGAGCATCAACGAGAGCAAGTCGGTGCACGACTTCGCGTTCAACACCTGGACCGGCTACTTCGTGCCCAAGAGCACGCCGGAGCCGGTGGCGCGGGCACTGAACCAGTCACTCTCGGTCGCCATCGGCGACCCGGAGGTGAAGGCCCAGATCGAGAAGCTGGGCGGTACCGTGCCGCCGATGATGACGCTCGAAGCCGCCGCGAAAGAGTACGAATCGCAGACGGCGCGCTTCCGCGCGATCGCCAAGTCCGTGAAGCTTGAACCGCTGTGAGTGGGCCAGGCCGGGGGCGCGCCACGGCACGCCCCCGGGTGGCGCTTACAGCGCGCCGTCGTCCCAGGGACCGGTGATGGCGAAGGTGATGCCCGGGGTCTGGATGTTCACGAACAGCCACTCATGGTGGAAGGTGGCGCCCGCGAACTCCGAGCCGCGCTGGTCGCCGGTGAAGGTGCGACCCGACGGGCGGGTGTAGCTGCCGGTGGCCGCGAAGTTCACGTTGTTGTGGCAGAACGGGAAGATCTGGCCATCCAGCGTCAGGCCCCGCAGCGACTGCGGATCGTTGTCGCCGTCTTCGCACAGGATGAGGCTGCCGCGCGGGCTCCAGGCGATGTTGTCGGGCATGTGCACGTCCGCAGCGCGGCGTGATTCATAGACCAGCGTGAAGGTCTCGCGCCGCGGGTCATAGGCAAAGATCTGCCCCGCGCGCACCGTGCCGCCGCTGGTCGAGCAGACGTAGATCACGCCATTGCCGTACCAGCAGCCCTCGCCACGCACCAAGCTGGCCGCGCCCTGCACCAGGCCCTGGGCCACCACGCCGCCATAGCTGGTGCCGCTGATGAAGGGCTTGTTCGGCTCATTGATGTCCACCCACTCCACGTCCCAGGTGGTGCCGTCGGCAAAGCCGGCACCGGTGTTGAAGAAGGCGATGTTCTGGCCCAGCGCGTTGATGCTGGCATTGGCGGGCACCTTCAGCTTCATCATCTGCAGCTTGCCGCCGGCCGAGGGTCGGCCCGGCACCTTGGGGATGAAGCGGTAGAAGCCGCTGGGGGTGGAATCCTCGGTCTCGTAGATGATGCCGGTGACCGGGTCCACCGCCACCGCTTCATGGCTGAAGCAGCCCATGTCCAGCAGCGGCACCGGGTTGGCCGGGCCGGCGGCGGGCACGTCGAAGCAGTAGCCGTGCTGCTTGCTGGCGCCGTTGTGCACGCCGTCCGAGGTTTCTTCGCAGGTGATCCAGGTGTTCCACGGCGTGGGGCCGCCGGCGCAGTTGCGGATGGTGCCCGACAGCGTGGCCCAGGACGAGATGAACTTCTGCTGCCGCGGTGCGAACACCAGGTTGGTGGTGCCGCCATTGCACTTGGGGTCGTAGGTGATCTTGGGCGCGGCATAGCTGCCGGCGCTGCGGCTGCCCTGCTCGTGGTTGCGCACCAGCACCAGCTTGTCGGCATCGGAGGCCACCACGGCCATGCCGTCGTGCGCGCCCGGCGTGGCAATGCCGTCGCTCATCACATCGCCGGTCCAGCCGAAGGACCAGTAGCGGAAGCCTGAGGGCAGCTGCAGCAGCGGCAGGCCGGTGGACTGGTCGGCCACCGGGGCCAGCGGGCCGTAGTCGGGGCTGTAGGGCAGCTTGACCGCATGCGCGGCGCCGGAGCCCAGCACACCGAAGGGCAGGCCCACGGCGGCAGCGGCGGCCACGCCGCTGCGCAGGAAGCCGCGGCGGCCAAAGCTCCAGTGCGGGTCCATGTCGCGGCCGGTGTCGGCGCGGGCGAAGGCGCGCATCACGTCGATGTGTTCGTCACGGGAAGTCATGTCGTTTTCTCCTGGCAATTGGTCGTTGGGCTGGGAATCAGCAGCGGGTGCGGGGCCGCATCAGGCGCGGCGGCGGCGCGCGGCCGCGGCCAGCAGCGCCAGGCCGCCGGCCATCAGGGCGTAGGTGCCGGGCTCGGGCACGGCGGCGGTGATCGTGTAGCCCAGGGCCCCCTGGCCCAGGCCGTCGGCATGGTCGGCAATCGCCAGCACGAAGGTGCCGCTGCCATAGACGTTGTCGAAGCGCAGCGTGGCGGCTTCGCCAGGCCCGCCCAGCGACCATTCGGTGGTGCCATCGGCCAGCGCCACGTGCACGCTTTGCGTGCCGGTGCGCAGGTCGAGGTAGCCGCTGCTGTCGGACTCGGTGCCGTAGAAGGCCGCGATCACCGGGTCGAACGACGCATCGGACGGCGTCACGGTGATCGTCACCTGCGCCATGAAAGGCGCGGTGAACTGCCAGAACGACCAGCCGGCCGCATCGCCCCAGGGGCCGCTGTCGGCGGCCACGCTGCCGGCAAAACTGCCGCTGGTCAGCACGCCCTGGTAGGCCACGGGCACAGCCTGGGCCGAGGCGGCCAGTACCAGGCCGCCCGCCAGGGCAGCCCATCGGGATACAAAGCTCATCACTTCCTCCGGTTGGAGATCGAAGGCACGGCAGGCCGGCGCGCCAACGGCGCAGCCAGGGGTCGACCCCGTGCCCGCAGGTCGACCGCGGGAAACGGTGGAGGCAGGCACGCCCGGGCGGCCTGCACAGGCCGCGGCGCGGCCCTTCAGGCGGCGCGGGGTGGGCGCTTGCGGCGGCGCTGGCCGCAGCTGCGCCAGCGGGCGCCAGCCGGCGGTCGCCGGCGTGCCGCACGGCCTCTGGGGCCGGAGCCAGCGGGGCGCAGGAAGTCACCCGCCAGGTCCGCCAGATCGGTGGCCGGCGTGGGATCGGCTGCGCGGTCGTCGGCCGGTGCCGCGTCGTGGCTCTGGCCGCAGGCGCTGCCGGCTTTCAAGGCGCAGTCCGGGGCCGAAAGCGCGGCCACCGTCTGCGCGGCCCGCGTGGCGAGGCCGGCACCGGAGCCCCAGGCTGCCGCCATCAGTCCGGCCACCAGCCAGAGGACGCCCCAGCCACCGGCCAGCCGCAGGCACCGCAGGCAGCGGTGCAGGGGGGAGGACGAAGGCAGGCGGCGCATGGGGGTGCAAGGCGTTGGTCGCCCTGATCCTCGGCGGCCAAGATGACTTGCCCGTGACGGGCCGCACCCCGTCCGGACTGCCTGCGGTGGGCCCTCAGCGCCGGCGCACGATGCGCGGCTTGGGCAGCCGCGGCCGCGGGGGCAGCGGCGGATGGGCCAGCACCTTCTCCGCGTCGGCCACGATGCGGGCCAGCCGGTCGGCCAGCTTCTCGGTGCTGAGCTGCTCGCGAAAGCGCTCGACCATCAGCGGCAGGCTCATCGGCGTGGGCACCTGCAGCGGCACCAGGTCGATCTGCTGGGCCCGCATGCGCGCCAGCACCTCGCCCAGCCGACCCAGTTCCAGCTCTTGCGCCAGCACCTCGTGCTCGGCCTGGCTGAGCAGGCGGTTGCCGGCGTCGTACTTGCGGAACACCTCGTAGAACAGGCTGGACGAAGCCTGCAGCTGCCGCGTGCTCTTGGCCGCGCCGGGAAAGCCGCTGAACACCAGCCCCGCCACGCGTGCGATCTCGCGGAAGCGCTTGCGCGCCAGCGCGCTGCTGTTCAGGCTGGCCAGCATGTCGTGCATCAGGCCGTCTTCCGCCAGCACGCGGCCGTCCAGCAGCGGCGCCACCTCCACCGGGTGGATGCTGAGCAGCTCGAAGCCGTAGTCGTTGATCGAGATGGAGAAGGTGTTGGGCTGCTGCTGCGAGAAGCGCCAGGCCAGCAGCTGGGCCAGGCCCAGGTGCACGTTGCGGCCGCCGAACGGGTAAACGAAGAGGTGATGGCCCTCGCGCGAACGGTACTGCTCCACCAGCAGCCGGCCGGCCTGCGGCAGGTGCGACAGCCGCACCTGCACCTGCAGCATCGGCCAGGCGGCGCGCAGTTCAGGCTCGCTGAACGCAGCGCCCTTGCGGGCCGGCGGCGGCGGGGCTTCGGCCTCCGGCAGGCCGTCGGGGTAGGTCTCGGCCACCTCGCGCGCAGCCTGGTGCAGCAGGGCCTGGATGGCATCGGCCAGCTCGCTGGACAGCGGCATCTTGGCGCCGTTCCACGAGGCCAGCTTGCCGCTGCGGCTGCTGGCCTTGCGCACGTAGGCCGTCATGTCACGGGTGCGCACGTATTCCAGCGCACGGCCACCGAAGATGAAGCAGTCGCCGGGGTTGAGGCGGGCGATGAAGCTTTCTTCCAGGTGGCCCAGCACGCCGCCGCCCACCCACTGGATCGGCATGGTGCTGTCGCTGACGATGGTGCCCACGCCCATGCGGTGGCGGCGGGCGATGCCGGCATCGGGCACGCGGTAGACGCCCTGATCATCGGGCAGCACGCGGTGGTATTCGGGGTAGGCGCCCAGGCTGCTGCCGCCACCCTCGACGAAGGCCAGCGCCCAGTCGAACTCCTCACGCGTCAAAGTTGCATAGGCAGGTGCGCTGCGCACTTCCTCATACAGCGCGTCGGGCGTGAAGCCGCCGCCCAGCGCCACCGTCACCAGGTGCTGCACCAGCACGTCCAGCGGCTTGGCCGGGGTGTGGCGGCCTTCCACCTGGCCGGCCTTGGCGGCACGGCGGGCCGCGGCGCCTTCCACCAGCTCCAGCGCCTGGGTGGGCACCAGGGTCACGCGGCTGGGCCGGCCGGGCGCATGGCCGCTGCGGCCGGCGCGCTGCAGCAGCCGGGCCACGCCCTTGGCGCTGCCGATCTGCAGCACCCGCTCCACCGGCAGGAAGTCCACGCCCAGGTCCAGGCTGGAGGTGGCCACCACCGCACGCAGCCGGCCCTCCTTCAGGCCCAGCTCCACCCATTCGCGCACGCTCTTGTCCAACGATCCGTGGTGCAGCGCCACCAGGCCGGCCCAGTCGGGCCGTGCAGCCAGCAGCAGCTGGTACCAGGCCTCTGCCTGCGAACGCACGTTGGTGAACACCAGCGTGGGGCCTGAGCGCTCGATCTCCTCGACCACCGGCATCTGCATCTGCGCGCCCAGGTGGCCGCCCCACGAGAAGCGGCCCACGTCGGCGGGCAGCAGCGTGTCGATGGCCAGGTCCTTGGGCACCCGCCCCACCACCAGCTGGCCTTGCGCATCGCCCACCAGCGTGGCCATGGCCTCGGCCGAGTTGCCCAGCGTGGCCGACAGGCCCCACACCACCAGCTGCGGGTTCCAGTGCCGCAGCCGCGCCAGCGCCAGCTGCACCTGCACGCCCCGCTTGTTGCCCAGCAGCTCATGCCACTCGTCGACGATGACGGTGTGCACGCCGGCCAGGTCCTGCTGCGCGCTGGCGCGGGTGAGCATCAGCGTCAGCGATTCGGGCGTGGTGACCAGCGCGGTGGGCAGCCGCCGGTCCTGCCGCGCCCGCTCGGCCGAGGCGGTGTCGCCGGTGCGCTGGCCGATGGTCCAGGCCGGCGCCTCTTCAGCCAGCGGCAGCGTGAGCGAGCGGGTGGTGTCGGCGGCCAGGGCGCGCATCGGCGTCAGCCACAGCACGCCCAGCGGCGGCGCCTGCCGGGCATCGTCCGTCGCCACGCCCAGCGCGGCGGCCCGCGCCAGTGCGCCGAACCACACCGCATAGGTCTTGCCGGCGCCGGTGGTGGCGTGCAGCAGGCCGCTGCGGCCGGCGGCCATCGCCGACCACACCTCGCGCTGGAACGGAAACGGCTTCCAGCCATGGCGCTCGAACCAGGCGCCCGGGGCGTAACGGCGGCGGCGTCCGGTCATCCGCGGGGTGGGCGGGCCGTGGCCGTCATGCGCTCAGGCCTTGACCGGTGAGGCCTTCTTCACCGGCGCGGGCGCGGTGGCCGCGGCCTTGCCGCGGCGGGCGCGCGGGGCGGGCTTGGCAGGCGCGGTGGCGCCGGCTGGCGGGCCGGCTGGTGCGGCCAGTGGGGTGGCCGCCTCATGCGGCACCGAGACGATCCAGCCTTCCAGCGGATCGACCTGCGGCGGCAGGCCCCAGCCGGGCTGGCCATGGGCCCAGGCCGCCTGCAGCATGCACAGCACCGCGTCCAGCTTGTCGCCGCTGCCGTCCGCCGCCAGCGCATCGCGCTGCGCATGGCTGCACTTGAGCCGCAGGCCCAGCCGGCTGCGGCCTTGCTCCAGCGCTTCCAGCAGGTCCTTGCGGGCGATCAGCCGCTCGGGCGTGTGCTTGGCGCGCTCGTCGCTCTTGTACGAGCGGGCGCCGATCAGCTCACGCGCCAGCAGGCCGGGGTAGGCCTCCAGCGCCACGCGGCGGGTGTCGCCCTCATGGTGGCCGGGCAGGTGCACGCCGGCTTCGCGCAGCAGCGGCACACCGGCATGCAGCATGTAGGCCACCGGCGGGTTCACCCACTTCATCGAAGGTGACGAGCCCGCCGGCCGATCGACCGCGCGGTGCGCGAACTTGCCACCCACCGGCCGCGCCGCGCAAAAGGCGGCGAAGGTCTCGCGGATCTGCGGGCGGGTCATGGCCGCGTAATGCGTCATCAGCGCGGCCCAGTCCTGCGGCCAGCCCAGGGCCTGCACCAGCTCGCGCGGCAGGCCGAAAGGCAGGTCGAAGCCGCCCACCCACGGGCCCGGCGTGTGCAGCCACTGGCCGAAGGCGGCCAGCGTGGGATGGCTGTCGATGCGCAGCAGCGTGCAGCGGCTGCCTTCCAGCCGGCCGTGGGCCACCACCACCGGCTTGCGCGCCGTGGGCGCGCTGCTGAAGTCGATGCCGTAAATGTCCATCGGCCGCATTGTCGCGGCGCGGCCATGCCGGTGCCGGCGCGGGGTCGGGCCGGCGCTACAGTGGCCCGCTCATCCCCCTCACTGCCAGCGGAGCCGTCAGCCGTGCCAGCGCATCCTGTTCTTGTGGAAGTCACCCGCGGTGGCTTCGTCGAATCGTTCCACCGCGGGTCGCTGGCCATCGTCGATGCCGGCGGCGCTTTGCACACCGCGCTGGGCGACATCGAGCGGCCGGTGTTCCCGCGCTCGGCCGTCAAGGTGATGCAGGCGCTGCCCCTGGTGGCCAGCGGCGCGGCCGCGCGGCTGGGGCTGACCGACGCCGAGCTGGCCATCGCCTGTGCCTCGCACAACGGCGAGCCCGCCCATGCGGCCACCGCCGCCGGCATGCTGGCCAAGGCAGGGCTCGACGCCACCGCACTCGAATGCGGCGGCCACTGGCCGATGTGGGACGTGGCCGGCCGCGCGCTGGCCGCCACCGGCGCCCAGCCCGGCGCACTGCACAACAACTGCTCGGGCAAGCATGCGGGCTTTGCCTGCCTGGGCTGCCTGATGGCCACGGCCGAAGGGCGCGACGCACGCGCCTTCCTGGCGGGCTACGTGCGGCCCGACCATCCGCTGATGCGCGAGGTGACGGCCGCGCTGCAGGCCGCCACCGGCTGCAACCTGGCGCAAGCGCCGGTGGGCACCGATGGCTGCGCCATTCCCACCTTTGCCATCCCGCTGCGGCAACTGGCCCACGGCTTTGCGCGCATCGCCACCGGCAGCGGCCTGTCGCCCGCGCATGCCGCAGCCGCGGCACGGCTGCGGCGGGCCGTGGCGGCAGCGCCCTTCATGGTGGCCGGCACCGGCCGCTTCGATACCCGGGTGATGGAGGCGCTGGGCGAGCGGCTCTTCTGCAAGGTGGGGGCGGAGGGCGTGTACGGCGCCGCGCTGCCCGAGCTGGGCCTGGGCGTGGCGCTGAAGATGGACGACGGCAACAACGCCCGCGCGGCCGAGGTGGTGATGGCGGCGGTGGCCGCGGCGCTGCTGCCCCGGGCCGCGCCGCTGCAGCCGGCGCAGGCCACGTTGCTGGCCGAACTGGCCGCCCCCACGCTGCGCAACTGGAACGGCACCGAGGTGGGCGGCCTGCGTGGCGCCGAGGCACTGCGGCAGGCGCTGACGGTGGCCGCCTGAGGGCCGGCCGGGCGCCGTCGCGGCGCCCAGCTCAGAACGCCCCGGTCAGGACGCCCAGAACGGCAGGTCGCTCTGCGGCGGCAGCGCGTCACCCAGGGCCTGCGTGACCTGATTGCGGCCGCGGGCCTTGGCCGTGTAGAGCGCGCGGTCCACCCGCTGCACCAGGTGCTCGGGCTCGCCATCGATCGCCACGCCATAGGTGCCCACGCCGCCGCTGGTGGTGACGGCGATGTGCCGGTCGCGCCACGCCACCGGCGTCAGCGACACCTGGTGTCGGAAGGCCTCGGCACGCTGCCAGGCCTCTGCCGCCGTCGTGCCCGGCATCAACACGCCGAACTCTTCGCCGCCCAGGCGAACCAGTACGTCGCCGGGGCCAGCGAAGGCCGTGCGCAGCCAGCCGGAAAAGGCGATCAGGCAGGCGTCGCCCGCGGCATGGCCGTGGGTGTCGTTGATGCGCTTGAACCAGTCGATGTCGAACATGGCGAGCGACAGCGGCTGGCCGCTGCGCTGCGCCTGATGGGCCATCTCGGGCAGCACCTGGTTGAAGTGCAGCCGGTTGCCCAACTGCGTCAGCCCGTCGGTGCGGCTGAGCGCCCGGAAGCGTTCACGCTGGTCCAGCAGCTCGAAGGCCATCGCGGTGTGGGCGTGGTATTCGGCATGGCCCCGCCGCAACGCCAACACCAGGAAAGCCAGGTGCCCGACCAAAGTCAGCACCACCGGCAGTGCCTGCGCGTCATGCCAGGCCAGCGCGGCGATGCCGGGCAGGCTGAGAAAGGCGACGCCCAGCAGGGCCAGCGGACGGTTCATCGCGAAGGTGAACACCATGGCGGTGGCAAAGGCCACGGTGGACACCACGGCCACCAGCCGTGCATTGCCGAAGTCTGGTGTCGCCAGCACCCAGCTGCTGGCCAGCCCCCAGCTCAAGGCGGTGGCCAGCAGCAGATTCCAGTGCACCAGGGCCCAGCGGCGCAGCACATCGACGTCGGCCTGCCGGGGCAGGCGGTGCAGCAGCCGCAGCAACAGCAGCAGCGCGAACAGCGCGGTGACCATCAGGCCCGCCGCCCAGTGCATCCCCGGGCGGCTGGCAAAGCCCCAGCACAGGCACCAGGCGACCAGGTAGAAGAAGCCGCCGAGCCGCGTGCGCTGGCGTATGTCCTGCGCCTGCCGCCATTGCGCGAAGTGCTCCCTGGTGGTGGGCGGACCGGCCTCGGGCAGGGTCGCGGTGGACGGCACGTCGTTGTTCTTCATCAGGCTCGGCAGTGGTCGCTCGCGCCCCGAACGGGGCCGGCGCATTGTCTGCGACCGGCGCTCAGAACTGTGGCATCAAGCCATCGCCGCCTGCGCTGCCAGCACCTCGGTGCGCACCTGCTCGGTGAGCTCGGCCTTCAGCTCGGAGAAGGCGGCGGTGGTCTTGACCGCGTAGTGCCGCGGATGCGGCAGCGGCACCGCCCGGTCGAGCTTGATGCGGCCAGGCCGGGCGCTCATCACCATCACCCGGCTGCCCATGAACACCGCTTCGTCGATGTCGTGGGTGACGAAGAGCACCGTGGTGCGTTCGGCCTCCCAGATGCCCAGCAGCAGCTCCTGCATCAGCTCGCGGGTCTGGTGGTCCAGCGCGCCGAAGGGCTCGTCCATCAGCAGCATGCGCGGGCCGTTGGCCAGCGCCCGGGCCAGCGCGGTGCGCTGCTGCATGCCGCCCGACAGCTGCTTGGGGAAGTGGTGCTCAAAGCCCGACAGCCCCACCTTCTGGATGAAGCCTTGCGCGATCTCGATCTGCTGCGCCCGCGGCAGGCCGCGCTCACGCAGGCCGAAGCACACGTTGTCGCGCACCGTCAGCCACGGAAACAGCGTGTAGCTCTGGAACACCATGCCGCGGTCGGCGCCGGGACCGCTGATGCGCCGGCCATCGAGCAGCACTTCGCCGGCGGTGGGCTGGTCGAGGCCGGCGACGATGCGCAGCAACGTGCTCTTGCCGCAGCCCGAGGGGCCGAGGATGGTGATGAAGTCGTTCTCGGCCACCTGCAGGTCGGTGGCCGACAAGGCCAGCGTGCTGCCGTGGCTGGACTGGAAGCGGCGCTCGACGCCGCGCACGGTGAGGATGTGGCTCATGCGGTGCGCTCCGGTCAGCGTCCGAGGGCCGCCCAGCGGAACATCCGCCGGTTGGCCCACTTGAACAGCAGGTCGCTCAGCAGCCCGATGAGGCCGATGACGATGATGCCGAAGATGATCTGGTCGGTGGCCAGCAGCGCCTGGCTGTCGGTGATCATGTGGCCGATGCCGCTGGAAGCGCCGATCAGCTCGGCCACGATGACGTAGGTCCAGGCCCAGCCCAGCACCATGCGCAGGATCTCGGCGATCTCGGGCGCGGCGCCGGGAATGAGCACCCGGCGCACCACGCCGCTGTCGCCGCAGCCCAGGGTGTAGGCCGCCTCCACCAGGTCGCGCCGCGTGTTGCCCACGGCCACCGCGATCATCAGCACCAGGTTGAAGAAGCTGCCGATGAAGATGACAGAGAGCTTCTGCGCCTCACCCAACCCGGCCCACAGGATGAGCAGCGGGATGAAGGCGCTGGCCGGCAGGTAGCGGGCAAAGCTGACGAAGGGCTCGAAGAAGGCCTCGATGGGCTTGTAGGCGCCCATCAGCACGCCCAGCGGCAAGGCCAGCACCGCGGCGATGGCAAAGCCACCCACCACGCGCCACACCGTCATGCCGATGTCCACCGCGAAACCCATTTCGGTGAGCAGCGTCCAGCCGCTGCGCAGCATGGTCAGCGGGTCGGCCAGGAAGGTCTTGCTGACATGGCCGCCCAGCGTGGCGAACGACCACACGGCGAAGAACACGACGAAGAACGAGAGGCCGAGCACGAAGCGCGTGCCTCGGGGGACAGGTGTCAGCGGTTTCATGCGGAAGGCGGCAGCGCCTGGTTCAGCCAGGCCACGATGTCTTGGGGATAGCGCCGGTGGAAGGCCTCGCGGTCGAAGCCGGGCGGGTCTTGCGACGGCGGAAATGCCGGCTTGACCAGGGCCTTGGGAAACGGCGTGATGAACGAGAAGTGGCCCGCGCCCGGCACCAGCCGGCTGTCGACGCGGCGCGCGTCGGCCACGCCGTGTCGGATGATCTCGCCCTGGCTCAGCGGCGTGATGTCGTCGTGCTCGGCTTCCATCAGCAGGATGGGCAGGTCCACCGCGCGCAGGGCATCGGGAGCAACGAAGAAAAAGGCCGCCGGCGCCAGCAGCACCAGGGCCTTCACGCGCGGGTCGTGCGCAGGCGCCACGGCTTCACCGCTGCGCGCATGCGCCTGGCCACCGGCCACGGCCAGCGCGGTGTAGGCGCCCAATGAATGGCCGATGACGGCAATGCGATCCGTGTCGATGGGCAGGCGGGCCAGCACCTCGGAGATGACCAGGCCCACGTGGCGTGGACGGTCCTCCAGGTTCTGCAGCGTGCCCTTGAGCCGGTCGTCCTTGCGGTTGTTGCCCGGATGGTCGAACGCGGCCACCACCCAGCCCGCCGCCACCAGCGCCTGGCACAGCGCGCGGTAGATCTGGTAGCTGCCGCCATTGCCATGGGACAGCACCGCCAGCGGCACGGGTGCCGCCGGCGCGGCCTCGGTCGGCCAGCCCATCACCTCGGCCGGGAAGCGGAGGCCCCCGGCCGCATCGACGACGTCGATGTACATGCGGCCCTCAGTTGAGGAATTAGTTCAGGAAGCGCGTGTCGGCCAGCTTGGTCAGGTCGGGAATCTGCTTGATGATGCCCACCTCCAGCAGCAGGTCGGCCGCTTCCTTGGTGAACTGCGGGTGCTCACTGGCGAAGAACTTCTGGTTGGCCGCGCGGTCCTGCCAGCGCAGGAACTTCTGCGAGTTCTCGAAGGCTTCGCCGCTTTGCTTGACGTCGGCGCCCATGATCTCGTAGCTCTTCTTCGGGTCGGCCTTGATCAGGTCCAGCGCGTCGAAGTAGGCATCGGCCAGGCCCTTGGCGGCCTTGGGGTTGTCGGCCAGGAACTTGGGCGTGCAGCCGAAGGTGTCCATCACCATCGGGTAGTCCAGCGTGGTGGCGATGATCTTCCCGGCCTCGGGCTTGGCGCGCACGCTGCTCAGGTAGGGTTCGTAGGTCATGCCGGCGTCGATGCCGTCGGTGCCGGCCAGGAAGGCGTTAGCCACCGGCTGCGGCTCCAGCGTCAGCACCTTCACGTCCTTGATGGACATGCCGTTCTTCTTCAGGATCCAGGCGGCGCCGAAGTAAGGCGCGGTGCCCGGTGCGCTGGCGGCCAGGGTCTTGCCCTTCAGGTCGCTGATCTTGTTGATGCCGGGCTTGACCACCAGGCCGTCGGCACCGTAGCTCTTGTCCATCTGGAAGATCTGGGTGCCGGCCACGCCGTTGGCGTTCCAGACCACCCAGGTTTCCACCGTGGTGGCCGCGCACTGGATGTCGCCCGAGGCCAGGGCCAGGTGGCGGTCCTTCTGCGGGATCTTCTTGATGGTGACGTCCAGGCCGTGCTTCTTGAACAGCCCCGCCTCCTTCGCGAGCGTGAGCGGCGCAAAGCCCGTCCAGCCCGAGATGCCGACGGCGACCTTGGTGTCCTGGGCATGGGCCAGCGTGGCAGCACTGGCGCAGGCCAGGGTGGCGACGAGGCGGAAGGCGGAGGCTTTGAACGTCATGATGCTCGCTTGGGAGTGAAGAGGGATCAGGCCGGAATCCACAGCGCCGGCAGAGCCGGCAGCGTTCGCAAGATGCGCGCCAGTGCACCGCTGTGCACCAAGGCCGTGGCACGCTCGATGTCGGGCGCCAGGTAGCGGTCGACGTCGATGCTGGGGCAGTGGCTGCGCAGCAGCGCATGCACCTCTTCCAGCGCGGCCGAGCTTTGCAGCGGCCGCAGGAACTCGATGCCCTGGGCCGCGGCCAGCAGTTCGATGCCCAGGATGTGCGCGGTGTTGGCGATCATGGCCTGCAGCCGCCGGGCCGCGAAGGTGGCCATGGACACATGGTCTTCCTGGTTGGCCGAGGTGGGCAGGCTGTCCACGCTGGCCGGGTGCGCCAGCGACTTGTTCTCGCTGGCCAGCGAAGCGGCGGTGACGTGGGCGATCATGAAGCCGCTGTTCAGGCCCGCATTAGCGGTCAGGAAGGGCGGCAGCCGCGACACGCCGCTGTCGATCAGCATCGCGATGCGGCGCTCGGCGATGGCACCGACCTCGGCAATGGCCAACGCCATGCCGTCGGCCGCCAGGGCCACGGGCTCGGCATGAAAATTACCGCCCGAGATCATGGTGCCCCCCAGCTCGCTGCGCTCGCGGCCCCCCGAGGGGGCGCGACCCGGCTCCGGGCGGCCGAGCGCCGGGTCCATCGCCCCGTCTTCCGCGAACACCAACGGGTTGTCGGTCACCGCATTGGCTTCCCGCACCAGCACCAGCGCCGCATGGCGCAACTGGTCTAGACAAGCACCCACCACCTGCGGCTGGCAGCGCAGGCAGTACGGGTCCTGCACCCGGTCGTCCCCTTCCGCGTGCGAGGCGCGGATGGCGCTGCCCTGAAGCAGTGCACGGTAGTACTGCGCCACGTCGATCTGGCCGGGCTGGCCGCGCAGCGCATGGATGCGCGGATCGAATGGGCCGTCGCTGCCGCGGGCCGCGTCGATGGTGAGCGCGCCGATGACCAACGCCGATTCCAGCACCGGCTCGAACGCCAGCAGCGCATGCAGCGCCAGCGCGGTGGAGGTCTGCGTGCCGTTGATCAGCGCCAGGCCTTCCTTGGCGGCCAGCTTCAGCGGCGCGATGCCGGCCTGCTGCAGCACCGGCAGCGCTGGGCGGCGCTCGCCGTCCACCAGCATCTCGCCTTCGCCCATCAGCGCCAGCGTCATGTGGGCCAGCGGCGCCAGGTCGCCCGAGGCACCCACCGAACCCTGGCTGGGCACGTAGGGCACCAGGCCGGCATTGAGCACCGCCAGCAGCGTGTCGATGACCACCGGCCGCACGCCGGAATGGCCGCGCGCCAGGCTGGCGGCCTTGGTGGCCAGCATCAGCCGCACCACCGGCGGCTGCAGCGGCGCACCCACGCCCACGCTGTGCGAGCGGATGAGGTTGAGCTGCAGCGTGTCGAGATCGGCTTCGCTGATGCGCTGGTTGGCCAGCTTGCCGAAGCCGGTGTTCACGCCGTAAACCGGCGCGTCGCCGGCCGCCGCCGACTGCACCACGGCGGCGCTGGCCTGCACGGCCGCCGCCGCATGCGGGGCCACGGTGAGGGTGACGCCGCCGGCATGCACCGCCTGAAGCGTCTCGAGCGTCAGGCGCCCAGGGTCAAGTTCGATCGCAGTCATCCTGCAGACTCTACTTGTCTATACAACTTCAGGCAAGTAGGATCTGCTCATGCCGATCAAGACCACCTCCACCGCCGCCCCGGCCCCGTACGCCCGGGTCAAACAGTACCTCAAGCGCGAGCTGGCCAAGGGCCGCTGGACACCCGGCACGCTGATGCCGTCGGAGGCGGAGCTGGTGCAACGCTTCAACGTCAGCCGCATGACGGTGAACCGCGCGCTGCGCGAACTGCAGGCTGAAGGCCTGGTCGATCGGGTGCAGGGCTCGGGCACCTACGCGGCGCAGCTGCACCGGGTGTCGTCCACGCTCACGATACGCGACCTGCAGGAAGAGATCCAGGCGCGCGGCCACGAGCACAAGGCCGTGGTGCACCTCAAGCGCGAAGAGGCGGCTTCGCCGGGCCTGGCGCAGCAACTGGGCATGCAGGCCGGTGCGCCGGTGTTCCATACCTTGATCGTGCACCACGACAACGGCGTGCCGCTGCAGTGCGAAGACCGCTACGTCAACCCCGCCTGCGCCCCTGGCTACCTGGACGTCGACTTCACCCAGATCACGCCCACCCACTACCTGCTGGACGTGGCGCCCACCTGGGAGGCGCACTACGCCATCGAGTCGGCGGCCCCCACGGCAGAAGAAGCCCGGCTGCTGGGCATCCGCCGCGACGAGAGCTGCCTGATCATCGTGCGCCGCACCGAGAGCCGCGGCACCGGCATCACGCTGGCGCGTCTGGTGCACCCGGGCAGCCGCTACGTGATCGAAGGCCATTTCCGGCCCTGACATGGCCGTGCAACTGATCGACCTGTTCCGCCAGCCGCCCGAGCCCTGGCGCAACGGCGGTGGCCACACCCGCGAGCTGCTGCGCCGCCCGGCCGCGCCCGGTACCGACTGGGCGCTGCGCATCAGCGTGGCCGACATCGACCGCGACGGCGACTTCTCGGCCTTTGCCGGCGTGCAGCGCTGGTTCGCAGTGCTGGAAGGCGCGGGCGTGGAACTGAGCCTGCCCAGCGGACGCCAGCGCCTTTCGGCCAGCAGCTCGCCGCTGGCCTTCGACGGCGCCGACGCGCCCGGCTGCCGGCTGCTGGACGGGCCCACCCGAGACCTCAATCTGATGGTGCAGCGCGGCCGCGGCACCCTGCTGCCGGTGCAACCGGGCGTGGAGTGGGCTGAACCTTTCGAGGCCCGCGGGCTCTTCAGCCTGAGCGGCGGCCTGTGGCACCCGCGCGAAGGCCGGCCGGTGGTGGTGGCCCCCTTCACGCTGCTGTGGACCGACGACGGCACGCCCTGCCGCTTCGAGCCGGTGGAAGCACCGGCCGATGGGCGGCCTTGCGGCTACTGGATCGGGCATGCGGCCTGCTGAACCTGCCGCGCCAACGGAACCTGCCATGAGCGACGACACCCCTTACACCCTGCACCGCGGCCACAGGCCGCTGCTGGTCAGCGTGCCGCACGCCGGCCGCGAGATCCCGCCCACGCTCATCGACCGCTACCTGCCGCGCGTGCTGAACGTGGAAGACACCGACTGGCACCTCGACCAGCTGTACGACTTCGTGCGTGAGCTGGGCGCCAGCCTGCTGGTGCCACGCTACAGCCGCTACGTGGTCGACCTGAACCGGCCGCCCGACAACCAGCCGATGTACCCGGGCGTCAACAACACCGAGCTGTGCCCCACCCGCTTTTTCACCGGCGACCCGCTGTACCGCGAAGGCCAGGCACCCACGCCCGAGGAGGTGCAGCTGCGCGTGGGCCGCTATTGGCGGCCCTACCACGACGCCCTGGCCGCCGAGCTGCAGCGCCTGCGCGCCGAACACGGCCATGTGGTGCTGTTCGATGCCCACAGCATCAAGAGCGAGCTGCCCTGGCTGTTTGAAGGCACGCTGCCGGCCCTGAACCTGGGCACCGCCAACGGCACCGCCTGCGACCCCGGGCTGCGCGATGCGCTGGCCGCGGTGATGGCCGCCCAATCCGTGCACAGCCATGTGGTGGACGGCCGCTTCAAGGGCGGCCACATCACCCGCCACTACGGCCAGCCGGCGCAGCAGGTGCATGCGGTGCAGCTGGAGATGTGCTGGCGCTGCTACCTGCAGGAAAGCACCCCCGCCGAGTGGGACGCGCTGCGCGCCGGCGAGATCACCCCGCTGCTGCGCCAGCTGGTGCAGACCATGCTGGACTGGCAGCCGCCGGCAGCGCGATGAAGAGGCGCACCACTTCCTGGTGGGCGCCGCGCGCCTGGCTGCCCGGCGGCTGGGCCGATGGCGTGCTGCTGCAGGCCGATGCCAGCGGCCACTGGTCGGCCGTGACGCCCGACGTGCCCACCCCGCCGGAGGGCGCCCAACGCCTGCCCGGCCCGGTGCTGCCCGGCCTGGTGAACGCCCACAGCCATGCCTTCCAGCGCGCCTTCGCCGGCCTGGCCGAACGGCGCGAGGCCGATGCCGACGACTTCTGGGGCTGGCGCGACCGCATGTACCAGGTGGCGCTGCGCATCACGCCCGCGCAGCTGCAGGCCATTGCCGCCCACCTCTACATCGAGCTGCTGCGCGGCGGCTATACCCAGGTGTGCGACTTCCACTACCTGCAGCACGACGAGCAGGGCCGGCCCTATGCCGACGACCCGCTGGCGATGATCTGGGCGCTGGCCGATGCCGCGGCCACCGCCGGCATCGGCCTGACGGTGCTGCCGGTGCTGTACGAGCGCGCCGGCTTCACCCAGCCCACGCTGCGGCCCGACCAACGCCGTTTTGCCACCACCGCCGACAGCGTGTGGCAGGCCTGCCAGCGCATCGGCGCGGCCGGCCGGCCGCTGCTCAATGCCGGCGTCGCGCTGCACTCGCTGCGCGCGGCGGCGCCCGAGTCCATCCACCGGCTGCGGCAGCTGGCCGAAGGTTTTGCCGGCCCGGTGCACATCCACGTGGCCGAACAGACGGCCGAGGTGGACGACTGCCTGCGCGCCACCGGCCAGCGGCCCATCGAATGGCTGGCCGCACAAGGCCTGCTGGACCCACGCTGGCAGCTGGTGCATGCCACCCACACCGTGCCGACCGAGATCGATGCGGTGGCCCGTAGCGGCGCGGCGGCCGTCATCTGCCCCAGCACCGAAGCCAACCTGGGCGACGGGTTGTGCGACCTGCCGCGCTGGCTGGCCAGCGGCGCGTCGCTGGCGCTGGGCTCCGACAGCCACGTGACCCGCGCCTGGCGCGAAGAGCTGCGGCTGCTGGAGTACGGCCAGCGGCTGGCGCTGCGCCAGCGCAACGTCAGTGCCGCGCCGGCCGAAGGCCAGCCGGCCACCGCGCAGCGGCTGTGGCAGCGCATGCAGGCCGGCAGCGGCGCGGCCGCCGGCCTGGGCGCCTGGGGCCTGCAGCCGGGCGCCCGTGCCGACCTGCTGGTGGTGGACGAAGCCGATGCCGCGCTGCGCGGCATACCGCCCAGCCACCTGCTGGATGCGCTGGTGTTCTCCAGCCCCGGACGGCCCTGGCACAGCGTGATGGTGGCCGGCCAGTGGGTGGTGCAGGCGCATCGCCACCCGCAGGCGGAGGCGGTGGCCGACCGCTTTGCCGAGGTGATGGCGCAACTGTGGCGTTGAGGTCGGCCCCCAAGCTCGCTGCGCTCGCTGCCCCCCAAGGGGGCGCTCAGTCCCTTGGGGCGGCCCGGCGGGACTGAGACTCTGACGGCGCCCGCCGCCGTGTGTGGCACAGTGGCGCCCCTCATGGCCATCAAGTCCACCATCTTCAAGGCGCAGCTGCAGATTGCCGACATGGACCGCGGCGTCTATGCCGACCATGCGCTGACCATCGCGCGCCACCCTTCCGAAACCGACGAACGCATGCTGATGCGCGTGCTGGCCTTTGCACTGCACGTGCCGGCCAGCGACGACAACGGCCGGCTCGAACTGGCCAAGGGCATCTCCGACACCGACGAGCCCGACCTCTGGCAGCACGACCTCAGCGGCCAGTTGCTGCACTGGCTGGAAGTGGGCCAGCCCGACGACCGCCGCATGATCAAGGCCGCCGGCCGCGCCCAGCGGGTGACGGTGATCGCCTATGCGGCCAGCACGCCGATCTGGTGGGCCGGCCTGCAGAACAAGGTGGCCCGCGCCGCCCGGCTGGCCGTGTGGCAGGTGCCCGCCGAACAAAGCCAGGCCCTGGCCAAGCTGGCGCAACGCACGATGCAGCTGCAGGTCACGGTGCAGGACGGCACCGTGTGGGTGAGCGACGGCCAGCAGTCCATCGAGGTGGAGCCGCAGGTGCTTAAACCCGCTGCCGATTGAGCGGATAGACGGCCCCGCGGCCGCCGCCCGGCCGCTCCGAAGGCGGCCGCGCAACCCGCCCGGCGGGTGGCTTCAGGTACTCCTGAAGCCGGGTGCTCCATCAGTTGGCGAAGACCTGGCTGCGGTCGGCAAAGGCTTTGAACTCCAGAGCGTTGCCCGACGGGTCGAGGAAGAACATCGTGGCCTGTTCGCCCACCTCGCCCTTGAAGCGCACATAGGGCTCGATCACGAACTTCACGCCCGCGGCGCGCAGCCGGTCGGCCAGTTCGTGCCATTGCGCCAGCGTGAGGATGGCCCCGAAATGGCGCACCGGCACGTCGTGCCCGTCCACCGGGCTGTGGTCGCGGTGGCCGCACTCTTCCGGGGCCAGGTGGGCCACGATCTGGTGGCCATAGAAGTCGAAGTCCACCCAGGCGTCGGAGCTGCGGCCCTCAGGGCAGCCGAGCAGCTCACCGTAGAAAGCCCGGGCCTCGGTCAGGTCGCGCACCGGAAAGGCGAGGTGGAACAGCGGTTGGGGCGTGGTCATGGCAGTGCCTTCGTTCATGGACCCGTACCTTAACTTGCATGACACATGCCCGAAGCGGCTGGCAGGGTCCGCTGTTCACGCCATGTTTCAAATGCAGCCAGGTCCATCGGCCGGCCGGTGTGATAGCCCTGCACCAGGTCGCACCCGGCCTGCCGCAGCGCCTGCAGCTCGGCGGCGGTTTCCACGCCCTCGCCGGTCACCTTCAGGCCCAGCCCATGGCCCAGGTGCACGATGGACTGCAGCAGCTCGCGCCGCCGGGCATCGGCATGCACCTCGGTGACGAAGCTGCGGTCGATCTTCAGCTCATGCATCGGCAGCCGCTGCAGGTAGGCCAGTGACGAATGGCCGGTGCCGAAGTCGTCGATGGCCAGGCCCACGCCGGTATCGCACAGCGCATGCAGCACCGTCACCGGGTCCTGGCTGCTGTCCATCAGGCCGGTCTCGGTCAGCTCCAGCTGCAGCCGCGCAGGTGCCACGCCGTGGCGCTGCAAGAGCGCCGACACCCGCGCGGGCAAGCCCGCGTCCTGCAGGTCGTGGGTGGAGATGTTCACCGCGATGGTGAGCGACAGGCCTTCGCGCTGCCAGCGCGCCAGCGTGCGCACCGCCTGCTCCAGCATCCAGTCGGTCAGCGGGCCGATGCGGCCGGTGCGCTCGGCAAAAGGCACGAACTCGCCGGGCGGCACCCAGCCGCGCTGCGGGTGGCGCCAGCGCACCAGCGCCTCGGCGCCGCGCAAGGTGCCGTCCAGCGAGAACTTGGGCTGCAGGTACTGGTGCAACTGGCCGCCCTCGATGGCCTCGGCCAGCGCCGACAGCAGACTCAGCTGCGACTGGCGTGACGCCTCCAGCGAGGGCGCATACACCGCGCAGCCGATGTGCAGGCGCTTGGCCTCGAACAGCGCCTGCTCGGCATGGCGCAGCAGCGGCTCCAGTGCGGGGGCATCGGCGGGGTACATCGCCAGCCCGGTGGTGATGGACAGGTCCAGCGACTCGCCCTGCCAGCGCACCTGATGCTCCACCTCGCGTTTCATCGCCAAGGCCATCTCTCGCGCGCTGTCGGTGTCGCTGGTGGGCACCAGCGCCGCGAAGGTGCCACCGGCCACGCGGGCCAGGCGGCCCTCGGCGCCGATGACCGTCTGCAGCCGTTCCGCGGCATCGCAGATCACCGCGTCGCCGGCATCAAAGCCCAGCAGCGCGTTGATGGTCTTGAGCCGGTCGATGTCGAAGCACAGCAGCGTGACCTGCCGACCGGCCCGTTCGGCGCCGGCCAGCAGCGCCTCGCCTTCGGCCAGGAAGCGCGGGCGCTGCGCCAGGCCGGTCAGGCTGTCGGTGTTGACCAGGCGGTGGATGCGCAATTCGCGCTCGCTCACCGCCTCGGCCAGGGTGTTGAGCGCCGCCGAGACGCGGCCCACCTCGTCCTGCGTGGTCACCGCCACGCGGCTGCGGTAGTCGCCCGCGGCGATGCGGCGGGCCGCCCGTTCGGCATGCTTGAGTGGCTGGGCGATGCCGCGCGCCACCCGCAGCGAGAACAGCGTGCCCACCACCAGCGCCAGCGACACCAGCGCCAGCAGCAGCAGCCGGTCGCGCCGCAGGCGGGCCTGGGTCTGGGCGGTCGCCAGGTTGGCCGCCGCCTCTTCGGCCTCGTTGAAGTGGTCGCGCGCCACGGCCAGCAGGTCCAGCGTGTCCTGCGTGTCTTCGGCCAGGGTGCGGCGCGCATAGGCCACGGCGCCGGCCTCGAACCAGTCCAGCGTGTCGCGCGAGGCGCGCAGGTATTCGGTCAAGCGCGCGCGCACCTCCTCGAAGGCCTCCTGCCGCGGCCCGGGCGGCAGCAGCACCTCCAGCGCCTCCACCGCCTGGCGCAGCCGCGCGTTGGAGGCGGCGATGCCGGCCCGCAGCCGCGCCTCGTCCTGCGACGTGTCGTTCACCAGCTGCAGCATCTGCCGGGTCGAGCTGTCGGCCTCACGCCCGATCTGCGCCGTCAGTGCCACCACGCGCAACTGCTCGCGTGACAGCTCCGCCAGGGCCTGTGAGGCGGCATGCATGCGGGCCAGCGCCAGCCCGGCCAGCAGCAGCATGGCCATGAGCAGCACCGCGAAGGCGCCCACCAGTCGCACACCGATGCGGTGGACGAAGGGCAGGGGCGGCTCGGTCGTGGTCGAGGCGATCATGCTGCCCATATCGGCCACTGCCGGAATTACTTTTGCCGAATTTGCAGGCTGCTGCCGGTTGGAAGGCCGCCGCACCTGCCGCAACCCCGCACACACACGGGGCGTGGGCTGCCGCGCCTATCATGGTCCGCCCATCCTCTTCCGCAGGCCGCGCCGGCCGCTTGCCCCCGATGCGCCGCTGTTTCGCTGCATTCCTGATCTGCATGAGCATGATGTCCTCCCACGCCGCACCTGCCGCCGCCGACCCGTTCCTGTGGCTGGAGAACGTCCAGGGTGACGACGCCCTGGCCTGGGTGCGAGCCCAGAACGCCACCACCCGCGCCCAGCTGGAAACCGATCCGCGCTTCGTGCCGATGCGCGACAAGCTGCGCGAAATCCTGGACTCCAAGGCACGCATCCCAGCCATCGCCCGCCGCGGTGACGCGCTCTACAACTTCTGGCGCGACGAGGCACACCCGCGCGGCCTGTGGCGGCGCACCACGCTGGCCGAGTACCGCAAGCCCGAGCCCGCCTGGGAAACCGTGCTCGACCTGGACGCGCTGGCCAGCGCCGAGAAGGAGAACTGGGTGTGGTCCGGCGCCACCTGCCTGGGCCCGGACTACCGGCGCTGCCTGATCAGCCTGTCGCGCGGCGGCGCCGACGCCACCGTGGTGCGCGAGTTCGACAGCGTCACCAAGCAGTTCATCCCCGGCGGCTTCAGCCTGCCCGAAGCCAAGTCGCGGCTCGACTGGGCCGACGAGAACACGCTGTACGTGGCCACCGATTTCGGCCCCGGCTCACTCACCGATTCGGGCTACCCGCGGGTGATCAAGCGCTGGCAGCGCGGCACCCCGTTGAGCGCCGCCACCACGGTGTTCGAGGGTGAAAAAACCGATGTCTCGGTCAGCGTCTCGGTGGACCGCACGCCGGGCTTCGAGCGCACCGTGTTCAGCCGCGCCACCGACTTCTACAACGCGATCGAGTTCCTGCTGGTGCGGCCCGCCGGCCCGGACGCGCTGCAGCGCATCGACAAGCCCACCGACGCCAGCCTCTCGTTCTGGAACGAACGGGCGCTGCTGGAGCTGCGCACCGACCTCACCGTGGGCGGCACCATCTGGCCGCGTGGCGCGCTGCTGGCCACCACCGCCGACGACATCCTGCGCCGCCCGCCGGCCGAGCGGCGCTACACGCCGCTGTTCGTGCCCACGCCCACCCGCTCGCTGGCCGGCTATGCCGTCACCCGCGACCGGCTGCTGCTGACCATCAGCGACAACGTGGCCAGCCGGCTGGAAGAACTGACCCCGACGGACCAGGGCCCCTGGCAGCGCCGGCCGATCGACGCGCCCTTCCCCGGCACGCTGGGCGTGGCCACGCTGCACGACCCGCTGCTTCAGCGCGACCCGCTGGCCGAGGACTACCTGCTGACGGCGGTGGACTTCCTGTCGCCCGAAACCCTGTCGCTGGGCCGCACCGGCACCGATGCGCGCGAGGTGCTCAAGGCCTCGCCCCGCTTCTTCGATGCACAGGGCATGCGGGTAGAGCAGCGCTTTGCCACCAGCAAGGACGGCACCCGCGTGCCCTACTTCATCGTGTGGCCGCCCGGCGCCCGGGAAGACGGCAACAACCCCACGCTGCTTTATGGCTACGGCGGCTTCGAGATATCGCTGCAGCCCTGGTACGCGGCCGCCAGCGGCAACGTGTGGGGCGCGCACGGCGGCGTGTTCGTGGTGGCCAACATCCGCGGCGGTGGTGAATTCGGCCCCGCCTGGCACCAGGCCGCCATCAAGGCCCACAAGCAGAAGAGCTACGACGACTTCATCGCGGTGGCCGAGGACCTGGTGGCCCGCAAGGTCACGCGGCCGCGGCGCCTGGGCATCCAGGGCGGCAGCAACGGCGGCCTGCTGATGGGCGCAGTGATGCTGCAGCGGCCCGACCTGTTCAATGCGGTGCTGTGCCAGGTGCCGCTGCTGGACATGAAGCGCTTCCACCTGCTGCTGGCCGGCGCCAGCTGGATGGGCGAGTACGGCAACCCCGACGAGCCGGCCGACTGGGCGGTGATCTCGCGCTACAGCCCCTACCAGGTGCTGCAGCAGCTGCCCAAGGGCGCGCCGCTGCCGCCGGTGCTGTTCACCACCAGCACCCGCGACGACCGGGTGCACCCGGGCCATGCCCGCAAGATGGCGGCGCAGATGATGGCCCAGGGCTATTCACCGCTGTACTACGAGAACATCGAAGGCGGCCATGGCGGCGCGGCCGACAACGCCCAGCGCGCCGACATGATGGCGCTGGGCTATGTGTTCCTGTGGCAGCGGCTGGGCGATGAAGGTGCGGGCATGCCGGCCGCCGCCAGGAAGGATGTGAAATGACCGAACGCACGCCGGTGACGGTGACCCATGACGCGGCCGCCGGCCGCTTCGAGGCGGTGGTGGACGGCCGGCGCTGCGAGCTGGACTACGTGCTGCGCAACGGCGTGGCGGTGATGCACCACACCGGCGTGCCGCCGGCGCTGGAAGGCCGCGGCATCGCCGGGCAGCTGGTGCAGGCGGCGATGGCGCATGCGCGGCAGGCGGGCTGGAAGGTGCAGCCCAGCTGCAGCTACGTGGCGGCGTGGATGCGTCGGCACCCCGACTCGCAAGATCTCCTGGCTTAGTCCTCAGGCCTTCTGCGGCTCCTGGTCCTGCAGCAGCCGCCACATCACCTTGCCCGAGCCGCTCTTGGGCAGCGCCTCGACGAACTCCACCACGCGCGGCACCTTGTAGGCGGCCATGTGCTCGCGGGCCCAGTCGATGATGTCCTGCTCACGCGTGTGGCCGCGCGCCTCTGCGCGCAGCACCACCACGGCCTTGACGCTTTCGCCGCGGTAGGCGTCCTTGGTGCTGATGACGCAGGCTTCCTGGACCGCCGGGCACTTGAACAGCAGCAGCTCCACCTCGCTGGGCCACACCTTGAAGCCGCTGGCGTTGATCATCCGCTTGAGCCGGTCGGTGATGAAGAAGTAGCCCTCTTCGTCCATGCGGCCCAGGTCACCGGTGCGGAAGAAGGACTTGCCTTCGATCTCGATGAAGGCGCGGGCGGTGGCATCGGGGTGCTTCCAGTAGCCCTTGAACACCATCGGCCCATGGGTCACGATCTCACCCACTTCGCCCACCGGCACTTCCTTCAGCGTGTCGGGGTCGATCACCCGGCTGTCGGTGCCGAAGAGCGGAATGCCCAGGCACTGCAGCTTGGCCCGCTCCGGCGGGTTGGCATGCGTGGGCGCCGCGGTTTCGGTGAGCCCGTAGCCCTCGGCGAAGGTCAGGCCGAACTCGGTCTTCAGCCGCTCGGCCACCGCGGCCGGCATGGCCGCGCCGCCGCCCGACAGGTAGGTGAGGCTGGTGAGGTCGAAGCTGCGGTAGTTGGGGCTGCCGAACAGGTCGATGATCATCGTGGGGATGCAGGTCCAGTGCGTCACCCGGTGGCGTGAGATCAGCCGCCCCGCCAGCTCGCGGTCCCAGCGCGGCATGATGACCACGGTGCTGGCGGTGTAGACGGGGCTCAGCACCCCGTACAGCATGCCGGTGATGTGGAAGAAGGGCACCACGCCCAGGCTCACCGTCTCGGGGCTGGCCAGGCCCCACACCGCACCACCGACGATGTTGGGCATCAGCGTCATGTGGGTGTGCAGGCAGCCCTTGGGCAGGCCGGTGGTGCCCGAGGTGTAGGGCAGCAGCACCAGGTCGTCGGGCTCGGCGGTGTGCGGGCCGGGCACATGGCCTTCGGCCAGCGCTGCCGGCCAGCGCTCATGGCCGGGCAGCGCGGGGTGCTCGGCCGTCAGCCACTGCTGCAGCGGTGCCGAGGGCGCCTCGTCGGCCGGTATGCCGCCTTCCTGCATCGCATCGGCAAAGCGGGTGACCAGCACATGGCGCAGGCGCTGCGCCTCCGGCAGGGCCTGGTTGGCCTGGTCGACGATGCCGGCCAGGTCGGCCGTGGTGATGACGACCCGCGCGTCGGGGTCGGTGATGTAGTGGCCGAACTCGTCGGCACGGTTCATCGGGTTCACCGGCACCACCACCGCATTGGCGCGCACGACGGCATAGAAGGCGACGATGAACTGCGGGCAGTTCTGCATGTACAGCAGCACCCGGTCGCCCTTGCCCACGCCGCGGCTCTGCAGCCAGCCGGCAAACGCCTCGGCCCGCTGCTGCAGCTGGCGGAAGGTCATCGGCTGGCCCAGGTACAGGTAGGCCGCCTTGTCGGGAAAGCGGCGGGCCGACACCTCCAGGTTGAACCACAGCGACGTGCGCGGAACGGCCAGTTCACGCGGCAGGCGGCGGGGCCAGATGGCGTGGTGCGGTCGGACGGCAACGGTCTCGGTCATCGGAGCGGCTCCTTGTGTGGGCAGGCCTCGGGGTTTACCGCAGCGGGGCGGGCGGGTCATCGGCTCTTTCCCTGCACGCCTTGTCGCGCTGGTTACACGGCCCTATGCTCGGGCATGACCGCGACCGAAACCCTTGCCGATGCACCGTGCGTGCTGGACATGGAAGCCTCCGGCTTCGGCCGCCACAGCTATCCGGTGGAAGTGGGCGTGGCCCTGCCCGATGGCCGCGCGCTGTGCACGCTGATCCGCCCGCAACCCGAATGGACACACTGGGACGACAGTGCCCAGAGCCTGCACGGCATCTCGCGCGAGACGGCCGTGCTGCACGGCCGCAGTGCCCGCGCCGTGGCCGAACTGCTCAACCGCGAACTGGCCGGCCGCACCGTCTACACCGATGCCTGGGCCCACGACTACGCCTGGCTGGCCACGCTGTTCGAGGCCGCCGGCCTGCGGCCGGCCTTCAAGCTGGAGCATGTGCGCACGCTGCTGGACGAAGACCAGACCAACTCGTTCGACGAAGCGCTGCGCAGCGTGGCAGAAGAACTGCGTGTGACGCGCCACCGGGCCAGCAACGATGCGCGCATGCTGCAGCTGGCCGTGGTGCGGCTGCAGCGCGGCGTCAAGCCGTCGGCATCAAGCCGTGTTCCACCGTCGGGTGGTGCAGCCGCAGGCGCAGCTCGGTCTTGAGCCGGCGGTTGTCTAGCCGGCGCGATTCGGACAGAAAGCTCATCTGCATCGGCGACAGCGCCTGCGCGGCCTGTTCGCGCGTCAGCCGCGGTGGCCGCGGCAGGCCATGCAGCTCGGCCACCCGGTCGAAGTAGTCGCCCATCTTCAGCTCGGTGTCGTCGCTGGCGTGGTACACGCGCTGCGGCGCGCCACGCAGCAGCGCCGCCACGCAGGCCCGCGCCAGGTCGTCGGCCTGGATGTGGTTGGTGTACACGTCGTCCGCCTGCGCCAGCACCGGTGTGCCGCGGCGCACCCGCTCGCGCGGGTCGCCGCCGGGGCGGTCGAGTGCATAGATGCCGGGCACGCGCAGCACGCATACGGTGGCGCCCGTGGCGCGGCCAAAGACACGCACCTGGCGCTCCGCGTCCACCCGCCGGCGGCCGCGGGCGGTGGCGGGTTGCGGCAGCCGGGTTTCGTCGAAGCGGGCGCCGCCGGCATCGCCGTACACGCCGCTGGTGCTCATGTACACCAGCCGCCGCGTGGCACCGCCGCGCGCCAGCGCGGCCAGCAGGTGGGCAGTGCGGCGGTCGGTCTCGCCCTCGTTGGCCGGCGGCGCCAGGTGCAGCACCCGCGGCGCCAGCGCGGCGATGCGGCGCAGGCTGGCGGCATCGTCCAGGTTGCCCACCACCGGCACCGCGCCCGCGGCGCGCAGCTCAGCGCAGCGCGTGGGCTGCGACGTGAGCGCTGCCACCCGCCAGCGGCCAGCCAGCAGGCGCAGCACACGCAGGCCGACGTCGCCGCAACCGACGATGAGCAGTTCAGGACGACGGGCTGGGTGCACGACAACTCCATGGGATGAGGCGGGTCAGGGGCGCTGTGCCGGCCGGCCTGCGGCACGGGGCCGGGGCACAATCCGCCCTGCGCCCGTCATCGGCCGCGCCCTTCTTGCCTTCTCATTCCATCATGACTTTTTCCATCACCGTGCAGCCGGCCGGCGTGTCCTTCGACGTGCCGCGTGACGACACCATCCTGGCCGCTGCCATCAGCGCCGGCATCGGCCTGCCCTATGGCTGCAAGGACGGCGCCTGCGGCTCCTGCAAGAGCCGGCTGGTGGAAGGCCGGGTGATCCACGGCGCCCACCAGAGCAAGGCCTTGTCGCCCGCCGAGGAAGAGGACGGCCTGATCCTGCCCTGCTGCGCCACGCCGCAAACCGACTGCGTGATCGAGGCGCGCACCGTGCCCGGCGCCGGCGAATACCCGGTGCTGAAGATGCCCGCCCGCGTGAGCAGCCTGCAGAAGGTGGCGCCCGACGTGATGCTGATGCGGCTGCAGCTGCCGGCCAACGTGGCCTTCCAGTACCACGCCGGCCAGTACGTGGAGTTCATCCTGCGTGACGGCTCGCGCCGCAGCTACAGCATGGCCAATGCACCGCTGACGCCGCCGCCCACCACCGGCGATGCACCGCCGCCGGCCGGCAGCATCGAGCTGCACCTGCGCCACCTGCCGGGCGGCAAGTTCACCGACCATGTGTTCGGGGCGATGAAGGAACGCGAGATCCTGCGCGTCGAAGGGCCGTTCGGCAGCTTCTTCCTGCGCGAAGACAGCGAGAAGCCGATGGTGCTGCTGGCCTCGGGCACCGGCTTTGCGCCCATCAAGGCCATCATCGAGCTGATGCGGGCCAAGGGCATCCAGCGCCAGGTCAAGCTGTACTGGGGCTGCCGCAGCCGCGCCGACCTGTACCTGCACGAATGGGCCGAAGAGGCCGCCGCCACGCTGCCCCAGCTGCAGTACATCCCGGTGCTCAGCGATGCCAAGCCGGAAGACGGCTGGACCGGCCGCACCGGCTTCGTGCACCAGGCGGTGATGGCCGACCTGCCCGACCTCTCAGGCTGGCAGGTGTATGCCTGCGGCGCGCCGGTGATGGTGGAGTCGGCGCAGCGCGACCTGGTGGCCCAGTGCCGGCTGCCCGAAGACGAGTTCTACGCCGACGCCTTCACCAGCGAGGCCGACAAGCACGGCGGCTGAACGACCGTCACTTGCTGGCCGGCGTGGTGGCCTTTTTCACCGGGGCCGGCTTGCGGGTGCTGGCCGGCGCCGGCTTGGCCGCGGCGTCCACCTCCTGCGAGGCCGCCGTGCTGCCGCCCTGCACGCCCAGCGTGCCGCCGGTGCCCAGGCCGCCCTTGACGGTTTGTGCCTGGTAGTTGCGCACCGCCTTCACCAGCTGGTTGTACGAGTCGGCGAAGGCCGCGATGATGATCTTGCCCTCGGGCGAATTGGCGTAGCCGCTGGCACCGCCACCGATGGCGCCGCCGAACAGGCCGCCCATCAGGTTGAAGTCGGTGTTCTTGGCTGTGCCCTCGGCCGCGGCCAGCTGCACGCCCGAGCGGTTGTCGATCATGATCAGCGTGGTGGCCGCCTCGTTGGTCTTGAGCCCGCCGGCCACCGCCCCCAGGATGCCCAGCCCGCCGCTGAAGCCGCCCAGCGCGCCGCCCATGCCGCCGGTGTTCTGGCTGAACTGGATGCTGGGGCTCATCGTGTAGTCGGCCGCCACCATCTGGCCCTTGCCGAAATTGCTGTTGTTGCGCATCTCGCCCGAATCGCGCAGCGCGCGTTCGGTGTTCATGTTGTTCATCGCGGCGCCACGCTCCACCACCACGAAGCAGTTGCTCTGCTGGATCATCATGCGGATGACCGGCACGGTGGAGCCCAGCTTGTAGTTGCGCAGGTACTGGTACCAGGTGGCGTTCTGGTCTTCCACCACCGCCAGCGTGCCCAGCGACTGGTCGCACTTCTCGAGGCTGCTGTTGGCGTTGGCGGTGGTGGCGCCGCCGGCGGCACCGGTGACGGCGGATTTGGAGCCACCGCCCACTTCCGGCTGGGTGGACACGCAGCCCGCCAGCAGCAGCGTGGCGCTGCCCGACAGCAGCAGCATGCGGCCCAGCTGGGCGAAGGGCCGGGAGGCCGGGGGGGTGGTCTTCATGACGCTCTCTCCTGTGCTTGCGCCGCGACGCGGCTGGAATTTGCAAAGAATTGTGTTGCGCTCCCTGTGCGCGAACTATCCCGCTCATTGCGGGAATAAAGCACAGCCTCGTTCATGCTTTGGAGGGGATTGACAGCCCGCACCCGGGCGCCGGATACGCGCCTGCTGCCGCGCCGGCGCCCGCTGGGTTAGGCTCGCGCCCGATGAAACGCCGTACTTCCCTCAAGCTCCTGAGCGCCCTTGCGGGCACCGCCGGCCTGGCCGGCGCACCGGCCGTGCTGGCCCAGTCCAACCAGGTCATCCGCCTGGTGGTGCCTTATCCGCCGGGCGGCCCGCTGGACGTGATCGCCCGCGCGCTGGCGCAGGCGGTGCACGGCTCGCTGGGCCAGGTCATCGTCGACAACCGTCCCGGCGCTGGCGGCAACCTCGGCGCCGACCAGGTGGCCAAAGCGGCGCCCGATGGCCGCACCATCGGCATCGGTGCGGTGGCCACGCACGCCATCAACCCGTGGCTGTACCGCAAGATGCCGTACGACCCGATCCGCGACTTCACGCCGGTCACGCTGGTGGCCCAGGTGCCCAACGTGCTGGTGATGAATGCCGAGACGGCGGCCAAGCTGAAGATCCAGAACCTGCGCGACCTGATCGGCTATGCCAAGCGCAACCCGGGCAAGCTGAACTACGGCTCGGGCGGCAATGGCAGCGCCGGCCATCTGGCGGGCGAGATGTTCAAGTCGCAGGCGGGCCTGTTCATGGTCCACATCCCCTACGCGGGCGGCAACCCAGCGCAGCTGGCGCTGCTGTCGGGCGAGGTGGACCTGAACTTCGACAACCTGGCCACGGCATCCACCAACATCCGCGCGGGCAAGCTCAAGGCGCTGGCGGTGACCACCGCCAAGCGCGCCAGCGCGATGCCCGAGGTGCCGACCGTGGCCGAAGAGGGCCGCGAGCTGGGCCTGGGCCGCTTCGACATCAACACCTGGTTCGGCCTCTTCGGCCCTGCCGGCCTGCCGGCGGACGTGCTGCAGCGGATGAACCGCGCCTTCATCGACGCGATGGGTCAGCCCGAGGTCAAGGCCCGGCTGGCAGCCCTGATGGCGGAGGCCTCGCCGACCACGCCGCCGCAGTTCGCGGCGTTCGTGAAGGCGGAGCTGGCGAAGTACGAGAAGGTGGTGAAGGCTTCTGGGGCGACGGTGGATTGAGCGGCTTGTCGGCCTTGTTTTTTGTGCGAGGCCGCAGGGCTGTTCTTGTTCGGCCGCCGTGCGGTGGGCGGGGGGCGGCGGGGCTCATGCTGGGGCGGTCGGCCCTGCGGGCCGACTCCGCTGCGGTGCTCGCGTCGAGGTCGCGCGGTGGAACTCGCTACGTTCGCTGTCGCTCACTGCGCTCGGACAACCACCGCGAGTCAGTTCACGAAGCGCGCTCACGCGCGCCGACCTCGCCGCTGCGCTCCTCGCCACCCCAGAAATCGCCCCACCGCCCCCCACCCACCGCACGGCTCGGACTGGCGGGTGCCAGCCCTTCGTCGCGTGGAAAGGAAATGGACGCTGCGCCCGTAGCACGGCCCATGCACGGTACGCGTGCGATGCGCGCAGCGCGAGCCGAAACGCAATGCGCCAGCGGTGGACCTTTGCGCAGGGCCGTGCGGGTGGGTCCGGGGGCGCATCTGGAGCGCCGAGCAACGCAGGGTGGGTGGCCGCGCGCGCAGCGCGCTTCGTGCACTGACTCGCGGTCGCTGTTCGAGCGCAGTGAGCGTCAGCGAACGTAGCGAGTTCGGCCGCGGGCCACCCTCCCGAGTAGCGCAGGGCAGTTCGCGCTACGCGCGGACCGCGGAAGCTAAGCCCCCGGGCCCACCCGCACGGCCCGGAGCAAACAGCCCAACACTACGAAGGGGTGTTTCCACCCATCTGCCACAGCCAGCAGCCGCCAAGCTCATTCGCCCAGATAAGCCGCCCGCACCTTCGGGTCGTTCAGCAGCGCCTTGGCTTCGCCGCTCATCGTCACTTCGCCCGAGTCCATCACGTAGCCGCGGTCGGCCAGCGACAGCGCGCGGCTGGCGTTCTGCTCGACCAGCAGGATGGTGACGCCCTGCTTGTGGATGGTTTCCACCACCTCGAAGATCTTGTCGACCATGATGGGCGACAGACCCATCGAAGGCTCGTCCAGCAGCAACACCTTGGGGCGGGCCATCAGCGCACGGCCCATGGCCAGCATCTGCTGCTCACCGCCCGACATGGTGCCGGCCAGCTGGTTGCGGCGCTCCTTCAGGCGCGGGAAGGTGGTGAACACCTTGTCGATGTCGGCCTCGATCTCGCGGTCGTTGCGGATGAAGGCGCCCATCTGCAGGTTTTCGGTGATCGTCATGCGGGTGAAGGTGCCCCGGCCTTCCGGCACCATCACCAGCCCCTGCTTGACCAGGTCCCACGGGCCCTGGCCCTGGATCGACTTGCCCAGGTACAGGATGTCGCCCGCACCCACCGGCTGGATGCCGGTGACCGCCTTCAGCGTGGTGGTCTTGCCCGCGCCGTTGGCGCCGATCAGGCTCACCAGTTCGCCTTCGGCGACCTCAAAGTTCACACCCTTGACGGCCTGGATGCCGCCATAGGCCACCTTCAGCCCCTTGACCTGGAGCAGCGTTTTCTTCGTCATCGTGGGCTCCGTGTCAGTGGGCGGCGTGGCCGGCGCCGAGGTAAGCCTCGATCACCTTCTCGTTCTTCTGCACCTCGGCCGGCGTGCCTTCGGCGATCTGCTTGCCGTAGTCGAGCACGGTCAGCCGGTCGCACAGGCCCATCACCAGCTTCACGTCGTGCTCGATCAGCAGGATGGTGCGGCCGTCTTCACGGATCTGGTTGATCAGCTCGCGCAGCGTGACCTTCTCGGTCGCGTTCATGCCGGCGGCCGGCTCGTCCAGCGCGATGAGCTTGGGGTCGGTGGCCAGGGCGCGGGCGATCTCCAGGCGGCGCTGGTCGCCGTAGCTCAGCGTGCGTGCCTTGTAGTCGGCGTAGCGGCCCACGCCCACGTAGTCCAGCAGTTCGCGCGCGCGGTCGGTGATCTCTCGCTCTTCACGCTTGAAGCTGCCAGTGCGGAACACCGCGCCGCCCAGGCCGGACTTGGTACGCACATGGCGGCCCACCATCACGTTTTCCAGCGCCGTCATCTCGGCGAAGAGGCGGATGTTCTGGAACGTGCGCGCGATGCCGGCCTTGGCCACTTCATGCACCGCAGTGGGCTGGTAGGTGGCGCCGCCCAATTTGAAGGTGCCGGAATCGGGCGTGTACAGCCCGGTGAGCACGTTGAAGAAGGTGGTCTTGCCGGCGCCGTTGGGGCCAATCAGCCCATACACCTGGCCCGGCTGGATGGTGATGCCCACGTCCGACAGCGCCTGCAGGCCGCCGAAGCGCTTGGACACACCGCTGACTTCGAGTACGGGGTTGCTCATGTTGGTGTTGTCCTTGTCCTCAGGCCTTGATCGGGTTCGGGGCTGCCTTGCCGTGTTCCGGCGAGGGCCACAGGCCGCGGGGACGAACCAGCATGATGATGATCATGGCGGAGGCGATCAGCAGCTGGCGCAGGATGGCGGCGTCGAGCCGGCCACCGGTGATCTGCTGCAGCGGCCCGGCCACGTAGCGCAGCACTTCGGGCAGCGCGGCCAGCATCACCGCACCCAGGATCACGCCCGGCAGGTGGCCCAGGCCACCCAGCACGATCATGGCCACGATCATCACGCTTTCCATCAGGCTGAACGACTCGGGCGAGACGAAGCCCTGGAAGGCCGCGAACATGGAGCCCGACACGCCGCCGAAGCTGGCGCCCATGGCAAAGGCCAGCAGCTTCATGTTGCGGGTGTTGATGCCCATGGCCTTGGCGGCGATCTCGTCCTCCCGGATGGCCATCCAGGCGCGGCCGATGCGCGAGGTTTCTAGCCGGTGGCAGATGACGACGCTGACCACCACCAGCAGCAGGAACAGGTAGTAGTACAGCGTGACCGACGGGATGGTGAAGTCGCCGATCTGCAGCGACTTGCCGAAGTCGAAGCCGAAGATGCGCATCGAGTCGATGCGGTCCAGGCCGCGCGGGCCGTTGGTGATGTTGACCGGGTGCTCCATGTTGTTCATGAAGACGCGGATGATTTCACCGAAGCCCAGCGTGACGATGGCCAGGTAGTCGCCGCGCAGCTTGAGCACCGGGGTGCCCAGCATCACGCCCGCGATGGCAGCCAACAGCGCCGCCAGGGGCACCACCAGCCAGATCGGCGTGTGCAGGCCGTCGGGGAACATCGCCTTGAAACCCTCGAAGGTTTCGGACAGGTGCGGCGAAGCCAGCAGCGCGAACATGTACGCGCCCACTGCATAAAAGGCGACGAAGCCCAGGTCGAGCAGGCCGGCATAGCCCACCACGATGTTCAGGCCCAGGGCCAGCAGCACGTACAACAGGGCCGAGGCCATGATGCGCACCCAGCCGGCGCCGAACTGGCCGGCGAAGATCGGCAGCGCGATCAGGAACGCGGCCGCGATCAGGAAGAGGACGATCTTGTTCTTCATGTGCTTGTTCTCGCGTCAGGCACGGTCGGCCACGCGCTCGCCCAGCAGGCCCGAGGGGCGCAGCGTCAGCACGAGGATCAGGGCGATGAACGCAAAGATGTCGGCGTAATGGCTGCCCAGCACGCCGCCGGTCAGCTCACCCAGGTAGCCGGCGCCGATGGCCTCGATCAGGCCCAGCAGCACGCCACCCACCATGGCACCGGTCAGGTTGCCGATGCCGCCCATCACCGCGGCGGTGAAGGCCTTGAGGCCGGGCAGGAAACCCATCGAGTGCTGCACCGTGCCGTAGTTGAGCGCCCACATCAGGCCGGCGATGGCGGCCAGCGCTGCGCCGATGATGAAGGTGGCCGAAATGACCATGTCGGGCCGCACGCCCATCAGCGAGGCGACGCGCGGGTTCTCGGCGGTGGCGCGCATCGCGCGGCCGAGCTTGGTCTTGTTCACCAGCCACAGCAGGGCCAGCAGGATGATGCCGGTGGTGACCAGGATCAGGATCTGGGTGACGCTGATGACGGCGCCGCCGAGGTCGATCGGGTCGGTGGGCAGCAGCAGCGGGAAGGGCTTGGGATTGGGCTTCCAGATGATCATGGCCAGGGTCTGCAGCAGCAGGCTCATGCCCATGGCGGTGATCAGCGGGGCCAGGCGCGGCGCATTGCGCAGCGGCCGGTAGGCGAGTTTTTCGATCGTGAAGTTGAGCGCCGCGCAGACGACGATGGCACAGGGCAGCGCGATCAGCAGCAGGGCCCAGCCCGGCAGGCCGCTGTCGGCCAGGGCGGTGACGACGGTCCAGCTGGTGAGCGCGCCCACCATCAACACTTCCCCGTGCGCGAAATTTATCAGGTTGATGATGCCGTAGACCATCGTGTAGCCCAGTGCCACCAGCGCGTACATGCTGCCGAGCACCAGACCATTGATGATCTGTTGAAAGAAGATATCCATTGGGAAAGTAGCCTCCGGTAGGTCCCGTGCCGCGCCTCCTCATGGGAAGGCGCTGCTCTTGTTCAGGCGGTAGCAAGAATTCGGCCGTGTGTGCCTTGCTGCGCCCTGCACCACTCGTCTGTCACGCTGGCGGCGCGGATTGTAGGTGCCCGTTTTTGGGGCGCGGCGGGTAGTAACCCGTCTGCACAGCGCGTGGACAGCATGGCTTCATGCCGAGCTTGCACACCCGCTTGCCTACGTTGCGCCCCCAGCTCGCTGCACTCGCGGCCCCCCAAGGGGGCGCGTTCAGCCTTGGGGGCGGCCCGGCGGCTGAACCGTCATTCCTCGGGCGGTGCGGCGCGGGCTTCGTCGTTCAGCCGCCGCAGCTCGGCCAGGCGTTCGCCGATGCGCAGCTCCAGACCGCGCGGCACCGGCTGGTAGAAGCCGGGCGGCGCCATGCCCTCGGGCAGGTAGCTCTCGCCGGCCGCGAAGCCGCCGGCCTCGTTGTGGGCATAGCGATAGTCGCGGCCGTAATCCAGTTCCTTCATCAGCTTGGTGGGCGCGTTGCGCAGGTGCAGCGGCACGGGCCGCGTGCCGTCGCGCTTGACGAAGGCGCGGGCGGTGTTCCAGGCGCTGTACACCGCGTTGGATTTGGGCGCCATCGCGAGGTAGACGACGCACTGCGCGATGGTCAGCTCGCCTTCCGGCGAGCCCAGCCGCTCGTAGGTGTCGGCGGCGTCCAGCGCCAGCCGCAGCGCACGTGGATCGGCCAGGCCGATGTCCTCGCTGGCCATGCGCACCACCCGCCGGATCACGTAACGCGGATCCACGCCGCCGTCGAGCATGCGGGCCAGCCAGTACAGCGCAGCGTCGGGGTCGGAGCCACGCACCGACTTGTGCAGCGCCGAGATCGTGTCGTAGAACTGCTCGCCGCCCTTGTCGTAGCGGCGCAGTTGCTCACCCAGCGACTTTTCCAGCGCGGCCTCGTCCAGCTCCGCCACCGGGCCGGCCAGGCTCACCAGGTTGTCATAGGCGTTGAGCAACCGGCGGGCATCGCCGTCGGCATAGCCCACCAGGCGGTCGCGCGCGGCGTCGCTCATCGGCGGCGCCTGCAGCTCCTGCCGCGCGCGCTCGATCAGCGCGGCCATGTCCTCGGCGTCCAGCGCCTTGAGCACATGCACCGTGGCGCGCGACAGCAGCGCCGAGTTGACCTCGAAGCTGGGGTTCTCGGTGGTGGCGCCGATGAAGGTGAAGAGCCCCGCTTCCACATGCGGCAGGAAGGCGTCCTGCTGACCCTTGTTGAAGCGGTGCACCTCGTCCACGAACACCACGCTGGCGCGGCCCTGGCCGCGGGCCACCTGGGCGCGGTTCACCGCCTCGCGGATGTCCTTGACGCCGCCCAGCACCGCCGACAGCACGATGAACTGCGCATCGAAGGCGCCGGCCATCAGCCGCGCCAGCGTGGTCTTGCCCACCCCTGGCGGGCCCCACAGGATCATCGAATGCAGGCGCCCGGTCTCGAAGGCGATGCGCAGCGGCTTGCCGGGGCCCAGCAGGTGGCGCTGGCCGATCACCTCGTCCAGCGTCCGCGGTCGCAGGCGCTCGGCCAGCGGCACGGGGCCGGCGGGCGCCGCCTGGGTCTTGGGGGTCTTGGCCGGCGCGCCGGCGGGCGGCGGCGCGGGCAGGTCGTCGAACAGCGACTCGGTCATTGCATGGATTGTGGCGGCCTTTCCCCGCGCTATTCGGCCCTTCGCTCCCGGCGCTCGGGGCCACACTGGCTGCGTTACCGCCAGTGAGGTCGTCCATGAGCGTCACCACCCCCGACGAATCCCAAGCCGTTGCCGCCGTCGAGGCGACCGGCGCGCCCCGTGAAGTGCTGTCCTTCAAGCTCGGCGCGGAGGAGTACGGCATCGACATCCTGAAGGTGCAGGAGATCCGCGGCTATGAGCCGCCCACCCGCATTGCGCATGCGCCGCACTTCTTCAAGGGCGTGGTCAACCTGCGTGGCGTGATCGTGCCGATCATCGACCTGCGTGCGCGCTTCGGCCTTGAAAATGCCGAGATCAACGAGTTCACCGTCGTCATCATCCTCAACATCGCCAACCGCACGGTGGGCATCGTGGTGGATGCGGTGAGCGACGTGCTGGAGATGCCGCCCGAGCGCATCCAGCCGGCGCCGGAGTTCAACTCGATGATCGACGCCAGCTACATCCACGGCCTGGGCAGCGTGACCATGGGCGATGCGGAGCGCATGCTCATCGTCATGGACATCGAGCGCCTGATGAGCAGCCCCGACATGGGCCTGTTCGATTAAGCGCTAAGGCTGCCGCAGCACCTCCGCGCCCTTGGGCGCGGTGAAGCGGAAGGTGTCCTCCGGCAGCGCGACGTTGGTCTCGAAGCCGTCGAACTGCAGCACCGAGCGCTGGCCGAAGCCGTCGACGATCTCCACCGTCGCCAGCGTCTTGCCGCGGAAACCCACCCGCAGCGACTGGAAGGCGCCGTCCTTCTGCTTGGGCTGGGCCAGCGCCCAGTCCAGGCCGTTGGCGCTGGGCTGCGCGCTCAGGTCGAAGTCGGTGTCCAGCGACTTGCCGGCCAGCAGCGCCGCCGGCGTGGCGCCCAGCGCGGCCGACATCGGGCGCACGCTGACCTGGTTGAGGTCCACGTCGTGCAGCCACACCTGCTTGCCATCGCCCACGATCAACTGCTCGAAGGGCTTGGCATAGGCGAAGCGGAAGCGGTCGGGCCGCGAGAACTCGAAGCGGCCGCTGGACGTCTTCTTCTTCGCGCCATCGGGCGAGGTCACCGTCTGGGTGAAGGCGGCGCGGCCGCTCTTCACATCGCGCACGAACTCGCGCAGGGTGTCCACCGCATCGGCATGGGCCACGGTGGTGGCCACGCTCAGCACCAGCGCTGCCACCGGCGCCATCAGGGTTCGCAACATCGTCTTCGTCATTCTTCGCGGCGCGGCACCAGCAGGTCCCGGTTGCCGTTGGTGGCCATGCTGGATACGAGGCCCGACTTCTCCATTTGTTCCAGCAGGCGGGCGGCGCGGTTGTAACCGATGCGCAGGTGCCGCTGCACCAGCGAGATGGAGGCGCGCTTGTGCTGCAGCACGATGGCCACCGCCTGGTCGTACATCGGGTCGGCCTCGCCATTGGCTTCGCCGGGCGCGGGCGGCTCGCCGTCTTCGCCACCTTCCAGCGTGCCGCCTTCCAACAGGCCTTCGATGTAGTTGGGCTCGCCCTGGCTCTTGAGGTACTCGACCACGCGGTGCACTTCGTCGTCGCTGACGAAGGCGCCGTGCACGCGGATCGGCAGGCCGGTGCCGCTGGGCATGTAGAGCATGTCGCCCATGCCCAGCAGCGCCTCGGCGCCCATCTGGTCGAGGATGGTGCGGCTGTCGATCTTGCTGCTGACCTGGAAGCTCAGGCGGGTGGGGATGTTGGCCTTGATCAGGCCGGTGATCACGTCCACCGACGGACGCTGCGTGGCCAGGATCAGGTGGATGCCGGCGGCGCGCGCCTTCTGCGCCAGGCGGGCGATCAGCTCCTCGATCTTTTTGCCCACCACCATCATCAGGTCGGCCAGCTCGTCGATCACCACCACGATGTACGGCAGCCGCTCCAGCGGCTCCGGCTCTTCCGGCGTCAGGCTGAAGGGGTTGCCGATCTTCTCGCCGGCGGCGGTGGCCTCGTCGATCTTCTTGTTGTAGCCGGCCATGTTGCGCACGCCCAGCTTGCTCATCAGCTTGTAGCGGCGCTCCATCTCGGCCACACACCAGTTGAGCGCGTTGCCGGCCTGCTTCATGTCCGTCACCACCGGGCACAGCAGGTGGGGGATGCCTTCGTAGACGCTCATCTCGAGCATCTTCGGGTCGATCAGGATCAGGCGCACGTCGCGCGCCTCGGCCTTGTACAGCAGGCTGAGGATCATCGCGTTGATGCCCACCGACTTGCCCGAGCCGGTGGTGCCGGCCACCAGGCAGTGCGGCATCTTGGCCAGGTCGGCCACCACCGGCGCGCCGATGATGTCCTTGCCCAGGCCCATGGTCAGCTGCGAAGCGGCATCGGCATACACCTGCGAGCCCAGGATCTCGGCCAGCCGGATGGTCTGGCGCTTGGCGTTGGGCAGCTCCAGCGCCATGTAGTTCTTGCCCGGGATGGTCTCGACCACGCGGATGCTGACCAGGCTGAGCGAACGCGCCAGGTCCTTGGCCAGGTTGACCACCTGCGAGCCCTTGACGCCGGTGGCCGGCTCGATCTCGTAGCGGGTGATCACCGGGCCCGGCGAGGCTGCCACCACCCGCACCTCGACGCCGAAGTCCTTCAACTTCTTCTCGATCATGCGGCTGGTCATCTCCAGCGTCTCGGGCGTCACGGTTTCCATGCGGCCGGGCGCGGCGTCCAGCAGGTCGACCTGCGGCAGCTTGGTGTCGCTCAGCTCGCGGAACAGCGGCTTCTGCCGCTCCTTGGCCACGCGGGTGCTCTTGGGCACCTCCACCATCGTGGGCTCGATCAGGATGGGCGCGTGGTCTTCCACCACCTGGCGCTCGACCTCCACCGTCTCGTCGCGCTCACGCTGGGCCTGCTCGCCGATGCGCTGGTCTTCGGCGCGCTCGCGCCGCACCTGCTGGCGCACCCGCAGGCTTTCGATCAGGGTGCCCAGGCGCTCGGCCACGCGCAGCCACGAAAAGCGCATGGCCAGTGCCATGCCGCCCACCAGCGCCGCGATCCACAGCACACCGGAGCCGGCAAAGCCCAGCCACTTCATCGACAGGGGGCCCAGCAGGAAGCCGATCACGCCGCCCGCCGGGCCGGGCAGCGAATCCTCGAAGCGGTAGAGCCGCGTCCATTCCAGCGCGGTGCTGGCAGCCATCAGCAGCGCCAGGCCCACCCAGAAGCGGGCCCGGCCTTCGGGCGGATCGACCTGGCCGCGCAGACCGCGCAGCAGCGCCGCCAGCCAGGCGCGCGCGGCCACCAGCGGCAGCCACCACACCGAATGCCCGAACAGGTACAGCGCGCAGTCAGAAGCCCAGGCACCCAGCAGGCCCACCTTGTTGTTCAGCGGACCACCGGTGCCGGAGGTGGAAAAGCCCGGATCGGCCGGGTGGTGCGTGACCAGGGCCAGCACGCCCAGCAGCCACAGCACGCCACCGACGATGAGCATCAGCTGCAGGCGCAGGCGCAGGCTGACCTCGCGGTTGGCGACGGCCTCGCCGCCTGCAGCGGCGGCCTTGGAAGAAGAAGCGGAAGCGGCGGCCGCGCGGGCCGAGCCGCGGGTGGTTGCCGCACCGGGTTCGGTGCGCAGGGACCCTAACGGAAACGTCATGGGCCGGGATTGTGGCGCATCGCGCCGCGGCGCCAAGCGCCCGTGATCACTGCTGCTTGGCGGCTTCGCGGATGATGACCGAGCCGTTTTCCTGGGTCTCGATCACGCCGCGCTCCTCGAGATCCTTCATCACGCGGCTGACCATCTCGCGCGAGGCACCGACCACCTTGGCCATGTCCTGGCGAGACACCTTGTTGCGAATCAGTTGGACGCCGTTGACGTCTTCGGCCATCTCCAGCAGCGTGCGCGCCACACGGCCGTACACGTCCAGCAGCGCCAGCGACTCGATCTGCCGGTCGGCGCTTCGCAGGCGCTGCACCAGGCCGCGCATGATGGCGTAGGCCAGGCTGGAGTTTTCGGGCAGGCAGCGCGCGAATTCGGCCCGGCCCAGGATCAGCATGTCGGTCTGGATCTCGGCGCGCACCGTGGCCGAATGCGGCTCGTTGTCGATCAGGCTCATCTCACCCACGTAGTCGCCCGCCTCCAGCACCGCCAGGATCACCTCGCGGCCGCGCTGATCGGCCGTGAGCACGCGGGCGCGGCCGTTGAGCAGGATGAACAGCGCATTGCTCTTGCGGCCCTGTTCCACCACCAGTTCGCCGCGGCGGAAGCGGCGCTTGACCACACTGTCGGCAATGGCCTGGGCCTGCTCATTCGTCAGCAGCGAGAAGAGCGGCACACGGCGGATCAGATCTAAGTTCGAGAGCATGGACATGGGCGGACTCCTGCGTCGGTGGTTGTTACTTATCGGCGTGCGACGCTATGGGGTTGAGGGGCTGCCTACAATTTCACTATTGTGCCCATTGACAAGCTTGCGCAAGGGCACGCGCACCCCCATGACACACTGACGGCGGCGCCCTACAACGGCCCGCGCCCGTCCCGCGCTGACATCTGCGTTACCCGGAAAGCTCCATGACTGCCAACACGAACCACGCCCAGGTGCTGATCCTGGGTTCCGGCCCTGCCGGCTACACCGCCGCCATCTACGCCGCCCGCGCCAACCTCAAGCCCATGCTGATCACCGGCATGGCCCAGGGCGGCCAGCTGATGACCACCACCGAGGTGGACAACTGGCCCGCCGACGTGGCCGGCGTCATGGGCCCGGACCTGATGCAGCGCTTCCAGCAGCATGCCGAGCGCTTCAACACGCAGATCGTGTTCGACCACATCAACGAGGTGGAGCTCTCGCAGCGCCCGTTCACGCTCAAGGGTGACAACGGCACCTACACCTGCGACACGCTGATCATCGCCACCGGCGCCAGCGCCAAGTACCTGGGCCTGCCCAGCGAGCAGACCTTCATGGGCCGCGGCGTCAGCGGCTGCGCCACCTGCGACGGCTTCTTCTACCGCGGCCAGGAAGTGTGCGTGGTGGGCGGCGGCAACACCGCCGTGGAAGAGGCGCTGTACCTGTCCAACATCGCGACCAAGGTGCACCTGATCCACCGCCGCGACAAGTTCCGCGCCGAGGCCATCCTGGTGGACAAGCTGATGGAGAAGGTGGCGGCCGGCAAGATGGAGCTGCACCTGTTCCAGCAGCTGGACGAAGTGCTGGGCGACAACACCGGCGTGACCGGCGTGCGCCTGCGCAGCACCGAAGATGGCAGCACCCGCGACCTGCCGGTCAAGGGCTGCTTCATCGCCATCGGCCACCAGCCCAACACCGACATCTTCAAGGGCCAGATCGAGATGAAGGACGGCTACATCGTCACCCGCTCGGGCCTGGAAGGCTTTGCCACGATGACCACCGTGCCGGGTGTGTTCGCGGCCGGCGACGTGCAGGACCACATCTACCGCCAGGCCATCACCAGCGCGGGCACCGGCTGCATGGCTGCGCTGGACGCACAACGCTTCTTGGAGCAGTCCGCGTAAGCGTGCTATACTCGCGGTCTTTGCCGGATCCTCGGCTGAACCGCACATTTAACGGAGAAGCGTCGTCATGGCACGCGTCTGTCAAGTAACGGGCAAGGGCCCGATGACGGGAAACAATGTTTCCCACGCCAACAACAAGACCAAGCGTCGCTGGCTGCCGAACCTGCAGTACCGCCGCTTCTGGCTTGAAACCGAGAACCGTTGGGTGCGCCTGCGCATTTCCAACGCGGCTCTGCGGCTGATCGACAAGGTCGGTATCGACCAGGTCGTCGCCGACCTGCGCGCCAAGGGCGCCCTGTAAACCCCTAGGAGCAGCTGATGGCCACCAAAGGCGGACGCGAAAAGATCAAGCTGGAGTCGACTGCCGGCACCGGTCACTTCTACACCACGAACAAGAACAAGAAGACCACGCCCGAAAAGCTGGAATTCCTGAAGTTCGACCCCAAGGCACGCAAGCACGTGCTGTACAAGGAAACCAAGCTGAAGTGATCTTCAGCCCGGTTCCACCAGAAGGCCGCTCTTGAGCGGCCTTTGTTTTGGGCGCTTCTTCTTGCTGTTCGTCCGGGCACCTGACACCGCACCGTGATGCGCCGCCAAGACGTCCGACAGGCCTGCTCCGGGAAGCTGGCTGCGAAAGCGCAACGCCCTTCCGCAGGGCGCAAAAAAAGGGAGCCGCCGGCCCCCTTTGTCTTGAGCCCCTCGCGGGGCCGTCGATCCGTCAGGCGCGCGCAGCGCGCAGCTTGGTCGAGAACTCCTGCAGCGCGGTGATGCCGCTGTCCTCGGCGCGCTTGCACCAGGCCTGCAGTTCACCCACCAGCTGCTCGGCCGAGACGTTGGTGCGCGTCCAGATCTGGCGCAGCTCTTCGCGCATGGTCACCAGCTTGGTCAGCGACGGGCTTTGCGCCATCGCCCCAGCCACGTGCGCCTTCACGCCGTGCGGGATCTTGTCGTCGTCGCGGTGCAGCCAGCGCTTGGCCAGGCGCATCTCGGTCCAGCGCGCGGAGTTCTTGGCGCCCTGCTTCTTCAGGTGCTCCAGCTCCATTGCGCAGGCGCGGCGCAGCTCCTTGGCGTACGAGGCCATGACCTCGTAGCGGTTGGCGATCACCGCCTCCAGCGTCTTGTCGTCGGCCACCGGCTTGACCTGGCCCAGCTTGAGCTGCGGCGCGGTCTTGCGCACCTTGGCCCAGCCGATCATCTCCATCGCGCGGATGTAGCCCCAGCCGATGTCGAACTCGTACTTCTTGACCGAGAACTTGGCCGAGGTGGGGTAGGTGTGGTGGTTGTTGTGCAGCTCTTCACCGCCAATGATGATGCCCCAGGGCGACACATTGGTTGAAGCGTCCACCGCCTCGAAGTTGCGGTAGCCCCAGTAGTGGCCGATGCCGTTGATGATGCCGGCCGCGTTGATCGGGATCCACAGCATCTGCACCGCCCAGATCGTCAGGCCGATGGCGCCGAACAGGAACACGTTCAGCAGCAGCATCAGGCCCACGCCCTGCCAGGAGTAGCGGGTGTACAGGTTGCGCTCGATCCAATCATCGGGCGTGCCGCGACCGTACTTCTCGATGGTCTCGCCGTTCTTGGCTTCGGCGCGGTACAGCTCGGCACCCTCCAGCAGCACCTTCTTGATGCCGCGGGTTTGCGGGCTGTGCGGGTCTTCGTCCGTCTCGCACTTGGCGTGGTGCTTACGGTGGATGGCCACCCATTGCTTGGTGACCATGCCGGTGGTCAGCCACAGCCACAGACGGAAGAAGTGCTGCGGCACGGGGCCCAGGTCCAGCGCCCGGTGGGCCTGGCTGCGGTGCAGGAAGATCGTGACCGCTGCGATCGTGATGTGGGTCACCACCAGGGTGTAGACGAGCACCTGCCACCAGGAGGCGTCCAGCACACCGTGCGCCAGCCACTCGACGACTGCGCTCCACACCGTCATCAAACCATTCATTGAGAACCTTTCGGAGAACCTACCGATTGTAGGTGGTGCACCCCCGGGCGCACGCGTGGAACTACATAGCTAGCACGGTGCTTTTGGCGCCCACGCCACAGACGATCGCCGCAGATCGACCCAAGATTGCGGCAGATCAACGCGGCAGGTAGTGAGACTCCGAATCCTCAGCGTCGTTCCCAGACTGCGGCAAAAAATCCATCCGTGGCATGGCGGTGGGGCCACAGGCGCAGGTACGGGCCCGACACCAGGCTCTCCCAGCCTTCCACCTTGGCGGCCGACAGCAGATCGCCGACCGGCACCGGCGCCCATTCGCGCTCGAACTCGGCGCTGAAGGCGGCGGCGATGTCTTCGTTTTCCGAGGCCATCAGGCTGCAGGTGGCGTACACCAGCCGGCCGCCTTGCTTGAGCAGGCGGGCGGCGCCCCGTAGGATGGAGGCCTGCTGCGTGCGCAGGGCCGCCAGCGTAGCGGGCGACTGGCGCCACTTCAGGTCGGGGTTGCGGCGCAGCGTGCCCAGGCCCGAGCAGGGCGCATCCACCAGCACGCGGTCGATCTTGCCGGCCAGACGCTTGATGCGCTCGTCGCGCTCATGGGCGATCTGCGCTGGGTAGACGTTGGACAGGCCGCTGCGGGCCAGCCGGGGCTTGAGCGAATCCAGCCGGTGGCCGGACACGTCGAACGCATACAGGCGGCCGGTGTTGCGCATCGCCGCGCCCAGCGCCAGCGTCTTGCCGCCGGCGCCGGCACAGAAATCCACCACCATCTCGCCGCGCTTGGCGTCGGTGATCAGCGCCAGCAGCTGGCTGCCTTCGTCCTGCACTTCCACGCCGCCGCCGGTGAACACGTCCAGCTTGTTCAGCGCCGGCTTGCCTTCGATGCGCAGGCCCCAGGGCGAGTACGGTGTGTCGGTGGCCTCGATGCCGGCGTCGGCCAGGATCTGCTTCACCTCGGGCCGCTTGGCCTTGAGGGTGTTCACCCGCAGGTCCAGTGGCGCGGGCTGGTTCAGGCTCTCGGCCAGCGTCAGGAATTCATCGGCACCCAGCGACTGCTCCAGCGGCTGCCAGATCCAGTCGGGCGTGCTGTGGCGCAGCTTGCGCGGCAGGCTGCTGCGGTCCACCTTCTGCACGTCGGCCAGCCAGGCCTGCTCGTGCGGGTTGAGCGCGCCGCGCAGGAAGCCCTCGTTGCCCTGCCAGGCCAGCAGCACCAACCGTCGCTCCAGCGGGCCGCTGCCGCTTTGCGCCAGATGCTGGAACAGCAGGCGCTGGCGCACCACGGCATACACCGTCTCGGCCAGGGTGTGGCGCTCACGTGGGCCGAGCGTGCGGTGGCGGCGAAAAAACGACGACACCACGGCGTCGGCCGGGATCTCGAACTTCAGGACGTCACCGAGCAGCTCGGTCGTCATTTCCACAAGGGCATTAGGATGCATCCCCCGGATTATCCGCGCCGCACCCGTTTTGGCGGGCCAGGCTGCCGCCCTGCCCTTGCTGCGCCCCTTTCGCACCCGCCCCCGCCTGCTCGTCAGCCTGGCGATCGCCCTCGCGGCGGGCTTCTTGTCCGATGGGATCGGCGGCGGCCGCCTGAACTGGACCACGCAGGTGCTGATCGGCTGGAACGCTGGTGTGTGGCTGTACCTGGCCAGCACCGCGCTGATGATGCGCCGCGCCTCGCACGAACGCATGCGCGACATCGCCGCTGCCCATGCCGAGAGCGCTTTCGCGGTGGTGAGCACGGCGGTGGTGGCCGTGGTGGTGACGCTGGCTGCCATTGCGCTGGAACTGGCCGGCGCGCCCAAGGGCGAGGCCTCGGCCGCGCCGCGGGTGGCGCTGACGCTGGCCACGCTGTTCGGCTCCTGGCTGCTGCTGGCCACGCTGTTCGCACTCGCCTACGCCAGCCTCTTCTACCGCGACCGCACCCGGCCGGGCCGTGGCCTGGGCTTTCCCGGTGAGCCGGCGGAAGGCGAGGACGAAGACCCGCCGCACTACGGCGACTTCCTCTACTTCTCGTTCACCATCGCCGCTACTTCGCAGACCTCGGACGTGACGGTGAGCGACCGCCAGATCCGCCGCTGGGTGCTGGGCCAGGGCGTGCTGGCCTTCATGTTCAACACGGTGCTGCTGGCGCTGGCCATCAACACCGCGGCCGGCTTGTTCTAGGCCCGACCCTCGACCACCGCCCGCACGGCTTGTGGGTACAGGCGGTGCTCTTCCACCAGCACGCGTGCGGCCAGGCTGTGTTCGTCGTCGCCCGGCAGGATGGGCACGGCGGCCTGGGCCACCATCGGGCCGTGGTCCAGCTCGGCGGTCACGTAGTGCACGGTGCAGCCGGCTTCCGCGCAACCCGCCTCGATGGCACGGCGGTGGGTGTGCAGGCCCGGAAAGGCCGGCAGCAGCGAGGGGTGGATGTTGAGCATGCGGCCCTCGTAGCGCTGCACGAAGGCCGCACCCAGGATGCGCATGAAGCCGGCCAGCACCAGCAGGTCGGGCGCAAGGCCGTCGATGGCGGCGGCCAGCGCGGCGTCGAACTCGTCGCGGCTGGCGAAAGTCTTGTGGTCGACCACCGCGGTGGCGATGCCGTGCGACTGCGCAAAGGCCAGGCCCGCGGCCTCGGGCCGGTTGCTGACCACCCCCACCACCTGGGCCGGCCAGCCCTCGGCCGCGCAGGCCTGCACGATGGCCTCCATGTTGGAGCCACGGCCGGAAATGAGGATGACGATGCGTTTCATGAGGCGCGGCAGTGTAACGACGAGGGTTTGAGGGCCCCGCCTAGAATCCCCCTCCCTCGCCGCCAGCCCTCACCATGACCGAACGCGTTCTCACCGGCATCACCACCACCGGCACGCCCCACCTGGGCAACTACGTGGGCGCGATCCGCCCGGCCATCGCGGCCAGCCGCGAACCCGGCGTGGAGAGCTTCTTCTTCCTGGCCGACTATCACGCGCTGATCAAGTGCGACGACCCGGCCCGCATCGAGCGCAGCCGGCTGGAGATCGCCGCCACCTGGCTGGCGGCCGGGCTGGACACCGAGCGCGTCACCTTCTACCGCCAGAGCGACATCCCCGAGACGCCCGAGCTGACCTGGCTGCTGACCTGCGTGTGCGCCAAGGGCCTGATGAACCGCGCCCATGCCTACAAGGCGGCCACCGACGTCAACGCCGCGGCTGGTGAAGACCTGGATGCGGGCGTGACCATGGGCCTTTTCAGCTACCCGATCCTGATGGCGGCCGACATCCTGCTGTTCAACGCACACCGGGTGCCGGTGGGCCGCGACCAGGTGCAGCACATCGAGATGGCGCGCGACATGGGCCAGCGCTTCAACCACCTGTTCGGCCAGGGGCGTGAGCTGTTCGTGCTGCCGCGCGCCGAGATCGAGGAAGAAGTGGCGACGCTGCCGGGCCTGGACGGCCGCAAGATGTCCAAGAGCTACGACAACACGATTCCGCTGTTCGGAGGCGGCGCCAAGGGGCTGAAGGAAGCGGTGGCGCGCATCGTCACCGACTCGCGACTGCCCGGCGAGCCCAAGGACCCGGAAGGCGCCGCCCTGGTGACGGTGCACGACGCCTTTGCCACGCCCGAGCAACGCAGCGCCTTCCATGCCGACCTGCGGGCCGGCCTGGGCTGGGGCGAGGCCAAGCAACGCCTGGTGAACCTGCTGGAAGGCCAGATCGCGCCGATGCGCGAGCGCTATGTCGAGCTGATGGCCCACCCCGAGCGCATCGAGGAAGTGCTGCAGCACGGCGCCGCCAAGGCGCGCCGCGTGGCCACGCCCTTCCTGGCCGAGCTGCGCGCCGCCGTCGGCCTGCGGCCGATGCTGGCGGTGCCACGCGCCGCGCCGGTGGCGGCAGGCCCTGCCGACAAGGCCGCGCTGCCGCTGTTCAAGCAATACCGCGAGGCCGATGGCCGCTTCTTCTTCAAGCTGGTGGACACGCACGGCCACACGCTGCTGCAAAGCCTGGGGCTGCCCGACGGCCGCGAGGCCGGCGGCTGGGTCAAGCGCCTGAAAACCGAGGCCGCCGCAGCGCTGGCCGAGGCGCCGATCGACTGGGCCGCCAGCGGTGAGCGTGGCGCGGCCGAGGCCGCCCTGGCCGCGCTGGCCGCCGCCCAGGACTGAACCTGCATCCATGGCCGGCATCCACATCCTCGACATCGAAGCCGCCATCAACTGGTGGCGCGAGAAGTCGCCCTCGCCCGACGGCATCACCGCCTGCCCCGAAGTGCTGGCGCTGGCCGAGGTGTACGCGCTGATGGTGTACTACCACGAGACCGAGTGCGACGAGGCCACCATGCCCGCCAAGGCGCGCGAGGCCTGGCTGGGCTGGTATGCCCACACGCCCGATGCGCCGTGCATCGCCATCTGCTCCACGGCACAGGGTGATGCGGTGTGCAAGGGCTGCGGCCGCACCGAAGGCGAAGTGCAGCATTGGCCGCAGTTGACGCCCGCGGAAAAGCGCATCGTCTGGCGGCGCATCACCCGCGAGGGCACGGCCTGGCGCTTCAACAAGTACGCGGAGCGCGCACGGCAGGCCAGCGGCGTCGACCATCCGCCGCCGGATTCCCTTGCCGACCGCTGAGGCGGTCCAGGACCAGGCGCCCAGGCGCCTGGCCGACAACGCACGCGGCATCGCGCGGCTGGCCGCACCGCTGCTGCTGGGCCAGCTGGCGGTGCTGGCTTTCGGCACCATCGACACCATGCTGGTGGCCCGCTATGCCGCGGCCGATCTGGCGGCGCTGGCCGTCGGCGGCGCGGCCTACATCACCGTGTTCATCGGCCTGATGGGCGTGGTGCTGGCGCTGGGGCCCATCGTCGGCCAGCTGTATGGCGCCCGCCAGCTGGAGCAGGCCGGTGCCCAGCTGCACCAGGCGGTGTGGCTGGCGCTGGGCCTGTCGGTGCTGGGCAGCACGCTGCTGGCGTTTCCGCAGCCCTTTTTGTGGCTCTCGCGCGCCGAGCCCGCGGTGGCCGACAAGGTGCACAGCTACACGCTGGCGCTGGCCGTCTCGCTGCCGGCGGCGCTGCTGTTCACCGCCTACCGCGGCTTCAACACCGCGGTGTCGCGGCCCAAGGCCGTCACCGTGCTGCAGATCGGCGGGCTGGCGCTCAAGGTGCCGCTGTCCTTCGCGCTGGTGTACGGCGTGGGCCCGCTGGCGCCGATGGGCGTGGCCGGCTGCGGCATCGCCACCGCCATCGTGATGTGGGCGCAGCTGATCGCCGCTTTTGTGCTGCTGCGGCGCGACCCGTTCTACCGGCCCTTCCGCATCCTGGGCCGCGGCCTGCTGCCGCCCAGCCGGCCGGCGCTGGTCGCGCAGCTGAAGCTGGGCATTCCGATGGGCCTGTCCATCGGCATCGAGGTGACGGGCTTCACCTTCATGGCCTTCTTCATCTCGCGCATATCACCCACCGCGGTGGCCGGCCACCAGATCGCGGCCAACCTGGTGGCGCTGATGTACATGCTGCCGCTGGCGCTGGCCAATGCCACCAGCACGCTGGTGGCCCAAGCCATCGGCGCCGGGGCGATGCGGCAGGCGCGCCGGCTGGGCTGGCACGGCCTGGGCATCGGCTTGGGGCTGGCGGTGGCCATCGGCCTGCTGGTGTTCGCGGGCCGCCATGGCCTGGTGCGGCTGTATGCCAGCGACCCGGTGATCATCGCCGCGGCGCTGCCGCTGCTGACCTGGGTGGCGGTGTTCCACCTGGGCGATGCCGCGCAGTGCCTGGCCTCGTTCATCCTGCGGGCCTACCGCATCGCCACTGTGCCGCTGGTCATCTACGCCAGCGCCATCTGGGGCGTGGGCCTGGGCGGTGGCTACTGGCTGGCCTTTGGCCAACCGGCCTGGGCGCCGGAGGCGCTGTACGGCGCCCGCGGCTTCTGGTCAGCCGCCACCGTGGGCCTGCTCACCGCCGCCGCCGGCCTGTGCCTGCTGCTGGGCTGGGTGCAGCGCAAGCGCTTGGGCCGGCCGGGCTGACGCTCAGTCTCGCCGGGCCGCCCCAAGAGACTGAGATCCCCCTTGGGGGGACGCGAGCGCAGCGAGCTCGGGGGCATCACCTCAGTCTCGCCGGGCCGCCCCAAGAGACTGAGATCCCCCTCGGGGGGACGCGAGCGCAGCGAGCTTGGGGGCACCACCTCAAGCCGCTGGCAGCTCGATGATGAAGCAGCTGCCGCCGCCCTCGCGGGCTTCGCAGCGCACGCTGCCCTGGTGGCGCTCGGCGATCTGGCGCACCAGGCTCAGACCCAGGCCGACGCCGCCGGCATGCTCGGCATGGCCGGGCAGGCGGAAGAAGGGCTCGAAGATGCGCTCGCGCATGTCGGGCGGCACGCCCGGGCCTCGGTCGCACACACGCATCTCGACGCGGCGGGGGGCGCCGCGCTGCAGCACCAGTTCCACCTCGTCGCCGCCGTAGCGGCGGGCGTTTTCCAGCAGATTGCGCATCGCGCGGCGCAGCAGGCGTTCGTCGCCCAGCACCGTCAGCGGGCCATCAGGCGCGCTGAGTTCCGCCTGCAGGCGGGCGGTTTCTTCGGCGCCCAGTGCCACCAGCTCGACCGGCTCACGCTCGGGGCTCGCCGACTGCGATTCCAGGCGGCTCGCCATCAGCACCTCTTCCACCAGCGCGTCCAGCTCGCCGATGTTGGTATGGATCTCGCGGCGCAGCTGCGCGCGCTGCTGGGCCTGGCAGCCGGTGTCGTCGTCCAGCATGGACACCGCCATCTTCAGTCGCGCCAGCGGCGAGCGCAGCTCATGGCTGGCATTGGCCAGCAGGCTCTGGTTGGCGCGCACCAGGGCTTCCACCCGTTCGGCAGCGCGGTTGAAGCTGGCGGCCACGGCCGCCACTTCGTCGCGCCCACCTTCGTCCACACGGTGGTGCAGCGCGCCGGCACCAAAGCGCTCCACACCCTGCTTGAGCGCCTCCAGCCGGCGCGTGAGGCGGCGCACCACCGGAAAGGCGCCGATGGCAATGGCCGCGAACAGCAGCGCCAGCACCGCGATCATGCCCACGCCACGGCCCCAGCCCGGCGGCGCGAACGGGAACCACGGCGGCAGCGGAAAGTCTTCTTCCAGCCCCAGGCCACGGAAGCGCAAGGCCTCCAGCTGCAGCCGGCCGGGGTGCAGGCCATCGGGCCGTGGGCCCTCCACCCGCAGACCTTCGCCGCCGTGCGGCAGGCGCAGCAGCACGGGCCGCATCACCCACAGCGTGCGGCCGTCGGCAAAGCGGATCGGGAAGATGCGCGGTGGCGGCGATTCGCCGTTGTCCATGCGCCGCTCGAAGGTGGCGGTGGCCACGATGCGGCGGCCGCGCGCGTCGTCCAGCGCCAGCGGCATGCGCAGCCGCTGCGACCAGTCGAGCACGGCTTCAGACTGCTCTTCGGTCGGCGCCTCGGCCCCGGGCAGGCTGCGCTGGATGAGGTCGGCCCAGGCGGCCACGCGCTCGGCGGCCAGCGCATCGGCGCGGCCGCGTTCGCGTTCCATGTGGCGCTGCACCAGCCAGCCGGAGCCGAGCGCAAACAGCGCCAGCACGGCCACCACCGTGAGCCACACCCGCAGGTAGAGCGATTTCATGCCCGGCCCCCGCCAGCACGCCGGCGGGCCGCCGGCGGGCGGCCGTGCAGCATCAGGATTCGCCGTCCTGCTTGCGCGCGAAGAGGTAGCCCACGCCGCGCACGGTGAGCACGCGCTTGGGGTTCTTCGGGTCGTCCTCGATCAGCGCGCGGATGCGGGAGATGTGCACGTCGATCGAGCGGTCGAAGGCCTCCAGCGGGTGGCCCTTGAGCGCGTCCATGATCTGGTCGCGCGACAGCACCCGGCCCGGGCTCTGCGCCAGCACCACCAGCAGGTCGAACTGGTGGCTGGTGAGGTCGCAGGGCTGACCGCCGAGGTAGGCCTGGCGGGCGCCGAGGTCGATTTCGAGCCGGCCGAAGCGCAGCACCTCGTCGGCCGCCGGTTCTGGCGATGCGCGGCGCAGCAAGGCCTTGATACGGGCCAGCAGCTCACGCGGCTCGAAGGGCTTGGGCAGGTAGTCGTCGGCGCCGATCTCCAGGCCGACGATGCGGTCCATCGGCTCACCGCGGGCGGTGAGCATCAGCAGCGGCAGGCGCCGCGTGCGGGCGTCGCCGCGCAGCTCGCGGGTCAGGTCCAGGCCGTCGCCGTCGGGCAGCATCAGGTCCAGCACCAGGGCATCGTACTGGCCCAGGCGCAGGCGGTCGCGGCCGGCGGCCACGGAGCCCGCGATGTCGATCTCGTAGCCGGCGTTGCGCAGGTAGTCCCCTACCATGGTCGTCAGCCGGGCATCGTCATCGATCAGAAGCAAACGTTGCGCAGTCATGGCCGGATGGTAGGGGTGTGCGGGCGATCTTGCAGGCGCCGTGGGCGCGGCGGCCACGGCCGCTGCGGTGTTGACGGGGGGCTGGCTGGCGGCACCGCCGCGTTGGAACATGCTGGAGACTCGCATGATCAGCCCGCCGGTGCGCGTTCGCCACGGGGTGCACCCCGATGCATGGGGCCTCGGCGCTCTTCGGGCCCGCGGGCCATGCGCTCGGCCAGCTGCTGGCGCTGCTCGGGCGTGAGCACCTTGGCCACGTCCACCATCACCTGCATCATGCGGCGCGAAGCCTGCTCATGCTGGGCCATCATCTGCTGGCGCAGGCGCTCGGCGGCGTCGGCGTCCACGATGGGCGCGGTGAAGATCTTGCCGGCTTCGTCGTGCAGGCTGCGCGAGGCTTCCTGCTGGCTGCGCAGGTCGGCTGCGGCAGCTTCGGTGATCTGGCGGATCTGGTCGCGCTGCTCCGGCGTGGCCTTGACGTCGTCCAGCATGCGCTGCATGCCGGGGCCCTGCAGCGGCATGCCCACGAAGCCCGAGCCCGGCGGCATCGGGTGGCCGGCGGCGGGCGGGGGCGGCGTGTCGGCGCGGGAAGCGGTGGGCAGCATGGCGACGGAGGCCCCGGCCAGCAGCAGGCTGGCGGCCATCCAGCGGAACGGGTGTGCAATGGAAGCGCGGGTCTTCAAGCGGCTCTCCCTTGTTATTCGAAGGAGCCGAGAGCTTCGGGGCAGGCGGTAAAGCAGCGCCCGCGCCCGCGGTGAAGAAGTGTGAAGCGAGCGTGGCATCTGCAGCAGCTCAGTCCCGCCGGGCCGCCCCAAGGGACTGAGACCCCCTGCGGGGGGAGCGAGCGCAGCGAGCTTGGGGCGCCACCTCAGGCCGCCGGCTCCACACGCAGCAGGGTGCGCCGCAGCGCAAAGTCGGCATTGCTGCTGCGCAGCTCCAGCCGCAGCAGCACGCCGCTCTTGCGGTCAACCACCATCACGCCGTCGATGCGCGTGGTGTGGCGGCGAAAGGGCACGTCGCCGTAGAGCTCGATCACCGCCGCGTCGAACGCCCGTCCGAAGCCGGTCTGCACGCCGGTGGCCACCACCTGGCCACGCACGCGGCCCTGCTCGCCGTTGGTGTTGCGCAGCTCGCCGGCCAGCACATCGCCCAGACCCAGCTCGGGGCGCAGCAGCCGCGTCCAGTACACCACGGTGTCGCCCGCCGATGGCGGCTGGATGTTGCCGGCGCCGTCCTGCTGCCAGCGCACGGGCTTGTCGGCGCCCGGCAGGTCGGCGCGGAACTCGAGCTGGTCGCGCCGCAGGCTCTGCAGCCGCAGGCCCAGCTCGCGCGCGGCGGTGCGGCCCCGGCGCTCCTCGTACACCAGACGCTCGCCCACCTTCAGCGGCATGCCGGCCAGCTGCTCGACGCTCAGCGTGTCGGGCTGCGGCGGGCAGCCGCGCTGTCCGAGGGCAGACTGCAGCGCGTCGTAGCGGCCGCGCAAGCGCGCCAGTTCGGCGGCGTCGGGGCCATCGGGCCGCATGGCCAGCATCGCAGGCCAGAAGACGGTGGCACCCACGCCCAGCGCGATGATGTTGTTGCCGACACGCTCGTCGACGGTGTAGGCCACGTCGGCGGCGCTGCGCTGCACCTTGTCGGCCTCGGTGTAGAGCGCTTCGCAGGGCCAGTGGCTGAATGCGGCGGGGTCGGAGGGCAGGGGCTTGACGTCGACGGAACGGGTGGCGCAGCCGGCCAGCAGCATCAACAGGCCGGCGGCGGCAACGGCGGAGCGAAAAGCGGGCATCGGCCGATTGTGCCCCGCGCGACGCCGGGGCTGGCTGCGGTGAGAATGGGCCGGCCATGACCGCAGTACAACCCCGCCCGCTCAGTAGCAGCACCCTCACCTTGCTGGAGGGCGAACGACGGGTGCTGGCGCAGATCGTCGCGGGCGTGCCGCTGCCCCAGGTGCTGGAAGTGCTGGTGGCCGAGCTGGAGGCCGGCTCGCCGGTGGGGCTCAAGGTCGGCGTGCTGCTGCTGACACCGCAAGGGCTGGTGGTAGGCGCGACGGGCGGCCTGCCGCCCGACCTGCGGGAGGCACTGCAGGCTGCGCTGCGGCCACCGGCGGCGGCCAATGCGGACTCAACGGCCGCGCCGACCCTGGCGGGGCAGGTCGACTGGCCGGGCTTGAAGGCGGCGGCCGGCCGCCACGGCCTGCACCACGTGTGCGGCCAGCCCATCCAGGCCGCCGAGGGCCGGCCCCTGGGCCTGCTGGTGTGCTTCCTGCCCCAGCTGCACGAGGCGCCGCAGCATCGGCTGGACGCGCTGGCCATCACCACCCAGACCGCGGCGCTGGTGATCGAGCGCGACGAAGCCAACCAGCGCCTGCGCCAGGCCGAAGCTCGCCACCGGCAGATCCTGGACAGCGCCACCGACTACGCCATCATCGCGCTCGACGCCCAGGGCCGGGTGACCCGCTGGAACGAAGGCGCGCACCGCATCCTGGGCTGGCGTGAGGAAGAGATGCTGGGGCAGACGCTGCACCGCTGCTTCACGCCGCAGGACCTGGCGCTGGGGCGCATCGAGCGCGAGATGGCCGCCGCGCTGGACGGCCACCCCGCCCCCGAGGAAGGCTGGCGGCTGCGCGCCGATGGCAGCCGCATCTGGGCTTCGGGTGAGATGACGCTGCTGCGCGGCGATGCCGGTCAGGCGCTGGGCTTCGTCAAGGTGCTGCGCAACCGCACCCGCCAGCGCGCCGCCGATCAGCGCCAGGCCTTCCTGCTGCAGCTCAGCGAGAGCCTGCACGAGTGGCAGGCCGAGGCCCGCGTCAGCGACGACGTGGCCGCCCGCCTGGCCGAACTGCTGGACGTGCACCGCGTGGGCTTCGGCCGCGTGGACGAGGAACTGCACCTGCACGTGGACCACGACTGGACGGACGGCAGCGTGGCCAGCGCCCCAGGCACCTACCTGCTGGCCGACTACGGCCAGGGTCTGGACGCGGCCGTGCGGGCCGGCCAGCCGGTGGTGGTGGACGACGTGAACACCGACCCCCGCACCGCCAGCGCCCAGGCCCGTTACGCCGAGCTGCAGGTGGGCGCGATGGTGCTGGTGCCGCTGGTGGCTCTTTCGGCGGGCCGCACAGCGGCGGCGGCGCCGGGGCTGGCGAGCGTGGGGGCCATCGTCTTCGTCAGCAGCCGCAGCCCGCGCCGGTGGTCGGCCGACGACGTGGTGCTGCTGCGCGAGGTGGGCGACCGGCTGCGGCTGGCCGTGGAGCGTGCCCGTGCCCGCGAGGCCTTGCGCATCAGCGAAGAGCGGCTGCACGTGGCCCAGCAGGCCGGCAGCATCGGCAGCTTCGAGCTGTTCCCCCAGCGCAGCGAAGTGGCGGTCTCGGCCAGCTTCTGCACGCTGTGGGGGCTGCCTGAAACGCCGATGGTGCCGGTGGCGCGGCTGGTGGCGCTGGTGCACCCCGACGACGTGCCGCTGCTGGCGGTGGACCCCACCCCCACGCCGCAGCGCATGGCCTACGTGGAGTACCGCATCCGCCGGGCCGACGATGGCCGCATGCGCTGGCTGGCCCGCCGCGGCGAGGTGGTGGCCGACCCGCACGGTGGCCCGCACCGCTACCTGGGCGTGTGCTACGACATCACCGAGCGGCGCCTGGCCAGCGAGCGCCTGGTGGCCAGCCAGCAGTCGCTGCTGCTGGCCACCGAGGCGGCCGAGATCGGCACCTGGGACCTGGACACCGCCACGCAAGAGCTGGTGTGGTCGGACCGCACGCGCACGATGTTCGGCTTGCCGCCCGGCGCGCAGGTGTCCCTGTCGACCTTCGAGAAGGGTCTGCACCCGGAGGACGCACCCGCCACGCTGGCTGCCTTCTCGGCCGCGATGGACCCGGCGCAACGCAGCAGCTACGACGTCGAGTACCGCACCATCGGCATCGAGGACGGCGTGCTGCGCTGGGTGGCGGCCAAGGGCCGCGGCCTGTTCGACGACAGCGGCCGCTGCGTGCGTGCCATCGGCACCGCCATCGACATCACCGCCCGCAAGCAGGCCGAGGCGCGGCAGGCGCTGCTGCTGTCGCTGGCCGATAGGCTGCGGCCCTCCGGCGAGCCGCAGGCGCTGCTGGGCGACGGCCTGCAGATGCTGCGCAACTTCCTCGGCGTGCACCGGGCCGGGCTGGGCCGGCTGCATGGCGAGCGCATCGTGGTGGATGCTGAGCAGACCGACGGCCGGCCGGCCGAGCAGCGCAGCTTTGCGCTCGACACGTTTGGCGAAACCGCCATGCAGCACTGGCGCGCCGGCCAGACCACCGTGTGCGAGGACATCACCGCCGAGGGGCACCAGCCGGTGCTGGAGCGTTTCGGCGTCGACAGCCTGGTGGCCGTGCCGCTGCGCGGCGACGGGGCCCTGCGGGCCATCTTCTACGCGGCCCAGCATGCCACCCGCCACTGGACGGCCGACGAGGTGGCGTTGATGGAGGACGTGGCCGCCCGCGTGTGGGACGCGGTGGAACGTGCCCGGGCCGAGCAGGCGCTGCGCGAAGAAACCCGCGCACTGGAAACCCTGAACCGCACCGCCGCGCTGCTGGCGCAGGACTTCGACATCGACACCCTGGTGCAGCGGGTGGTGGACGCAGGCACCGCGCTCACCGGCGCCCGCTACGGCGCCTTCTTCCATGCCACGCGCGACGAGCACAACGAGCGCTTCATGCTCTATGCGCTGTCGGGTGCGCAACGCAGCGACTTCGAACGCTTCGGCATGCCGCGCTCGACCGAGGTGTTCGCGCCCACCTTCCGCGGCGACGGCGTCATCCGCGCGGCCGACATCACGCAGGACCCGCGCTACGGCCGCAACTGGCCGCATGCCGGCATGCCCGAGCACCACCTGCCGGTGCGCAGCTACCTGGCGGTGCCGGTGGTCGCGCGCTCCGGCGACGTGGTGGGCTGCCTGATGTTCGGCCACCCGGAGCCCGACGTCTTCACCGACCGCGCCGAGCGCCTGGCCAGCGGCCTGGCGGCGCAGGCCGCCATCGCCATCGACAACGCGCGCCTTTTCCGCGCCACCCAGCGCGACAACGAGACGCTGGAAGCCCGCGTGGAGGAACGCACCCGCGAACGCGACCAGGTCTGGGCACTGACCGAAGACCTGCTGGCCATTGCCGATGCGCAGGGCCAGCTGCTGCGCGTGTCCGCCTCGTGGACGCGGCAGCTGGGCCATGCCCATGCGCAGCTGGTGCTGCGGCCCTTGAGCGCGCTGCTGCACCCCGACGACCTGCCCGCGCTGCAGGGCGCGCTGGGCCGCATGCGCGCCAGCGGGCAGCCGGTGCGCCTGGAAAACCGCGTGGCCACGCTGGAAGGCGAATGGCGGGTCATGGCCTGGACCCTGTCGCCAGAGCCCGGCACCGGCCGCTTCGTGGCCACCGGCCGCGACGTCACGGCCGAGCGCCTGCGCCAGGCCCAGCTGGAGGAGGCGCAGGAGGCGCTGCGCCAGTCGCAGAAGATGGAGGCGGTGGGCCAGCTCACCGGCGGCATCGCGCACGATTTCAACAACCTGCTGCAAGGCATCACCGGCTCGCTGGACCTGATCAAGCGCCGGCTGCAGCAGGGCCGCAGCACCGACCTCGACCGCTTCATCCAGGGCGCGATGGCCTCGGCCCAGCGCGCCGCCGCGCTGACGCACCGGCTGCTGGCCTTCTCGCGCCGGCAGCCGCTCGATCCGCGGCCGGTGGCGGCCAATCCGCTGGTGGTGTCGATGGAGGACCTGCTGCGCCGCACGCTGGGCGAGGCGGTGACGCTGGAGCTGGCGCTGGCGCCCGACCTGTGGCTGACGCTGTGCGATGCCAACCAGCTGGAAAGCGCCATCCTCAACCTGTGCATCAACGCGCGCGACGCGATGCCGGCCGGCGGCCGCCTGACCATCGAGACCGCCAACACCAGCCTGGACGCCAGCTATGCGGTGCGCATCCGCGACATCGCGCCCGGCCAGTACGTGTGCATCGGCGTCAGCGACACCGGCACCGGCATGGCGCCGGACGTGCTCGCCCGCGCCTTCGAGCCCTTCTTCACCACCAAGCCCATCGGCCAGGGCACCGGCCTGGGCCTGTCGATGATCTATGGCTTTGCCCGCCAGTCGGAGGGCTATGTCAAGATCTACAGCGAGCCGGGCCACGGCACCACCGTCAAGCTCTACCTGCCGCGCCACCTGGGCGAAGCCGACGAGGCCGAGGCCCAGCGCGCCGCCACCATCGACCACCTGAGCGATGGCGGCCAGGTGGTGCTGGTGGTGGAGGACGAGGCCGTGGTGCGCGCGCTGGTGGTGGACGTGCTGCAGGAGCTGGGCTACCGCGCACTGGAAGCGGCCGACGGCGTGGCCGGCCTGGCCGTGCTGCAGGGCCCGCAGCCGATCGACCTGCTGGTCACCGACATCGGTCTGCCCGGCCTCAACGGCCGCCAGATGGCCGATGCCGCCCGCGTCTTCCGCCCCGAGCTGAAGGTGCTGTTCATGACCGGCTACGCCGAAAACGCGGCGGTGGCCAACGGCTTCCTGGAGCCGGGCATGCAGATGATCACCAAGCCGTTTTCGATGGAGGCGATGAGTGTGAAGCTGCGGGAGATGTTGGGGACGGGGGGGTGACCCGCGGCGACCGCCTCAACGACCCGCCTTGCGCCACTCGCTCGGCGACTGCCCCACCCAGCCCCGGAAGGCGCGCGCAAAGCTCTTTTCGCTGTTGAAGCCCACCGCCTGCGCGATCTGCTTGATGGGGCGGCCGGTGCGGGCCAGCAGGTCCAGCGCATGGGCGCGGCGGGCTTCGTCCTTCAGCGCCTGCAGCGAGGCGCCTTCGCCCTGCAGCTGGCGGTGCAGCGTGCGCACTGAAACGTTCAGCGCCGCGGCCAGCGCGTCGGCATTGACCATGGCCGCCGGCTCGCGGGCCAGCAGCTCGCGCACCCGCTGCACCAGCAAGCGGTCGCGGCGATAGAGGCGCACCGTCAACGGCAAGGCCCGCTGCAGCATCGCGCGGGCGGCGCGCTCGTCGCGCTTGACCGGCAGCGCCAGGTACTGCGCATCGAAGCTGAAGGCGGCCACCGGCGCATCGAACTGTGGCTCGCAGCCGAACATCCACGGGTAGGCATCGGCATGCGGCGGCCGGGCGAACGGGAACTGCACCGCCTGCAGCGGTATGCGTGAATCCACCAGCCAGCTGGCATAGCCGTGCACGTTGCGCAGTGTGGTCACCAGGCACAGCTCACGGGTGCCGGGCCAGGGCGGCCGCAGCTCGGCCAGCGTGAGCGTGGCGCGCAGGCGGTCGGCTTCCAGCGTCAGGGCCACGTCGTCGCTGATCAGCCCGTGGTGCCGGCACCAGCGCCGCAGCGCCACCCGCAGGTCGGGCGCCGTCAGGCTGGCGCGCGCCAGCAGGCCGTAGCTGCCCCAGGGCAGGCGCCGCTGCCACCAGCCCAGCGCCTCGTCGTCCAGCTCGCGCATCGCGGCTTCGCTCACCAGCTCCATCTGCTCGGCGCTGATGCGCTGGTTGCCGCGTTGCAGCATGGCTGGCGTGATTTGCGCCTTGGCCAGTGCCTGTGCCGGGTTCAGGCCATAGCGCTCATAGCCCAGCAGCAGCGCATGGACGAAGGCGACGGGGGTGACGGCTCGGGATTTCACGGGGGTAGCCTGGCGCTTTTTGCAACCATTGTGGCCGACCTGCGGCCGCCGGCTGGCCTATCCTCAGCGCAGAACCTAGGAGACCCGCATGAACCTGCCCGGACTGAATTTCGCGCTCGGCGAGACCATCGACATGCTGCGCGACACGGTGCAATCCTTCGCTGCCGACGAGATCGCGCCGCGCGCCGCCGACATCGACCGCGAGAACCAGTTCCCCGCCGACCTGTGGAAGAAGCTGGGCGACCTGGGCCTGCACGGCATGACGGTGAGCGAGGAGTACGGCGGCACCGGGCTGGGCTACCTGGCCCACATGGTGGCGATGGAGGAGGTGTCACGCGCCAGCGCCTCGGTGGGCCTGAGCTACGGCGCGCACAGCAACCTGTGCGTCAACCAGATCCACCGCAACGGCAATGCCGAGCAAAAGCGCAAATACCTGCCCAAGCTGGTGAGCGGCGAGCATGTGGGCGCGCTGGCGATGAGCGAGCCCAACGCCGGCTCCGACGTGGTGAGCATGAAGCTGCGCGCCGAGCGCAAGGGCGACCGCTACGTGCTCAACGGCAGCAAGATGTGGATCACCAACGGCGGCGACGCCGACGTGCTGGTGGTCTACGCCAAGACCGAGCCCGAGGCCGGCGCCAAGGGCATGACGGCCTTCATCATCGAAAAGGGCTTCAAGGGCTTGGGCTACGGCCAGAAGCTGGACAAGCTGGGCATGCGCGGCAGCAACACCTGGCCGCTCTTCTTCGACAACTGCGAGGTGCCGGCCGAGAACGTGCTGGGCGCCGAAGGCGGCGGCGTGAAGGTGCTGATGAGCGGCCTGGACTACGAGCGCGCCGTGCTCAGCGGCGGGCCGCTGGGCATCATGGCCGCCTGCATGGACGTGGTGACGCCTTATGTGCATGAGCGCAAGCAGTTCGGCCAGAGCATCGGCGAGTTCCAGCTGATGCAGGGCAAGCTGGCCGACATGTACACCACCTGGCAGGCCTGCCGTGCCTACGCCTATGCGGTGGGCCAGGCCTGCGACCGCGCCGACCACAGCCGCACGCTGCGCAAGGACGCGGCCGGCGTCATCCTCTACACCGCCGAGAAGGCCACCTGGATGGCCGGCGAGGCCATCCAGACCCTGGGCGGCGTGGGCTACACCAACGAGTACCCCACCGGCCGCCTGTGGCGCGATGCCAAGCTGTACGAGATCGGCGCCGGCACCAGCGAGATCCGCCGCATGCTGATCGGCCGCGAGCTGTTTGCCGAGACGATGTAAGCCATGCAAGCCCTGCAATCCCAGATCAGCCCGCGCAGCGACGAATTCAAGGCCAATGCGCAGCGCATGCGCGAAGCGGTGGAAGACCTGCGCGCCCAGGTGGCCCAGGCCGCGCTGGGCGGCGGCGAAGCCGCCCGCAGCAAGCACGTGGCCCGCGGCAAGCTGCTGCCGCGCGACCGCGTGCAGCAACTGCTGGACCCCGGCACGCCCTTCCTGGAGATCGGCCAGCTGGCCGCCCACGGCATGTACGACGGCGCCGCGCCCGCGGCCGGCGTGATCACCGGCATCGGCCGCGTGCAGGGCCAGGAATGCATGATCGTGGCCAACGACGCCACGGTGAAAGGCGGCACCTACTACCCGATGACGGTGAAGAAGCACCTGCGGGCGCAGGAGATCGCCGAGGCCAACCACCTGCCCTGCATCTACCTGGTGGACTCGGGTGGCGCCAACCTGCCCAACCAGGACGAGGTGTTCCCCGACCGCGACCACTTCGGCCGCATCTTCTTCAACCAGGCCAACATGTCGGCCCAGGGCATTCCGCAGCTGGCGGTGGTGATGGGCTCTTGCACCGCCGGCGGCGCCTACGTGCCGGCGATGAGCGACGAGGCCATCATCGTCAAGAACCAGGGCACCATCTTCCTGGGCGGCCCGCCGCTGGTGAAGGCCGCCACCGGCGAGGTGGTCAGCGCCGAAGATTTGGGCGGCGGCGACGTGCACACCCGCGTCTCGGGCGTGGCCGACCACCTGGCCGAGAACGACAGCCATGCGCTGTACCTGGCCCGCCGCGTGGTGGCCAGCTTCAACCGCCGTAAGCCCGCCACAGTGACGCTGGAAGCCAGCGAAGAGCCTTTGTACGACCCGGCCGAGCTGTACGGCGTGATACCGGCCGACACCCGCAAGCCCTACGACGTGCGCGAGGTCATCGCCCGGCTGGTGGATGGCTCGCGCTTCGACGAGTTCAAGGCCCGCTACGGCGCCACGCTGGTCACCGGCTTTGCGCGGCTCTACGGCATGCCGGTGGGCATCGTGGCCAACAACGGCATCCTGTTCGGTGAGTCGGCGCAGAAGGGCGCGCACTTCATCGAGCTGTGCGCCCAGCGCGGCGTGCCGCTGGTGTTCCTGCAGAACATCACCGGCTTCATGGTGGGCCGCAAGTACGAGAACGGCGGCATCGCCAAGGACGGCGCCAAGATGGTCACCGCCGTGGCCACCGCCCAGGTGCCCAAGCTCACGATGGTGATCGGCGGCAGCTTCGGCGCCGGCAACTACGGCATGTGCGGCCGCGCCTTCGCGCCGCGCTTTCTGTGGATGTGGCCCAACGCACGCATCAGCGTGATGGGCGGCGAGCAGGCCGCCAGCGTGCTGGCCACCGTCAAGCGCGACGGCATCGAAGCCAAGGGCGGCCACTGGTCGGCCGAGGAGGAGGAGCGCTTCAAGGCCCCCATCCGCCAGCAGTACGAAGACCAGGGCCACCCCTACTACGCCACCGCCCGGCTGTGGGACGACGGCGTGATCGACCCCGCGCAGGCGCGGCGCACGCTGGGCCTGTCGCTGGCCGCCGCGCTCAATGCGCCGATCGCACCGACCAAGTTCGGTCTCTTCCGCATGTGAGGTAGGCATGAACAGTTGTCTGGACATCGAGCACCGCGGCCCCGTGGCCTGGCTGTGGATGAACCGCGCCGAGCTGCACAACGCCTTCGACGAGCACCTGATCGCCGAGCTGACGGCCGCTTTGCAGGCGCTGGACGCCGACGAGGCGGTGCGCGTGATCGTGCTGGCCGGCCGCGGCAAGAGCTTCTCGGCCGGTGCCGACCTGAACTGGATGAAGCGCCAGGGCGCCGCCAGCCAGCAAGACAACCTGGCCGACGCCCGCAAGCTGGCCGAGCTGTTCCGCGTGCTGGCCAGCTGCAGCACGCCCACGCTGGCCCGGGTGCAAGGCGCAGCCATGGGGGGCGGCATGGGCCTGGCTGCGGCCTGCGACATCTGCGTCGCGTCCACCGCGGCCAGCTTCGCCACCTCGGAAGTGCGGCTGGGCATCCTGCCCGGCGTCATCAGCCCGTACGTGATGCGCGCCATCGGTGAGCGGCAGGCGTACCGCTACTTTCAAACCGCCGAACGCATCAGCGCCGCGCGTGCGCGCGAACTGGGCCTGGCGCACGAAGTGGCCGAGCCCGACCAGCTGGACACCGCGGTGCAGGCCGTGGTGGACGCGCTGCTGGCCGGCGGCCCGAAGGCACAGGCGGCTTCCAAGGACCTGATCCGCGCGGTGGCCCACCGACCGGTGGACGCAGCCTTGATCGAGGACACCGCCCGCCGCATCGCCGAGCTGCGCGCCACGCCCGAAGCCCGCGAAGGCCTGAGCGCCTTCCTCGACAAGCGCGTACCGGCCTGGAAGCCGGGCGCCTGATGGACTGGAGCGCTACAAGCATGTTCACCAAGATCCTGATCGCGAATCGTGGCGAGATCGCCTGCCGCGTCATCAAGACCGCGCGCCGCATGGGCATCGCCACCGTGGCCGTGTACTCCGAGGCCGATGCCAATGCCCGCCATGTGCGCCTGGCCGACGAGGCGGTGCTGATCGGACCCGCCGCCGCACGTGAGAGCTACCTGGTGGCCGACCGCATCCTGCAGGCCGCCAAGGACACCGGCGCCCAGGCGGTGCACCCGGGCTACGGCTTCCTGTCGGAGAACGAAGACTTCGCCGAAGCCTGCGCCGCCGCCGGCATCACCTTCATCGGCCCGCCGGCCTCGGCCATCCGCGCGATGGGCCTGAAGTCCGCCGCCAAGGCGCTGATGGAAAAGGCCGGCGTGCCGCTGACGCCCGGCTACCACGGCAGCAACCAGGACCCGGCTTTCCTGGCTGACCAGGCCGGCCGCATCGGCTACCCGGTGCTGATCAAGGCCAGCGCCGGCGGTGGCGGCAAGGGCATGCGCCGGGTCGACCGGGCCGAAGACTTTGCCGCCGCGCTGGCCAGTTGCCAGCGCGAAGCCACCAACGCCTTTGGCGATGCCAACGTGCTGGTGGAAAAGTACGTGCTCAAGCCGCGGCACATCGAGATCCAGGTGTTCGGCGACACGCAGGGCAACGTGGTCTACCTGTTCGAGCGCGACTGTTCGGTGCAGCGTCGCCACCAGAAGGTGCTGGAAGAAGCGCCCGCCCCCGGCATGACGCCCGAGCGCCGCGCCGCCATGGGCCGCGCCGCGGTGGAAGCGGCCAAGGCCGTGGGCTACGTGGGCGCCGGCACGGTGGAGTTCATCGCCCACCAGGACGGCAGCTTCTACTTCATGGAGATGAACACCCGGCTGCAGGTGGAGCACCCGGTCACCGAGATGATCACCGGCCTGGACCTGGTGGAGTGGCAGCTGCGCGTGGCCGCCGGCCAGCCGCTGCCGCTGACGCAGGAACAGCTGCGCATCGACGGCCATGCCATCGAGGCGCGCATCTATGCCGAAGACCCGGACAAAGGCTTCCTGCCCTCCACCGGCCGGCTGATCCACCTGGCGCCGCCCACCGAGGGCGCGCACGTGCGCATCGACACCGGCGTGGAACAGGGCGACGAGATCACGCCGCACTACGACCCGATGATCGCCAAGCTCATCGTGTGGGACCAAAGCCGCGACCTGGCGCTGGCCCGGCTGCGCACGGCGCTGGCCCAGTACCGCGTGGTGGGCGTGGCCAACAACGTGGAGTTCCTGGCGCGGCTGGCCGCCTGCCCGGCCTTCACCCAGGCCGACCTGGACACCGGACTGATCGAGCGCGAGCAGGCCTTCCTGTTCCCCGAGGCGGCCGACCCGCCCGATGAAGCCTGGCTGCTGGCCGCGCTGGCCGAGCTGCTGCACGAAGGCGCGGCGCAGTCCCAGCGCAGCGCCGTCGCTTCACCCTGGGATGCGCTGGACGGCTGGCGCCTGAACGGCCAGGCCGCGCGCGAGCTGCGGCTGCGCCGTGGCGAGCTGCAGCGCAGCGTGGCCGCCACCAGCGTGCCGGGCGGCTGGCAGCTGTCGCTGGGCGGCGGCGCGCCGGTGCAGGCCCGCGGCGAGCTGGCCGCCGACGGCGGCCGCCTGCATGCCCAGCTGGGCGAGCGCCGGCTGCATGCCGCGGTGGTGGTGGCCGGTGAGCGGCGGCATGTGTTCCTCGACGGCCATGCGCATGCGCTGGTGCGGGTGGACACGCTGCACACCGGCGGCCAGGGCGACGATGCGCACGGCGGCCTGCGTGCGCCGATGCCCGGCAAGGTGATCGCGCTGCTGGCCGCGGCCGGCAGCACCGTGGACAAGGGCACCCCGCTGCTGGTGATGGAGGCGATGAAGATGGAACACACCCTGACCGCGCCGGCCAACGGCACCGTCAAGGCCTTCCGCTGCGCGCCCGGCGAGCAGGTGGCCGATGGGGTGGAGCTGGTGGACTTCGAGGTGGCGCCGTGAACCGCGTGCGCCTCATGGAAGTGGGCCCGCGCGACGGCCTGCAGAACGAGAAGCAGGTGGTCACCACGGCCACCAAGCTCGAACTCATCCAGCGGCTGGCGCAGGCCGGCCTGCGCGAGATCGAGGCCACCTCGTTCGTGTCGCCCAAGTGGGTGCCGCAGATGGCCGACCATGCCGAGATCCTGGCGGGGCTGGCCGCGCTGCCGCCGCTGGCGCATGCCGTGAACTACCCGGTGCTGGCGCCCAACATGAAAGGCTATGAAGCCGCGGTGGCCGCCGGCGCCAGGGAAGTGGCCGTGTTCGCGGCGGCGTCGGAGGCCTTTTCGCAAAAGAACATCAACTGCTCGATCGCTGAATCCATCGCCCGCTTCGAGCCGGTGTTCAGCGCCGCGCAGCATGATGGCGTCAAGGTGCGCGGCTACCTGTCCTGCGTGATCGCCTGCCCTTATGAAGGCCCGGTGGCGCCGCAGCAGGTGGCGGACGTAGCGGCGCGGCTCTTCGACCTGGGCAGCTACGAAGTCTCGCTGGGCGACACCATCGGCACCGGCACGCCGGCCACGGTGCAGCGCATGCTGGAAGCGGTGGCCGCCCGCATTCCGGTGGCGCAGCTGGCGGGCCACTACCACGACACCTACGGCATGGGCGTGGCCAACGTGCATGCCTCCTACCAGTTCGGCCTGCGCAGCTTCGACAGCTCCATCGCCGGCCTGGGCGGCTGCCCGTATGCCAAGGGCGCCACCGGCAACGTGGCCACCGAAGACGTGGTGTACCTGCTGCACGGCCTGGGCGCCGAGACCGGCATCGACCTGGACGCGCTGGTGGACACCGGCGCCTGGATCAGCGAGGTGCTGGGCCGGCCCAGCCAGTCGCGCGTGGGCCGGGCGATGCTGGCCAAGCGCGCCGGCTGAAGACCCGGCGGCCTGCCCATCCGGGGCAGCGCCCTTGCGCCGCACCAGGCGCAGGCGTAGCGTCAACGGGTCTGCCTGCAGGAGGCCCGGCATGAACACCAGCGCATGGCCAGGCGGCCCCACGCGGCCGCACGGCGAAGAAGACATGGCCCTGGCCGGCACCGCCCCGCGCGGCAGCCGCCTGCGGGCCGCGCTGCTGGCGGCGCTGGGCGTGCTGGCCCTGCTGAGCGCCTGCAGCACCGCCCCGGTGGCGCCTGCTGCTGCGGTGCCGGAAGTGCCGCCAGCCGATGCCCGTTTTGCGGCCGGCGCGCCGCCGCCCACCGCCGCGGAGGTGTTTGCCCTCAGCCCCGCGATGCAGCACTACCTGGCCACCGCCCTGGCCGGCAACGCCCAGGAACGGAGGCGGCCCGCCGCGCTGGTGCGGGCCCTGAACACCCAGGGCGACCTGAAGCTGGCCTACGACGCGCACATCACCCGCACCGCGGCGCAGGCCTTCGAGGCGCGGGCCGGCAACTGCCTGTCGCTGGTGATCATGACCGCCGCGCTGGCCAAGGCGCAAGGCATCAGCGTCACCTACAACCTGGTGCAGGGTGAACCCAGCTACCGCCGTGAGGCCGGCCTGCTGCTGACCAGCGGTCATGTGAACCTGACGCTGGGCCGGCCGCTGCGTGACCGCGGCAGCAGCGGCTTCGATGCCTCGGCCTGGATGACGGTGGACTTCCTGCCCGGTGAAGACCTGACCGGCCAGCGCCGGCAGCCGATCGACGAAGCCACCGTGCTGGCCATGTTCATGAACAACCGCGCCGCCGAGGCGGTAGCCCAGGGCCGGCTGGCCGACGCCCACGCGCTGGCGCGCGAGGCGCTGCGCCATGCACCGGGCTTTGCCACCGCACGCAACACGCTGGCCGTGGTGTACCTGCGCGCCGGCCTGCCGGCGGAGGCCGAAGCGCTGCTGCGCAGCGTGCTCGTCGGCCGCCCCGGGCAGACCGATGCACTGGCCAACCTGGTGGCTGCGCTGCAGGCGCAGGGCCGCGCCGCGGAGGCGCAGGCCGTGGTGGCGCAACTGGCCGCGCTGGAACCCGATCCGCCGCTGCGCGCCTTCTACGCCGCCAAGCTCGAACGGCTGACTCGGCATTCCGACACACCCGCCGACCGCCCGGCCTCCCACTGAGGAGTCGGTCCGACCGTCGGTGGGCTGCGCGTCGTCAGCGTCCGCTGAAGCGCGGCGGTCGGCGGGCGGCCATCGCGGCGCGGCCCTCGGCGAAGTCGGCGCTGGCCATGCTCATGGCCTCGCGCTCGCGCAGCAGCACCTCGTCGAAGCTGCCGGCCGCGATCTCGTTGAGCGACTGCTTGGTGGCCTGGGCCGCCAACGGTGCCATGTGGGCCAGGTGGCGGGTGGTGTGCAGCACCGCCTCGTCGAACTGCGCCGCGGGCAGCACCTGCTCGAACAGCGCGGCCTGGGCCGCCAGGTCTTCCACCGCCAGCGCCCGGCCGGTGAGAAACGCGCGCTTGGCCAGGTTCAGCCCCAGCCGGTTGACGTAGCGCCGCAGGCCGGTGGGGTAGTAGTGCAGGCCCAGGCTGCAGGCGGGCATGCGCAGCTCGCTGCCGGCTAGTGCGATGCGCAGGTCGCAGGCCAGCACCAAGTCGGTGGCGCCGCCGTACACGCTGCCGTTGAGCGCGCACAGCGTCAGCGGGCGGGCACGCTCCAGCGCATCGGGCACCCGCTCGAACAGCTGCGGGCCATGGTCGCCACGGTCGAAGCCGCCCACGTGGTAGCCGGCGCTGAACACCGGCCGCGGCTGGCCGCCGGTATCGGCCCGCAGCACCAGCACCCGCACCGCCGGCTCGGCATTCACCTGCGCGATGCAGTCCAGCAGGTGGTGCAGGTCGTCGTCGGTCAGGCTGTTGCGCCGGGCCGGGCGGCGCAGCGTCAGCGTGGCGATGGTGCTGCCCGCGTCGATCTGCAGCAGCGGCGGGCCTTCTTCCAGCTCGGGGGTGTCGGTCATGGGTCGATTCTGTCGCCGGCCGCCGCCAGGCAGGCGCGCACCTCGGCCACCAGGTCTTCCGGCGAGATGGGCCGCATCAGGTAGCGCGCGGCACCCAGGGCCAGTGCCCGCTGCTGCATCTCCACGTCGTGGTGGGTGGAGGTGATGAAGATAAAGGGCACGTCACGCAGCCCGGGCAGCTGCTTGACCTGGGCCATCAGCTCGAAGCCGTCGCCGTCGGCCATGCCCACGTCGGACAGGATCAGGTCGGGCCGGTTGATGCGCGCCATGGCCAGGGCTTCGTCGGCCCGGCTGGCGGTGAGCACCCGGAAGCCCAGCGGCATCAGGCAGCTGCGCTTGAGCAGCAGATTGGTGGGCACGTCGTCCACCACCAGCAGCAGCGGCTGCGCGGCCTGCGGCGCCGGCGGACGCAGAAAGCCGTCGATCCATGCATTGAAGCTGCGCGGGTCGATGGGCTTGCTGGCATAACCGTCGAAGCCCAGCGCCATCAGCCGCTCGCGGTCGCCACGCATCGCGCTGGCCGTCACCGCCAGCAACGGGATGTGGGCGGTGCGCACATCGGCCCGCAGCTCACGGGCCACGTCGATGCCGCTCATGCCCGGCAGCTCGATGTCCAGCAGCACCAGGTCGGGCAGCCGCTCACGCGCGGTGGCCAGGCCCTGCTCGCCATCGCTGGCGGTGAGCACGGCATGGCCGAAGGCCTTGAGCAGGTAGCTCATCAAGGCCAGGTTGACGGCGTGGTCCTCGATGACCAGCACGGTGGCCATGGTCAGCTGCCTTCCATCAGCAGCGAGAAGCAGCTGCCCTCGCCGGGTTCACTCTTGACGCGGATGCGCCCGCCCATCAGCGTGGCCAGCGTGGCGCACACGTGCAGGCCCATGCCGGTGCCGTCGGGCCGCCGTCGCGGGTCGCCCACCTGGGTGAAGGCCGAGAACAGCCGCGCCTGGTCTTCGGCCGAGATGCCGATGCCGTCGTCGCATACCTCCACCCACCACTGGCCGTCGGCATGGCCCACGCCCAGGCGCACGCTGCCACGGTCGGTGAACTTGATGGCGTTGTTGGCGAAGTTGATAACGATCTGCCGCAGCGCGCGCCGATCGGCCTGGCGCAGCACCGGCTCGGCCGGCTGCTGCAGCGTCAGGCCCAGCTGCTTGGCGCGGGCCAGCGGCGCCAGCTGCGCCTGCACCTCGGCCACCAGGGCACCCACGTCCACCAGTTCGGGCGACAGGCGGTACATGCCGGCCTGGATCTTGGCCAGGTCCAGCAGGTCATTGATCAGCAGCAGCAGGTGCTCGGCACTGCTCTTGACGATGCCCAGCTGGTTCTCCTGCTCGGCATTGATCTCGCCCGGCAGGCGCATCAGCAAGATGCCGGTGAAGCCCAGGATGGCATTGAGCGGCGTGCGCAGCTCATGGCTCATGGTGGCCAGGAAGCGGTCCTTGGCCTGGTTGGCCACGCGCAGCTCCGCGTTCATCTTCTGCAGTGCGGTCTCGGCCTGCTTGCGGTCGGTGATGTCGCGGATGGCGCTCATCACCAGATCGCCGTCCTCGCTGTCCAGCGGGCTCAGGCTAATCTCTACCGGAAACTCCTGGCCGTCGCGCCGCAGGCCGTACAGCTCCAGCCCGGCGCCCATGCTGCGCACCTGCGGCGCGCGATGAAAGCGCATGCGGTGGCCGAAGTGGGCGCTGCGGTAGCGGGCGGGCAGCAGCATCTCCATCGAGGCGCCCACCATCTCGTGGCGGCCCCAGCCGAAGATGCGTTCGGCCTGGCCGTTGGCCAGCACGATGCGCCCACCCTGGTTGACGATGATGATGGCGTCCGGCACCGATTCCAGCAGGTCGCGGTAGCGCTGCTCCACCTGCATCGCGTCGCGCGCCACCTTGAAGGCGGTCACGTCGCGGCAGCTCATCACCAGGCCGCTCAACTGATCGCCGTTGCGCACCGCGCGCAGGTTCAGGTCCACGTACAGCAGCCGGCCGTCGCGGTGGCAGCGCAGGGCCGCGCGCAGCAGCACGTCGCCTTCGGTGGCGGTGCGGCGGGCGGCCAGTTCTTCGTCGATGCGGTCGGCCGGCACGATCAGGTCGAGCAGGGGCCGGCCGCGGGCTTCGTCTGCTGCGTAGCCGAAGGTGACCTCGGCCATGCGGTTCCACAGCAGCACGTCGCCCGAGGGCGACAAGACGATCAAAGCGTCGGGCGCTTCGTCCAGCCACAGCCGCTCGAAACTTTGGCCGGCGGGCAGATGACGCTGCATGAAACCTCCTGGGCAGCGCGGGGGGAAGCGTTGTCGCGTTAGCCTACCAGCCCCAGGCCTGCCGCCGGAAGCCCGGTTTGCACCGGTGACGCAATGCGCCGCGCTGGGCCTCAATTGCGGAAGTTCTGCGTCACCATCAGGCCATAGCGGCCACCGTCCAGGATGCCGATGCCCACGCGGCCGAAGGCCGGCCGCAGGATGTTGGCGCGGTGGCCGGGCGACTCCATCAGACCGCGGTGGGCCATGCTCAGGCTGCGGGCCAGCGCCAGGTTCTCACCGGCAGCCAGGTAGCGCAGCCGGCCGGCCCGCATGCGGTCGAACGGATCCAGCCCGTCGGGCGTGACGTGCGAGAAATAGCTGCGCGCGAACATGTCGCGCGAATGGGCGCGGGCCACCTCGACCGCGGCCTCGTCGGCCACCAGCGGCTTCAGTCCCTCGCGGCGTCTTTCCTCGTTCAGCAGCAGCAGCATCTGCGCTTCCAGATCGGGGCGCGGCCGCGCGTTGGCAACGGCAAAAGGCAGCTTCACCGTCTCGCGCGAGCCGGGCCGCACGGTGATCTTGTGCAGCGTCTGCTGCACGGCCGGATCAAAGATCGGGCCCAGCTTGGCTTCCACCCATTCGGCCGGCGCCGCCAGCCGGTCGGCCAGGCGGCTGTCGCGCATCGCGCTGCTCAACCGGTCGGAGAACGGCATCACCAGCAGCAGCATCGCCACGATGGTGGCATTGATCAGGCCATTGACCGCGCCCGGCAGCACCCCCAGCGCGCGGTTGACGCCATGCCCATGTGCCCGTTCGGGCAGCTGCCGCAGCCCGGCCCGCGCCACCGCCCCGAGCAGGATGCGGCCCAGCACGTACACGCCCAGGAAGCTGATCGGCGCCCCCCAGACGCCGAAGCCAGGCTGCCACTGCAGCAGCCTGTCGGCCACCAACGGGTAGGCCGCGAACGCCAGCAGCACCGCCGCCACCAGACACACCAGCTCGACCGTCGCCAGCAGGAAGCCGCGCTGCCAGCCTGCGAACAGGCTGAACAGCATCACGATCACCAACAAACCATCCACCAAACTCATGCGGCAACAAGCGGCAACTGCAATACCCGCGTTTCCGCGTCCAAGCGTCGGAAACCCTAATCCGACGGCGCGGCGGGTGCCGGCGCCGCGGCACGCTGCCGCAGCCATGGCACCAGCGCCGCCTCCGGCATCGGGCGCGCACCATACCAGCCTTGCGCCACGTCGCAGCGCAGCTGGCGCAGCAGGGCCCACTCCTCGGCGGTCTCGGCCCCTTCGGCCACCGTGCACAGGCCCAGGTTGCGGCCCAGGTCGATGGCCGCCTTCAACAGCGTGAGCATGGTGCCGGAGTTGGCCGCACCACGGACGAAGCTGCGGTCGATCTTCAGCTCGGTCACCGGCAACATGTGCAGGTAAGCCAGCGAAGACTGACCGGTACCGAAGTCGTCGATGGACCACTCGAAACCCAGCGCCCGCACCTCGCGCATGCGCCCGATCACGGTGGCCGGGTCTTTCATCACCGCGCCTTCGGTCAGCTCCAGCCAGATGTCTTCGGCGCGGGCGCCGGTCTGCGACAGCAGCGTGCGGAGCAAGTCGCAGAAGCCGCCCAGCCCGACGTCGTGCACCGACACGTTGACCGCGATGCGGCCGCACAGCCCCTGCGCACGCAGCTCGCGCGACAGCCGCATCGCACGCTGCAGCACCCACTCGGTGATGCCCTTGATGCAGCCGGTCTGCTCGGCAAAGGGAATGAAGTCGGCGGGCGGGACCATGCCGCGCGTCGGGTGCTCCCACCGCACCAGGCATTCGAAGCTGGTGACCGCGTCGTCCGCCAGCCGGAACTTGGGTTGCAGCATCAGCACGAATTCATCGCGCTGCGCCGCCCGCCGCAGCTCGGAGATCAGCGACAGCTGCCGCGGGTCGGCCTGCACCAGGTGCCGGCCATACACGGTCCAGCCGGCATCGCTGCGGCGGTCTTCATGCAACGCGATCTCGGCCTGGCTCATCAGCCGGTGCATGGAGTTGGCCTCGGCCGTGGCATGGGCCACGCCCCAGGCGGCGCTGATGTCCACCGACTGCCCGGCCACCTCCAGCGGCGCGGCAAACAGGTCGGCCGCCGCCCCCTGCAGCAGTTGCGCATCACCCCGGCCGCGTCCGACGACCAGGGCAAACTGGTCGGCATAGATGCGACCGGCCAGCGCATGGTCGCAGCGCAGGCACGCCTGCCGCAGGCGATCGGCCACGGCCTGCAGCACCGCATCACCCACGTCGCGTCCCAGGGCTTCATTGATGGCCTTGAAACGCCGCACATTGAGCATGGCGACCGTGGGCGCCAGGCCGCGGCCGAGCCAGATGTCGCCGACGGCGACCAGCCGCTCACGGTTGCCCAGGCCGGTGAGCAGGTCGCGCTGCGCGGCCTCCACCGCGCGCTCGCTGGCGTCCAGCTGGTACTGGGCCGCCACCTGGCGCACCGCCGCCATGTCGCGGCTGCGGTCCAGCTCGCGCTGCCGGCACTGCGTGAGCAGCCGATACGCCTGCTCGTGCTGGCCTTGTTCGGCCGCCAGCTCGGCGGCCATCCACCACAGGCGCGAAGGCAGCGATCGATCGCCGGCGGCGATCACCTGCAGCAGCGCCTGGGCTTCAGCGCCACGGCCACCCCGGTTCAGCGACCGGTGGTGCAGGGCCTGCGCCATCGCCAGCGTGCAGCGGACATCGGCACCCCGGGCCTCTTCGGGCACGCCGGCCAGCAGGTCCAGGTAGGCCTGGGTCTGCGCCACATGCCCCAGCCGGGCATGGACCTCGGCACCCAGCGCGCGGAAGTGCGTGAGGGTGGCGCCGTCCACCTCGCCAGGCTGATCGGGGAACGACCATACCTCCAGCAGCGGCAAGGCCCTGTCCAGCTCACCCGCGGACACATAAAGCTCTGCCAGCACGGCGACGGCGCCGAAGCGCACCCACCCGCCCAGGTCGTTGGCGGCCAGCACACGTTCCAGGCAGGCCCGCGCCTGCAGCTCGTCCCCGGCCAGGTAATGCGCAATGCCGACGTTGGCCACCGCTGCCAGGTGCATGCCGCTGTGGTCGATCTGCTGCACCAGCCGCAGCATGCGGCAGGCCTGCTGCATGTAGCTCACCAGCTGGCCCATGCACTGGTACAGGTACAGCGATGGACCGAGGGCCAAGTGCTGTTCGAGCGGATCTTCGATGCGATCGATGTCGACGCTCAGGCGCTCATAAGCCGCCAGGGCGGCTTCGACGTCACCGCCAAGTGCGGCCAGCCCGAGCGCACAGCTGCTGGCCACCAGACAGCCGGCACGGTCGCCCTGCACCATCAGCTGCTCGGCCAGCGTTTCGTACAAGCCGGCGTGGCTGCGTGACTGCGGCCCCAGCCGCGCCAGCATGAGCTGCATGCGCAGCTTCAGTCGTTCATCGTCTCCGGCCTGCGACAGGTACTGCCGTGCCAGCTCGGCCGCTGCGGCCAGCGAGTCGTACCGCGCAAGCCACACCCGGCGCACCGCCTGGGTATGCAGGCCCGGACTGACTGACTGCAAAGACTGAACCACCGTGCGCCTTGACAAATGGGCATCGGCCGATTCTAGGGGCGCGTTACGCCAGCTTTCCGCATCGCGGGGCCGCGGTGCAGCGCAGCGGCAGGCAAGAAAAAACCCCAAGCGCGGCAAGCACTTGGGGTTGATCTTGGCGGAGAAGGAGGGATTCGAACCCTCGATACGGTGAAACCGTATACCGGATTTCGAGTCCGGCGCATTCGACCACTCTGCCACCTCTCCGGGGTATCTTGTGTGTGGTCTCGCTATGGTGAGCGAAGCCACGCAGTATAGCCTAGCTCTTCAAGGGCGCAACACCGCTGTGCCGTTCATGTAGGGGCGCAACACTTCGGGCACCTCCACCGAGCCATCGGCCTGCTGGTAGTTCTCGAGCACGGCCACCAGCGCACGGCCCACGGCCAGGCCCGAGCCGTTGAGCGTGTGCACCAGCTCGGGCTTGCCCTGGGCATTGCGGAAGCGGGCCTGCATGCGGCGGGCCTGGAAGGCTTCGCAGTTCGAGCACGAGCTGATCTCGCGGTAGGTGCCCTGGGCCGGCACCCACACTTCCAGGTCGTAGGTCTTGGCGGCGCTGAAGCCCATGTCGCCGGTGCACAGCGACAGCACGCGGTACGGCAGGCCCAGCTTCTGCAGCACGGCCTCGGCATGGGTCACCATCTGCTCCAGTGCGGCGTAGCTCTGCTCGGGGGTGGTGATCTGCACCATCTCCACCTTGTCGAACTGGTGCTGGCGGATCATGCCGCGGGTGTCGCGGCCGGCGCTGCCGGCTTCGCTGCGGAAGCAGGGGCTGTGGGCCGTCAGCTTGATGGGCAGCTGCGCCGCGTCCAGGATCTGGCCGCGCACGGTGTTGGTCAGCGAGATTTCCGAGGTGCTGATCAGGTACTGCTCGGCCTGCTCCTCGTCACCGCCACGCAGCACCCAGAACATGTCTTCCTTGAACTTGGGCAGCTGGCCGGTGCCTTCCAGGATCTCGCGGTTGACGATGTAGGGCGTGTAGCACTCGGTGTAGCCATGCTCGCCGGTCTGCAGGTCCAACATGAACTGCGCCAGCGCACGGTGCAGCCGGGCCATCGGCCCGCGCAGGAAGCTGAAACGCGAGCCCGACAGGCTGCTGCCGGTCTCGAAGTCCAGGCCCAGCGGCGCGCCCAGGTCCACATGGTCCTTCACCGCGAAATCGAATTCGCGCGGCGTGCCCCAGCGGCGCACTTCCACGTTGCCGGTTTCGTCGGCGCCCACCGGCACGCTCTCGTGCGGCAGGTTGGGCACGCCCATCAGCAGCGCCTGCAACTCGGTCTGGATCACTTCCAGCCGGTCGGCCGAGGCCTTCAGCTCGTCGGCGATGGCGGCCACCTCGGCCATCAGCGGCGCGGTGTCTTCGCCGCGGCCCTTGGCCTGGCCGATCTGCTTGCTGAAGCTGTTGCGCTTGGCCTGCAGCTCTTCGGTGCGGGTCTGCAGGCGCTTGCGCTCGCCTTCCAGCGACGAGAAGCGTTCCACGTCGAGGAAGGGCTGCGGGTTCTTGCGGGCTTCGAGCCGCGCGGTCACGGCGTCGAGGTCGCGGCGGAGCTGGGTGATGTCGAGCATGGCAAATCCTTGGACTGAACGGTTCAGGGGCCGCGACGGGCGGCCCCGGCCGCAGCGTCGGTGCTGCGGCGGCAGGCAGTACGTCGGGCCGCGGCGCGGCGGCCCGCGGCGCTCAAGATCGGGAGGCGGCCACCTCGGCCATCGACTTGTCGCCCAGGCCCATGGGCAGCGGGAAGCGGATGGTTTCCTGCACGCCGTCCATCTTGCGCACCGAAACCGCGCCCATCTCGCGCAGGCGGGCGATGACCTGCTGCACCAGGATGTCGGGCGCGGAGGCGCCGGCGGTCAGGCCTACGCGTGAGCGGCCTTCGAACCACTCGGGCTGCAGGTCGCTGGCGGCATCGACCATGTGCGCCGGGGTGCCCAGGCGCTCGGCCAGCTCGCGCAGGCGGTTGCTGTTGCTGCTGGTGGGGCTGCCCACCACGATGACCACGTCCACCTGCGGCGCCAGCACCTTGACGGCGTCCTGGCGGTTCTGGGTGGCGTAGCAGATGTCCTGCTGCTTGGGCTCGCGCACCAGCGGAAAACGGCGCTTGACGGCGGCCAGGATCTCGGCCGCGTCGTCCACGCTCAGCGTGGTCTGCGTCACCACGGCCAGCTTGTCGGGGCGGGTGACGGGCGCGCGGTCCACGTCCTCCACGTCCTCCACCAGGAAGATGCCTTCGCTGAGCTGGCCCATCGTGCCTTCCACCTCGGGGTGCCCCTTGTGGCCGATCATGATGAACTCGTAGCCTTCCTTGTGCAGCTTGGCCACTTCCACGTGCACCTTGGTCACCAGCGGGCAGGTGGCGTCGAAGATGCTGAAGCCGCGCTCCTGCGCCTCCTGGCGCACCGCCTGCGACACGCCGTGGGCGCTGAACACCAGCGTGGCGCCGGGCGGCACCTCGGCCAGGTCTTCGATGAAGATCGCGCCTTTGGCCTTGAGGTCGTTGACCACGTAAGTGTTGTGCACGATCTCGTGGCGCACGTAGATGGGCGCGCCGAACTTGACCAGCGCGCGCTCGACGATCTCAATCGCGCGGTCGACGCCGGCGCAAAAGCCGCGCGGCTCGGCCAGCAGCACGTCGTGGCTCTGGGGGTCTTGCACGGCCATCACAGCACTCCGATCACCGACACCTCGAAGGTGACGGGCAGCCCGGCCAGCGGGTGGTTGAAGTCGAACAGCAGCCAGTCCTCGCCCTCTTCGCGGATGACGCCGGCATAGGCGCCCTGGCCGTCGGGCGTGGGGAACTGCACCACGTCGCCGCGGCGGTACACCGCGTCGGGGTCGCCCAGCTCGCGCAGCAGCGAGCGCTTGACCCGCTGCAGCATGTCGGGGTTGCGCTCGCCGAAGGCTTCGCCCGCGGCCAGCTCGAAGGTGGCGCGGGTGCCCTCTTCCAGGCCGATCAGGCGCGCTTCCATGGCGGGGGACAGCTCGCCGGTACCCAGCGACAGCGTGGCGGGCTTGTCGTTGAAGGTGTTGACGATGTCGGCGCCGTCAGGGCCGGCGAGGCGGTAATGCAAGGTCAGGAACGACCCTTCTGCGATGGCGGTCACGGCGGCTCACGGGCGATAGACTGGACCGCGATTTTACGGGCCGCGCCCTCTTGCCCATGCCACTCCAGGACTTGCCCGCCGAACTGCGCCCGCGCGAGAAGCTGCTGGCCAGGGGCCCGGCCGCGCTGGCAGACGCCGAACTGCTGGCCCTGCTGCTGCGCACCGGCACCGCCGGCCAGGGCGTGCTGGAGATGGCGCAGGCCTTGCTGGCCCGCTTCGGCGGGCTGGCCGGACTGCTGCAGGCCAGCCTGGCCGACCTCAAGGCGGTCAAGGGGTTGGGCGGCAGCGCCAAGCGGGCGGAACTGGCGGCGGTGCTGGAGATCGCACGGCGCTCGATGGCGCAGCAGCTGGCCGAACGCCCGCTGTTCGACTCGCCCGCCGCGGTGAAGGACTACGTCAGGCTGCAGCTGGGCAGCCTGGCGCATGAAGTGTTTGCAGTGATGTTCCTCGACGTGCGCCACCACCTGCTCTGCATGGAAGAGATGTTCCGCGGCACGCTGTCGCAGGCCACCGTGTACCCGCGCGAAGTGGTCAAGCGCGCGCTGGCGCTCAATGCCGCGGCGGTGGTGCTGGTGCACAACCACCCTTCGGGCCATGCCGATCCTTCGCGCGCCGACGAGGTGCTGACGCAGCACCTGGCCAGCGCGCTGAAGCTGGTAGACGTGCGGGTGCTGGACCACCTGGTGGTGGGCCAGGGCCAGGTGGTGTCTTTCGCCGAGCGGGGGCTGTTGTGAAGCTCACCGACCTCAAGGCCCTGGGCCCGCTGAAGGCCGCGTTGCAGCAGGCCGAGCGCGAAGCCGCCGAACGGCGGGCCGAAGAGGCGCGGCTGGCGCGCGAGCGCAACCTGTTCCAGCGCAGCCTGGTGGGCGTGACGCCGCTGCGCGAGAGCGGCCGCATCAGCCTGGTGCCGCCGCGGCCGCTGCCGCACCCGCGCCAGCGCGAGATGGACGAAGCCGCTGCGCTGCGCGAGGCGCTATCGGACGAATTTGACGTCGAATCGCTGCTGGAGACCGACGAAGGCCTCAGTTACCGGCGGCACCACGTGGGCGCCGACGTGCCGCGCCGCTTGCGGCGGGGCCAGTGGGCGATCCAGGCGCAAGTCGACCTGCACGGCCTGCGGCGCGACGAGGCGCGTGAGCAGCTGGGCGAATTCCTGCACCAGGCCCAGGCCGCCGGCCTGCGCTGCGTGCGGGTGGTGCACGGCAAAGGCCTGGGCAGCCCCGGCCGCACGCCGGTGCTCAAGGGCAAGGTGCGCGGCTGGCTGGTGCAGAACCAGCTGGTGCAGGCTTTCGTGTCCGCTCGCGCCAGCGAGGGCGGGCATGGCGCGCTGGTGGTGCTGCTGGCGCCGAAGCTGGTTTAGTCAGCCTCCTTTGTTGCGCATCCAGTCGGCTGTTCCGGCCAGCGCTTTGCCCAATCGCTCGGCCATGCCGGGCTCGATGTCCAGCTCCACCATCGCCTGCCGCATGCAGGCCATCCACTGGTCGCGCTCGCTGATGCCGATGGCAAACGGCAGGTGGCGGGCGCGCAGCATCGGGTGGCCGAAGCGCTCGACGAAGTGGTTGGGCCCGCCCAGCCAGCCGCACAAGAACCAGAACAGCTTGTCGCGCGAGCCTTCGGTGGTGGTGGGGTGCAGCGCCCGCAGCCCGGCGTAGGCCGGCTCCAGGTCCATCAGGTCGTAGAAGCGGTCGACCAGGGCGCGCACGCCGGGCTCGCCGCCCAGCAGCGTGAATGCGGTGGGGGCGTCGGGTTCTTCGATGTCCATCAGCCCATTTTCGCCGCCAGCGCGACGACGGCCTGGGCGGCGGCCGAGCCCGGGTAGGCTTCCATCAGCAGCTCGCGGCGCAGCACCGCGTCGCGCACGCTGCCGTCGCTGGGCAGCTCGCCGACGAATTCCAGCTGCAGCGGGCTGTCCAGCCCCGGGTTCACATAGCGGTCGACCACGGCCTGCAGCTGCTTGCAGATGCCGCGGCCTTCACCCGGCCGGCCGGCCTGGTTGCACACCATGCGGATGTGACGGCGGCCCTGCGTGGTGGCCAGCACCTTGATGGTGGCGTAGGCGTCGGTGAGCGAAGTGGGTTCGGGCGTAGCCACCACCAGCACCTCGTCGGCCAGCGACACGGTGTACAGCACCACGTCGGAGATGCCGGCGCCGGTGTCCAGCAGCACACGGTCGTACATCGGCTTGACGGTCTCGACCACCTCGATGAGCTTGTCGCGCACCTCGGGCGTCAGCCGCGAGTACTCGACCATGCCCGAGCCGGCCAGCAGCACCGAGAAGCCGCCCGGCGCCGGCAGCGTGGCCTCGGCCAGCGTGTGCTGGCCGGTGAACACGTGGTGCAGCGTGATCTTGGGCACCAGGTTGAGCACCACGTCGAGGTTGGCCAGGCCCAGGTCGGCGTCTAGCACGAGCACCTTTTCCCCGCGCTGCGCGAAGGCCGCGGCGAGGTTGGCCGAAACGAAGGTCTTGCCGACGCCGCCTTTGCCGCTGGTGATGGCGGTGATGCGCGCCTGCTTGGCGATGGGAGTGCTGGTCATGCGCGCTTCACAGGTCCTGGAACTGGGAGCCGCTGAACAGCATCCCTTTTTCTTCAGCGCTGACCAGTGATACGGCCACCGGCTCCAGGCAGAAACGGTTGCGCCCTTCGGCCTTGGCCCGGTAGAGCTGCACGTCGGCGCGCTCCATCCACAGCAAGGCGGTGGAACGCACCCACTGCGGCGCGAACGCACCACCGATGCTGACGGTGACGGGCAGACGGTGCACCGTGCCGGCCTCGGCGCGGATGGCGACGGGGTCACGCTCGATGCGCCGGCGCACGCGCTCGGCCACGGTGGGGCCGAAGGCGGGCGGGCAGTTGGGCAGGATGATGGCGAACTCCTCGCCGCCCACCCGGGCGACGGTGTCCATTGGCCGCACGCATTCGCCCAGCACCCCCGCCACCCACTTGAGCACGAGGTCGCCGGCCGCATGGCCGAAGGTGTCGTTCACCTGCTTGAAATGGTCGATGTCCAGCACCAGCAGCAGCGCCGGCTCGCCGGAGCGGGCCACGCGGTCGACTTCGCGGCCCAGCGCCATCTCGAAGTGACGGCGGTTGGCCAGGCCGGTGAGGGCGTCGCGCACCGACAGGTCGCACAGCGCATCAATGATGGACTGCAGCCATTCGGGACTACCCGCTTCACCGGGCAGCTCTTCACGGCCGGCCTGCTTGAGCAGGGACAACGCGGCCTCGAGCTGCAGCCCGGCACTGAGCGGGGACGGCGGGCTCGGGGGCTGGCGCGGGGTCAAGGCGGTCACGGTCATCTTTGGATCGCAAGTCTAGTGCTCACTTTGCCGAAAACCTGCCGATAAGCATTGCAAACCCGTCCTTGTTTCGGCCGCCGGCGCGTCCTGGCCGAAACGAGACTGGCGCGCACCCTCCCTCACCGGATGTGCGCGCTTCCGTCGCGAGCACCACCGCATGAACACCGTTGCATCCCCTTCGCGTGCCACTGAAGCCTTTGCCACCGGCCGGGCGGACCAGGAGTTTCCGTTCGAGAAGGCCGACTTCGAGCGCGTGCGCACCCTGATCTACCAGCGCGCGGGCATCAGCCTGCACGAAGGCAAGCAGGCCATGGTGTACAGCCGGCTGTGCCGCCGGCTGCGTGAAACCGGCCACACCTCGTTCAGCAGCTACCTGCAGTGGCTGGAGCAGCACAGCGGCGGCAGCGGCGACGTGGAATGGCAGGAATTCATCAACTGCCTGACCACCAACCTCACCTCCTTCTTCCGCGAGGCGCACCACTTCGAGGCGCTGGCCACCGACCTGCGGGAGCGCGCGGGCCGGCCGCTGCGCATCTGGTGCAACGCCACCTCCACCGGCGAAGAGCCCTACACCATCGCGATGACGGTGGCCGAGACGCTGGGCAACGGTGCCAACGTCAAGATCACCGCCACCGACATCGACACCAAGGTGCTGGACACCGCCCGCCGCGGCGTCTACGACGCCAATGCGCGCGGCCTGTCGCCCGAGCGGCTCAAACGCCACTTCATGCGCGGCACCGGCCAGAACGCCGGCCTGATGCGGGTCAAGCCCGAGCTGGCGCGCATGATCGAGTTCAAGACTTTCAATCTGATGTCGATCACATGGCAGTTCGGCGAGCCCTTCGACCTCGTCTTCTGCCGCAACGTGATGATCTATTTCGACGCCCCCACCCAACGCCGTGTGCTGGAGCGCACCCATGCCGTGATGCGCCCGGGCAGCCTGCTGTACGTGGGGCATTCGGAAAACTTCTCCGAGTCGCGCGACCTGTTCCGGCTGCGCGGCAAGACCATCTACGAACGGCTGTGAAGGTTCGCACGACATGACCTTGAGTTCATCCATGGGGTCGCGCACACCGACCGGCTCGGCCGGCGCACGGCCCTTCACGGCCGGCGCACCCGGCATCACGCCCAACGCCGGGCTGGCACCGGGCGTCGGCACACCCGCCGGTGCGCAGCTGGCCAAGCTCAAGGCCCAGCCGCGCAAACCGGGCGAGGCCTCGTTCTTCTTCTACGAATCGCACTTCAAGAACGTGGCGGTGAAGGTGCTGCCCGGCGAGTACTTCGTGTATGACGAGGACATCCTCATCATGACCACGCTGGGCTCGTGCATTGCCGCCTGCCTGTGGGACCGCGAACGTCGCATCGGCGGCATGAACCACTTCATGCTGCCCGACAGCGGCGGGGCCAACGACAGCGGGCGCTACGGCTCGTTCGCGATGGAACTGCTGATCAACGAGATGATGAAGCGCGGCGCCAGCAAGGTGACGATGGAGGCCAAGGTCTTCGGCGGCGGCGCGGTGGTCAGCGGCATCAACAGCATCAACGTGGGCCAGCGCAACACCGAGTTCGTGCTGGATTACCTCAAGACCGAACGCATTCCGGTCGTCAGCAAGGATGTGCTGGACGTCTTTCCGCGCAAGGTGGTGCTGCTGCCGGCCAGCGGCAAGGCGATGGTCAAGCGCATGGCGCTGACCAACCCGGATGCGCTGATCGCCCAGGACCGCGCAGCCGCCCAGAAGCCCGTCACGAGCGGTGGAGGCTCGGTCGATCTGTTCTGACCGTCTCCGCACTCCAACAAGAAAGCAGTGGACCCTATGGCCAAGACACGAGTGGTGGTGGTGGACGATTCAGCGCTGGTGCGCAGTCTGCTCTCCGAGATCATCAATCGCCAGCCCGACATGCAGTGCGTGGGCGTGGCCGCCGACCCGTTCGTGGCGCGCGAGACCATCCGCAACCTGAATCCGGACGTGATCACGCTGGACGTGGAGATGCCGCGCATGGACGGCCTGGACTTCCTGTCCAAGCTGATGCGGCTGCGGCCGATGCCGGTGGTGATGGTGTCCACGCTGACCGAACGCGGTGCCGAAGTGACGCTGCGCGCGCTGGAACTGGGCGCGGTGGACTTCGTGGCCAAGCCCAAGATCGGCCTGGCCGACGGCATCAAGCACCTGGCCGAGGAAATCACCGACAAGATCCGCATGGCCTCGAAGGCCCGCATCCGCCGCAACCTGGTGCCGGCCACCGCCGCTGCCACGGCCGCCGCGGGCGGGCAGGCGGCCGCGGCCGCGCCCAAGGCGCCGGCACCCAACGTGTCGCCGCTCGGCCGGCTGAGCACCGAGAAGATCCTCTTCATCGGCGCCTCCACCGGCGGCACCGAAGCCACCAAGGACGTGCTGGTGAACCTGCCGCCCGACTTTCCGGCGGTGATGATCACGCAGCACATGCCCCCGGGCTTCACCACCAGTTATGCCAAGCGGCTGGACGGCCTGTCGCGCATCCGCGTCAAGGAAGCCACCGACGGCGAACGGGTGCTGCCCGGCCACGCCTACCTGGCGCCGGGCGGGCTGCACCTGTCGGTGGAACGCTCGGGCGCCAACTACATCGCCCGTGTGCGCGACGGCGAGCCGGTGAACCGCCACAAGCCCTCGGTGGAAGTGCTGTTCGATTCCGCCGCGCGGGTGGTGGGCGCCAATGCGATGGGCCTGATGCTCACCGGCATGGGCGGCGACGGCGCCAAGGCCATGAAGGCCATGCGCGACGCCGGTGCCTACAACGTGTGCCAGGACGAAGCCAGCTGCGTGGTGTTCGGCATGCCGCGCGAAGCCATCGCCCACGGCGCGGCGCACGAGGTGCTGCCGCTCAACCGCATCGCCAGCCACCTGGTGGAACGCCTGCGCAGCACGGCGGGCATGTCGACGAACCGGGTTTGATCAGAAGAAGTGGCGTTCGACGCCCGGCCGCACTGCGCCGCGGCTGATCACCCATAGCTGATCCTCGTCGCGCACCCGTTGGTGCGCCACCTGCGCCCGCAAGCCAGGCGGCAAGCCCATGTCGGCCAGCATGCGGTCGTCCATCAGTTCCACGCCCAGCGCCTGCGGCGCCAGGCGCGGTGCCGGACGCGCCTGCGCCAGCACCCAGCGTGCGGCCTGCCAGCCGGCCCGCAGCGCATGCCACCAGCGCCGCCATGGCGCCCGCCGCTCACGCAAGCCCATCGGCAATTGCAGTTCGAAGGTGGCGGGCGGGTTCATCGGCAACTCCTGTCGGCGACCCCAACGCCGCCTTGGTGGTTACGATAGCTGCCCACCCACCGGCTGTGAATCGATGAAATCTGGCCGGTTTGGAAAGCAATGCTTACCAACACCGCCCGATCCACCCGACCCGCATGGCCCGCCTGCCGCTGCATGTGATGCCCACGTTCTGCGCCGTTGCGCGGCTGGGCAACCTGCGCGCGGCGGCCGACGAACTGCACCTCACCCATTCGGCCATCAGCCAGCAGATCAAGCTGCTGGAAGAACAGCTGGGCTTTCAGGTGTTCGACCGCCGGGGCCGCCGCGTGGTGCTGAATGCGGCCGGCCGCGCCCTGCTGCGCAGCGCCCAGCCCGCGCTGGCGCTGCTGGAGGAAGGGCTGCAGGCCGCCGCAGCGGCCGCCGCCGGCAATGCCCAGCGGGTGCGGCTGACGGTGCTGCCGTCGTTCGCGCAGCGCTGGCTGCTGCCGCGCATGGGCCGCTGGCATCAGGTGCATCCGCAGATCGCGCTGGAGATCGACGCCTCGCAGCAGCTGGTGGACGTGCAGCGCGAAGGCTTCCATGCCGGCCTGCGCCAGGGTAGCGGCCATTGGCCGCCGCTGGTGTCACAGCGGCTGGTGGACAGCCCGCTGATCGTGGTGGGCGGCCCAGCCGCCGCGCGCCGGCTGCTGGGCGAAGGTGCGCTGGCCATCGCGCGCAGCGCCTTGCTGGGCAACCCCGGCATGTGGGAGCGCTGGTTCCAGGCCGCCGGCCTGCCGCGCCAGCGCATCAACCCGGTGGCCACCTTCAACGACGCGGGGCTGATGCTGCAGGCCGCCGAACAGGACCTCGGCCTGGCGCTGGTGCGCGAGGTGCTGGCCGCCGATGCGCTGGCCGAAGGCCGGCTGGTGCAGCTGCATCCGCTGGCCATCGAGCACGACGGCAGCGACAGCTACTACCTGGTGTACCCGCCCGCGCTGGCCGACTGGCCGCCGATGCAGGCGCTGCTGCAATGGCTGCGCGCCGAGCTGTCGCGGCCGCTGGCCGCTGCCATCAAGGCAGGAACAGCGCCTGCAGATCGCTGAGGAAGTCGAAGCCGCGCTCGGTGGGCTGCACCCGCGCCGCGTCGGCCACCAGCAGGCCCTTGGCCTGCGCCTCGCGCAGCGGCGCGGCGATGCTGGCCGCCGGCAGGCCGGTGCGGTCGGTGAACTGCTGCAGCGTGAAGCCTTCCTTCAGCCGCAGCGCATTGAGCATGAACTCGAAGGGCAGCTGGTCGCGCGCCACTTCATGCTCGTTGGACAGTGCCTGCCCCGCCATCGCCTTGGCCATGTAGGCCGCGGGCTCGCGCCACTTCACCTGCCGCAGGATGCGGTTGGGGAACGAGAGCTTGCCGTGCGCGCCGGCGCCAATGCCCAGGTAATCGCCAAACTGCCAGTAGTTCAGGTTGTGCCAGCAGCGGTGGTCGCCCCGCGCGAAGGCCGAGACCTCGTAGCGCTGCAGCCCGTCGGTCGCGGTGCGCGCGGTGATCAGGTCCAGCATGTCCGAGGCCAGGTCGTCATCGGGCAGCGGCGGGGGATGGGTGGCGAAGAAGGTGTTCGGCTCCAGCGTCAGGTGGTAGATCGACAGGTGCGGCGGCCGGTAGGCCAGGGCCGCCTCCAGGTCGGCCTGCAATGCCTGCAGCGTCTGGCCGGGCAGCGCGTACATCAGGTCGATGTTGAAGGTGTCGAACACCGCCCGCGCCTCTTCCACCGCGGCGCGGGCCTGGGCGCTGTCGTGCACGCGGCCGATGGCGGCCAGCGCCTCGTCGTTGAAGCTCTGCACGCCGATGGACAGGCGCGTGATGCCGGCCGCATGGAAGGCGCGGAAGCGGTCGCGCTCGAAGGTGCCGGGGTTGGCCTCCAGCGTGATCTCGCAGCCCGGCTCCAGCGGCAGCCGCGCGCGGATGTCGCCCAGCAGCCGGTCGATGGACGCGGGCGAGAACAGGCTGGGCGTGCCGCCGCCGATGAAGATGCTGTGCACCCGCCGGCCCCATACCAGCGGCAGCGACTGCTCGAGGTCGGCGATGACGGCGTCGAGGTAGGCCGCCTCGGGCAGCTCGGCCTTGTCACCGGATGCCGTCATGTCAAGCCCCGGGTCCGCGCCGGGCCGCTCCCAAGCGGACCCGGCTCCCCCTCGGGGGGGCGACGCCGAAGGCGTCTTGGGGGCCCACTGATGTGAATTGAAGTCGCAGTACGGGCACTTCTTCAGGCACCAAGGAAGGTGCACGTACAACGACAGCGGCGGCAAGGCCGTCAGGCTGACGCTGCCCGGGCGGTGCAGGCGGATGACCGATTCAGCCATGGTGTGTGCAGGCTCAGAGCCGCCAGGCCTCGCGCATCAGCGCCACCATCTGGCGGGCCGCCAGCGCGCGGTGGCTGTGCGCGTTCTTGACCTCGGCCGGCAGCTCGGCCACGGCCTGGCCCAGCGCGGGAATGTGCAGCAGCGGGTCGTAGCCGAAGCCGCCGCCACCCACTGGCGCGGCCAGCACCGTGCCTTCCCAGCGGCCGAAGGCGATCAGCGGCTCAGGGTCTGCGGCCGAACGCACGGCCACCAGGGTGCTGACGAAGCGGGCCCGCCGGTCGGTGGCGCCCTGCAGGCGCTGCAGCAGCATCGTGTTGTTGGCCTCGTCCTGCAGCCGGCGCAGGGCCTCGCGGTCGGTGCTGGCGGCCGCCGCTTCGGGCAGCGGCGCGAAGTGCGCCGAGGCCACGCCCGGCGCGCCGCCCAGCGCATCCACGCACAGGCCGGAATCGTCGGCGATGGCCGGCAGCCCGGTGGCCGCCGCGGCATGGCGGGCCTTGGCCAGGCCGTTCTCGACGAAGGTGTGGAAGGGCTCTTGCGCCTCCGTCACGCCCAGCGAGCCCTGCGTCACCAGCGCCACCGGCAAGCCGGCGAACAGCGCCTGCAGCTCCTTGAGCTTCTTGGCGTTGTTGGAGGCCAGCACCAGCTTCATCACGCCACGCCCAAGGCGGCCTTCTGCGCGGCCACCAGTTCGCCGATGCCCTTGCCGGCCAGGGCCAGCAGCGCGTCCATCTCGGCGCGCGAGAAGCTGGCGCCTTCGGCCGTGCCCTGCACTTCCACGAAGCCGCCGGCGCCGGTCATCACCACGTTCATGTCGGTGTCGCAGGCCGAGTCTTCGGTGTATTCCAGGTCCAGCAGCGGCGTGCCCTGCACGATGCCCACCGACACCGCGGCCACGAAGTCGCGGATCGGGCTTTGCGTGATGAGGCCCCGCTCCAGCAGCCAGGTGACGGCATCGTGCGCCGCCACGAAGGCGCCGGTAATGGCGGCGGTGCGGGTGCCGCCGTCGGCCTGCAGCACGTCGCAATCGAGGCTGATGGTGCGCTCACCCAGCAGCGCCAGGTCGAACACGCAGCGTAGCGAGCGGCCGATCAGCCGCTGGATCTCCTGCGTGCGGCCGCTTTGCTTGCCGCGGGCGGCCTCACGGTCGCCGCGGGTATGGGTGGCGCGGGGCAGCATGCCGTATTCGGCGGTGAGCCAGCCTTCGCCGCTGCCGCGCTTGTGCGGCGGCACGCGCTCTTCCACCGAGGCGGTGCACAGCACCTGGGTGTCGCCAAAGGCCACCAGCACCGAGCCTTCGGCATGCTTGGTGAAGCCACGGGTGATGGAAACGGCGCGCATGGCGTCCGCGGCGCGGGCACCCGCGCGCAGGAAATCGGTCATCGGGGAGAACCTCGGTCAGGTCTTTTTCTGGGACGAGCGGCGTATCGCTTCGTTGATCTCTTTGATCGAACGTTCGATCTCGGCTTCGTCGAGGTCGTCGCGGGCATCGCCCGCCACGCTGGCCTGGATGGTAGAGGCAAACACTTCCTCGCCCAGGCTGCGGGTGCTCACGGCCCCCTGCTGCCGACGGTCTTCCGAGGCTTCCCACTCCATGGCCAGCGCAGTGACGTTGTCGCACTTGGGGCCGCCGTTGCGCAGCGCGGTTTCCACCAGCTCGGGCACCGCCTCGTGGATGGGCTGGCGGCCCAGGCGGTCGGTGATCTCGACGTCGCTGACCGGGCCCCACAGCCCGTCGGAGCACAGCAGCAGCCGGTCGCCGGGCTGCAGCAGCAGCGGGCCGGAGGTGTCGACCACCGGCTTGCCCGGGCTGCCCAGGCAGGTGAACAGCACGTTGCGGTTGAAGCGCTCACGCATGGGCACCACCTGGCTCAGCGTTTCCTGCAGCTCCGAGTAGCTGTGGTCGCGCGTGCGTGCCACCAGCTTGCCGCCGCGCACCAGGTACAACCGCGAATCGCCACAGTGCGCCCAGTAGGCCGCATCACCCTGCAGCACGCAGGCCACGAGCGTGGTGCGCGGGGTGTCGATCAGCGCCTTCTCGGTGGCGTAGCGCAGCAGCTGCTGGTGGCCGGCGATCAGGCCGTCGTGCAGGAAGCGCAGCGGATCGGGCAGCCGCGGCTTGGCGTCGCGCTGGAAGCGCGCGGCCAGCGTCTGCAGCGCCAGCTGGGCCGCCACCTCGCCCTCGGGGTGGCCGCCCATGCCGTCGGCCAGCGCGAACAGGCCCGAGTCCCGCGTGTAGCAATAGCCCATGCGGTCTTCGTTCTTCTCGCGGCCGCCCTTGCGGCTGACCTGGTACACGCCGAACCTCATGGATGCCCCCTCACGACTTGGCGCCGCTCTTCAGGTTTTCGAGCTGCAGTTTCAGGCGCTCGCTGAAGCTGAGCTTGGTGTAACGCCGTTCCGATTCGCGCGCCAGTTCCTTTTGCAGGGCAAACACGCTTTGCGGGCGCGACAGCGGATCGAGCGACATGCACCACTCGGTCACCTCGATCAGGTTGTCCGAGTACACGTTGCGCAGCCGCGAAAGGCTGAGTGCCAGCCGGTCCTTCTCGATGCGCTGCGGCGCGTCGTTGGGCGGGTAGCCCTGCATGCAGGCGTAGATGCAGGCGCCGATGGCGTAGATGTCGGTCCACGGGCCCAGCGTGCCGTCGCGGCGGTACATCTCGGGCGCGGCAAACCCCGGCGTGTACATCGGCCGGATGAAATTGCCTTCCTTGCTCAGCACCTCGCGCGCGGCACCGAAATCCAGCAGCACCGCCTTGTTGTCGTTGGTGATGAAGATGTTGGCCGGCTTGATGTCCAGGTGCAGCATCTTGTGCTGGTGGACGATGCGCAAACCGCGCAGGATCTCGTCGAACAGCGACCGTATGGTCGATTCACGAAACACCTTGTCGCGCTTGAGTTCGCGCGCGGTCACGATGAAGTCCTGCAGGGTATCGCCCTGCAGGTAATTCATGACCATGTAGACGGTTTCGTTCTCGCGGAAGAAATTGAGCACCGACACCACGCTGGGGTGGCTGATCTGCGCGAGCGAGCGGCCTTCTTCGAAAAAACTCTTGAGGCCCAGCCGATACAGCGGCTGTTTCTCGGGTTTGACCCGGGGCGTCAGTTCGCCGGGCGAGCGCTCGGCCAGCGATGACGGCAGGTATTCCTTCAGCGCCACCAGGTGGTTCTGGTCGTCTTCGGCCAGATAAACCACGCCGAAACCACCGGCCGCCAGCTTCTTGACGATCTGGTAGCCGCCCACCACGGTGCCCGCAGGCAACGGGGCAGGTTTGGGCTTTGACATAATCGACTTTTTTGATACAGGGTCCCATGGCAGTCTACAGCATGACCGGTTATGGCAGCGCCACGGCGGCCGCTGCGGCAAACCCCGAAAACCCGGGCAATTCCGGGGCTGGCGTGACGGTCGAACTGAGGTCGGTGAACAGCCGTTTCCTCGACCTGGCCTTCCGGCTGCCGGACGAATTGCGCGGCCTGGAGCCGGCCCTGCGCGAGGTGGTGGGCGCCGCCTTCCGCCGCGGCAAGATCGAGCTGCGCTTGGCCGGCCAGCGCGACGCCGACAGCGGCTGGCCCCACCCCGCACCCGAGCAGCTGATGCGCCTGGCCCAGCTCGAAGCCACGGTGCAGACCTGGCTGCCCAAGGCACCGGCGCTGTCGGTGCACGAAGTGCTGAACTGGTGCCGCAGCGCGGCCCCGGCCGAGCGGCTGGACGAGGTGGCGCTGGAAGCCACCCGCCAGGCCGTGGAAGCGCTGAAGGAGGCCCGCGCCCGTGAAGGCGACCGCCTGGTCAAGGTGCTGATGGAGCGGATCGGCCGCCTGCGCGAGCTGGCCGAACAGGCCAAACCGCTGGTGCCGGCCGTGGTGCAGCGCCAGCAGCAGCGCTTCCTGGAGCGCTGGAACGAGGCGCTGCAGGCCGCCAACGCCGGCCAGCAGGCCGTGAGCGAAGACGCCCAGCGCGACCGCGCGCTGAACGAGGCGGCGGCCTTCGCCATCCGCATCGACGTGGCCGAGGAACTGGCCCGCCTGACGGCGCACCTGGACGAGATCGAACGCCTGCTCAAGGCCGGCGGCGAACTGGGCAAGCGGCTGGACTTCCTGATCCAGGAACTGCACCGCGAAGCCAACACCCTGGGCAGCAAGTCGGCCGCGCTGGAACTCACCGGCATCTCGGTGGAGATGAAGGTGGCGGTGGAGCAGATGCGCGAGCAGGTGCAGAACTTGGAGTGAGGTTTTCGGGGTCTCTCGACCCGGGCCTGGATCAAGGCCGGTGAACGCTTCGAGGGGCGCACCGATGGCGACGGGCGGGTGCTGACCTGGCGGCCCGATCGCAGGGCGCCGCACTGGCGGCTGCGCTACCGCTTCGCCGGCAAGTCGCGGGTGATGAACCTGGGCAGCTACACCGCCCTGCCGCTGGCCGCAGCTCGCCAGTCAGCCAAGGAACTCCGCGCCAAAGATCGCCGTCGGCCAGCTCGCCGACAGGTACTTCGAGCGCATGATCAAAGGGCGCTGGGAGCAGCCGAACATCGTACGCAGCCGCATCGAGAAGGACATCAAGCCGCACCTGGGCAAATTGGCGCTCGATGCGGTGGAGCCGAGGCCCAGTCACGCGATGAGCTGGTGGCACTGTTCGAAGCGATGCGCCAGGCCAAGGAATTCCGCGTAAAGAACCAGCTGACGGTGAAGCTGCTGTTGCTGCTGGCCGTGCGCAAGGGCGAGCTGATCGCCGCACGCTGGGACGAGTTCGAGCTGGAGGCCGACCCGCCGGTGTGGCACCTGCCCGGCGCTCCACACCCGGATGATTCCGCACGTTTGCGAGTCGACCCTGGTTGTGGCGATGGGTGAGGTGAAGCACGGCCTGCCCCACTTCACGGTGCACGACTTCCGCCGAACCGCCCACATCCACCTGGCCGCCGTGGGCGTGGACCCGCACGTGGCCGAACGTTGCCTGAACCACAAGCTCAAAGGCGTGGAAGGCGTCTACAACCGGCACGACTACTTCGAGGAGCGGCGGTGGGCGCTCGAAGCTTGGGGGCCGTTGCTGCTGAAGCTGAAACGCCAAGGACGCCATCCGAAGAAACCGGCACCAGCGCACCGGCAGATACCGCTGCATTAGGAATGCTTGACAACTATTGATACCCGACAGGATCATGTGCGCCATGAGCAGCAACACCATGAGCTTTGCCCTGCCGGAGGCCCTGCGCGAGTACGTCGACCAGCGGGTACGGTCCGGCCAATACGGCAATACCAGCGAGTACCTGCGTGAGCTGATCCGTCGAGACCAGGAAGAGCAGGCCAAGAAGCGTCTTCGGGAACTCATCGAAGAAGGGCTGAGTTCAGGCCCTGGCCGTGCCCTGACACCCAAGCGGACGGCACAGTTGAAGAAGCAGGCCCTGGGCGACCTGCGTTGAAGCCCGCCCATCTTCGGCCCCGCGCCGAAGCAGACCTGATCGAAGCGGCGCGGTACTACGCCCAGGAAGCGGGCTTGGCCTTGGGAGAGCGGGTGTTCGACGCTGCGATCGCAGCGCTCGAACCCATCGAACGCATGCCCTCCATCGGTTCTCCGCGGCTGGGACAGATGTGCGACATCCCGGGCCTGCGATCCTGGCGAGTCGCGGGGTTCCCGATGCAGTGGCTCTACTTCGAGGCGCCCGATCATCTCGATGTCGTTCGCCTTGTCGGTGACCGACAAGACTTCCTCGCGATCCTCCAGGATGCTGGCTGAGGATACGCTCCGTGGCCGCCAGATCCTGCGGCCGATGCGAGGCGCACGATGACCGGCGACGGACGTGAGGAAGTGACCCGGCTGCTGGCCGAGAACCGCCGGCTGCGCGAGTTGCTGACAGAGCACGGCATCGCTTGGCAACCGCGCGACATCACGCCGACCACGGATCGAAGCCCGCGCCTCGGCACCGACGAGAAGGTGAAGCTCTTCGCCAGCCTGTTCCGCGGCCGGGAAGACGTGTACCCGGTCCGCTGGGAGAGCAAGGCCGGCAAGTCTGGCTACTCACCAGCCTGCGCGAACGAGTGGCGCGCCGGCATCTGCGAGAAGCCGCGGATCAAGTGCGGCGACTGCCAACACCGCGCGTTGATCCCGGTCACGGGCCAGACGGTCTTCGACCACCTCGCAGGACGGCACACCGTGGGGGTGTATCCACTGCTCACGGATGACACCTGCCACTTCCTGGCGGTGGACTTCGATGATGCCGAGTGGCGAGAGGATGCGCGCGCCTTCGCCGGCTCCTGCGATGCGCTGGGCGTGCCGGTCGCGCTCGAGGTCTCCCGCTCCGGCAATGGGGCACACGCGTGGATCTTCTTCTCCGGCCGGGTGTCGGCACGCGACGCCTGCCGGCTGGGCACCGCCCTCATCAGCCACACCTGCGCGCGCACCCGCCAGCTAAAGCTCAGCTCCTACGACCGCCTGTTTCCGAACCAGGACACGATGCCGAAGGGAGGCTTCGGCAACCTCATCGCCTTGCCGCTGCAGAAAGCGCCCCGCGAAAGCGGCGGCAGCGTGTTCGTCGACCGTGACTTGCAGCCCCACGACGACCAGTGGGCCTTCCTGGCTGGCCTGCCAAAGATGTCGCCCGCAGACATCGAGCCCACGATCCTGCGCGCCACCGGTGGCAGCCATCCTCTCGACGTGACCTTCATCGACAGCGAGGACGAGGCCACGCCGTGGCGTCGGCAGGAGCCAGCATCCAGCCGCTTGCCCGGCCCGATGCCGGCCTCACTGAAGATCACGCTGGCCAACCTGGTCTACTTCGAGAAGGCCGCTTTGCCACAACCCCTGGCCAACCGGCTGATCCGCCTGTCCGCGTTCCAGAACCCCGAGTTCTACAAGGCACAGGCCATGCGCCTTCCGGTGTGGGATGAGCCCCGGGTCATCGGCTGCGCAGAGAACTTCCCCCATCACATTGCTCTGCCGCGCGGGTGCCTGGAAGCAGCGCTCACTTTGCTGCGCGATAACAGCATCCGGTCAGAACTGCACGACGAGCGATCGGCCGGGGCGGCGCTGCAGGTGCAGTTTCGTGGCGCACTCCGGCCGGACCAGCAGCAAGCGGTCGAAGCCATGCTGACCCACGACACTGGTGTCTTGTGCGCGCCGACCGCTTTCGGCAAAACGGTGATCGCAGCCGCGCTGATTGCTGCACGGGGCGTGAACACCTTGATCCTGGTCCATCGGGCCGAGCTGTTGCGTCAGTGGCGCGAGAGGCTGCAGACCTTCCTGGCCGAGGCCCGCGACGGAGGTCAGGACCGACCCAGCATCGGCGCGATCGGCGGCGGCAAGTCGAAGCCTACCGGACGCATCGACATCGCCTTGATGCAGTCGCTGTGCCGCCAGGGCAAAGTCAATGCGCTCGTCGAGGACTACGGACACATCGTGGCGGACGAGTGTCACCACCTGTCGGCGTTTTCCTTCGAAGCAATCCTGAAGCGGGCCAAGGCGAAGTACGTCCTCGGGCTGACGGCCACGCCGATCCGCCGCGACGGCCGGCAACCCATCATCTTCATGCAGTGCGGCCCGACGCGCCACACCGCGGAGAGACCTTCAGGGGCGCCGCAGACCTTGGAGATCGTCCCGCGATTCCTGACACCCCGGGTTGGGGCGGCCGACGACGCGCCGATCCAGCAGGTGTTCCAGGTCATCGCCTCGGATGCCGCACGCACAGCCCAGGTTGCCGACGAGGTGACAGCTGCATTCGCAGCGGGCGCCAAGGTCCTGGTCCTGACCGAGCGGACGGAACACCTGGACGCCCTGCGCCAAGCACTCGGCACGCGGGTGTCACCGTTGCTCGTGCTGCACGGCCGGATGTCGGCAAAGCAACGGACAACGCTGCTTCAGGAATTAGAAGCGCTGCCTGCCGATGCTCCACGGGTGCTGCTCTCGACGGGCAAGCTTGTCGGCGAGGGCTTCGACCATGCGCCACTGGATACCCTTGTGCTGGCGATGCCAATCTCCTGGAAGGGCACGCTTGCGCAGTACGCCGGCCGCCTGCACCGGGAACACGCCAGCAAGAGCAGCGTCCGAATCGTCGACTTCATCGACCAGGGGCATCCCGCCCTGCTTCGGATGTGGGAACGGCGCCAGCGCGGGTATCGAGCCATGGGGTATCGGGTGATCCCGCAGGCTTCAGGGCTTTTCGATCCGGACGACTGACGCGGCCGTGCAACCATTTCTCAAAGCAGCACCATGACGCCGCCAACCGCACGGCCGGTGCACGACCGGCCGCACCACGACATCAAGCCGCAGCGTCGCCACCCGCCGCGCCGCCCTTCTTCTTGTGCAGTACGGCGCCCCAATAGGCTGCCGAGGCCATCCCTCTGTTGTGGCCAGCCAGACGGCTCACGGCCAATCGCGCGGCGTGTTCATCGGCACGAAGCGCGGCCGGCCTGCCTTGGCGCCCTGGCGCACCCACACGTACTCCTCGCCCTGCTTCTCAGCCAACCCAAGTTCACCAGGCACTCGTTGGGCCTGAGCATGATCGCCTCGCGCTTGCGCAGGCCGAAGGCGCGGATCAGCCGCGGCATGCTGCCCACATAGGGTTCGAAGGCGGCCACCTTGTCGATCAGGCCATCGACATCCACGCCCTGCGCCGACCCGCTCTTGTCACGCTCGTTGATGCCGCTGCGCTGGTACTCGGCCAGTTCCAGCCCGTGGTACGCCGGCGGGCGGATGAAGCCCGGTTTGCTGAGCCAGCTGGCCAGGCCGCGCAGGAAGCTGCGGTACGTCTGGATGGTGGACGGCTTCAGCCCGTCCTTGCGCCACAGATCGACTGCGGCCTGGATGTGGCGCTGGCCCAGGTTGCGCGGGTCGGGCGCCTTCTTGAAGCCGCCGCGGCTTTCCAACGTGTGCAAGCTGGCCTTGCCGGGGACGAAGCGCGAGAGGATCTCGTCGTTGGACAAGCCGGCCCACTTGCGCGGGCGCAGCGCCTTCGGCATGGCTCTGCCAGCCAGCGGCAGCGGGCGTGGGGTCGATGAATGGGAAGAAGAGATCAGCAGCCGGTTGGGTTGCGAAGGCATACGCCCTCCGTCGGCAGTGGCCGCGCCTTGCCAAGGAGCGCGGTCGGGTTGAAGGTGGAATCGCAACCCAGCCGGCCGGCGTGGATTCCGTCGCGCCGGCCCGTCCAGGGACATGGCATTGCCGTCAGCCAGGTCGGACCTGGCTGCCTGCGGTGGGTCAGGTCTATTGCTTTCGCGTCGCCATCCACGCTGGAGCCGCCCCTTACCGAAATGCCGGGGCGGAGTCAGGTGCACGAGCAGGCGGCGGCCGCACGGCGTGCGGTTCCGCAACGAGGAACAGGCCAATCGGCCTGGGGCCCAACCTGTTCGACAGCTCCCCGATGGAGTCGTGCATCGCCCAGCCCCCTTTTCCTGTGTATCCACACGTGTACCCGCCAGCGACCCCGAACCGCGAAACCCAGCATCCATGCGGCTTCACGGCCGATCTCCCTGACCAGGTGCATCGAGTAGCGCCACCCGGCGCCGAGAGCCGGGCACAGGGCTGCCCAGCGCTTCAATCCTTCTTCTTGAGTTCGGCCGCCGGCCAGACGAACACCTCGCGGGCGTGCTGCCCGGCCTCGACGTGCCGCACCCGATCGAGCGTCTGGCCGCCGAACGTCGCCTTCACCTGGTAAGTCCTGGTGCCCAATCGGCCCGCAGGAAGGGCCCGTCGCTGACCAGGCCCGGGCAGGCACCGTGTGCCGCTTCACGACATCTGTCATCCGCCGGCCGGGCGCCTGCAACGGTGCAGCGCAGCACGGCACGCACGATGGCGGCTTCGGCACGCCGGACCTCCCACCGAGGACCGGCCTTCCCCGCCGTGGCCTGAAACCTGACTTCCGAACACCATGGATACCACCGACCTTGACGCTGCGCCGCCGCGCTGGCGCGACGGCCTGCATGACGCGCGGCGCCTCGCGGCCCCGTTCTGGCGCAGCGACCGGGCCGCGTGGGCGCAGCTGGCAGCGCTGGTCGCGCTGACGCTGGCCCTCGTCTGGATCAACGTGCGCTTCAGCGCCTGGAACAGCGCCTTCTATGACGCCCTGCAGGCGCACGACCTGAAGGCCTTCTGGCAGCAGCTGGGGCTGTTCTGCGCGCTGGCCGCCGCCTACATCGTGCTGGCGGTGGTGCGGCTGGTGGCGCAGCAGCGGCTGGTGATGCGCTGGCGCCAGGGCATGACCGAGCACCTCCTGGCCGGCTGGCTGCAGCCGGGCACACCGTACCGGCTGAGCAGCGCACGCACGCTGGACAACCCCGACCAGCGCGTGGCCGACGACGTGCGCAACTTCGTGTCGTCCACGCTGGACCTGGGGCTGGGCCTGCTGAACGCAGGCGTGACGCTGGTGTCCTTCGTCGCCATCCTATGGGGTCTGTCGGGCAGCCTTCATGTGCCCTGGCCGGGCGCGGGCTGGAACCTGCCGGGCTACATGGTGTGGGCCGCGCTGGCCTACGCCGGCATCGGCAGCGTGCTGGTGCGGCGCATCGGGGCGCCGCTGGTGCCGGTGAATGCGCGGCAGCAGCAGGTGGAAGCCGACTTCCGCTACGGCCTCGTGCAGGTGCGCGACCACGCCGAGGCCATTGCCATGGCGCGCGGCGAAGCCGCCGAACAGCGCCGCCTGCACGTGCGTTTCGACGCGCTGCGCGCGAACTGGGACGATCTCATCCGCTACACCAAGCGGCTGACCTGGTTCAGCGCCGGCTACGGGCAACTGGCCAACGTGTTCCCGTTGGTGGCCGCAGCGCCGCGCTACTTCGCCGGCGGCATCCAGCTCGGCGGGCTGATGCAGACGGCCCAGGCCTTTGGTCAGGTGCAGGGCGCCTTGAGCTGGTTCGTCGATGCCTACGCCAGCCTGGCCGACTGGCGCGCCACGGTGCTGCGCCTGGGCCGCTTCGTCGACGCGCTGGCCGAGCACGCACCGGCACCGCAGCAGGCCGACCCGGCGGACGCGGCGGCGGCGTTGACGGCGCGGCGGCTGCGCGTGGCGGTGCCGGACGCCAGCGCCACCCTGGTCGACGTGCCGCGGCTGGACCTGCGGCCGGGCGAATGGGTGCTGCTGACCGGGCCTTCGGGCAGCGGCAAGAGCTCGCTGCTGCGCACGCTGGCCGGCTTGTGGCCGGCTGGCGAAGGCGAGGTGCGGCTGCCAGCGGGCACGATGGTGGTGCCGCAGCGCCCCTACCTGCCCGCAGGCACGTTGGCCGATGCACTGGCGTACCCAGATGCGGCCGGGCGCTTCGACGAAGGCGCGCTGCGCGAAGCGCTGAGCCACGTCGGCCTGGGCGCGCTGGCGGGCAGCCTGCAGGTGGACGATGCCTGGGCGCGCCGGCTGTCGCCCGGCGAGCAACAGCGGCTGCAGTTCGCACGGCTGCTGCTGCAACAGCCGCGCTGGGCGCTGCTGGACGAGGCCACCTCGGCACTGGACGGCGACAGCCAGCGCCAGGTGCTGCAGCAGCTGCGCCTGCAGTTGCCCGGCCTGGCTGTGCTGCATGTGGCGCACCGCCAGGAGCTGCAATGCCTGCACGACCGCGTGCTGCAAGTGACGGGCGGCAAGTTGGTGGCCGCGACCAGCCGCTGACGCTGATCGGCGCCAGCGGGCTGGCCACGCCGAAGCCCGGCCATCGCAAGACGGACCGGGCACCGCGGGCGGCACTGGCTACCCGCGGGTGATGAACGCATGGCGCCGGTCCGAAGACCGGGCAGCCAAGGCCCCGCTCAAGCGTTCAGGCGCTCGATGGCGAGGTCGAGCGCCGCAACGGCGGCGCGGGTGTCGTGCCGCCGTACGTGCCAGGCGGCGCGCTCCAGGGCAACGATCTCTTCGGAATCCAGGGTTTCCTGCGGCAGTTCCAGTTCACCCACGGCCTTACGGATCGCGGCCAGCGCGCTGTCCGGGTGGTCGCAGAAGAGTTCGACGCGCGCCTGGCGCATCAAGGTGCCGGCCCGGGCCTGGGCGGTGGAAGCGGTGAGAACTTGGGACATGGTGGTCATCCTTCGGTGGCTGCGTCCGATCGACGCGATGAAGGCATGGTCAGAGCAGCGGCGCATCGGTCGATGTCAGCGCGGCCCGGCTCGGTGGCATTTGCAACACATTGCAGATGACATGAACCACCGCCTGCGGTGACACAAGAACCCCCCACGCGCGGACCACAGTGACCACACCGAGGCCACAAGCGCCTCGACGGCGGATGCCAGGCCGGCCCTGCGCGCCCCTTGTTCCGAGGAGTCTTGACGATGAAACGTATCCTGATCGCCGCGGCCTTCGCGGCTTGCGCAGCCACCGCGTTTGCGCTGCCTAGCGTCGACGCCGTGCGCACCGAGGTGGCCCAGGGCCACGATGCACGGGCCGAGGAGATGATCCGCGAAGTGCTCGCGGCACGGCCCGACAGCGCCCGCGCGCACTACGTGCATGCCGAGATCCTGGCCCACCTGGGGCGCTTTGCCCAGGCAGCCGAAGAAGCCGCGCAGGCGCGCCGGCTCGACCCGGCCCTGTCGTTCACCCAGCCCGACACGTTCAAGACCTTCGAGGCGATGCTGGCGCGCGAACAGGCAGCAGCGGCGGGCGGGCGTGCCCCGGCCACGCCACTGCAGATGGCCCCGGCCGGCAGTTCCGGCGGCGTGCCCGGCTGGGTCTGGGGCGGTGGGCTGGCCTTGCTGGCCGCCCTGGCGCTGAGCCGGCTCACCTCCGCGCGCCAGCCGGCGCCCGCGGCGGCGCCGGCCGGGTGGACCCCGGCACCCGCAGTACCCGGCATGGGCGGCATGGCGGCCCCCTACGGCATGGCGCCAGCGGCCCCCGCGGCTGGCGCGGGCAGTGGCCTGCTCGGCGCGGGCCTGGCCGCGGCCGGTGGCGTGGCGGCGGGCATGCTCGCCGAGCGCCTGATGGAAGGCCACCGCGAGCCGGCCACCGGCACCTGGTGGAATGCAGCGCCGGCACCGGCCTCGTTCCAGCCCTTCGACGATTCGGCGGGCGAGGCTGCCGCCGCGCGTGAACTGGAGGAGCGCCCGATCGACTGGGGCAATGGCGACGGCTGGGGCGGCACCGATGACGACAAGCCCTCGTCGGCCGGCAGCGACGGCTGGTGACCGATGACATCCGTCACCGAAAGCCCATGGAACAGCAAAACGCGCGCAAGGCGTCGCGCTCAACATGAAGCTGCGGGATGTCCCGCACCGCGGTCCGAGAGGACCGGAACAGGAAGCATCATGAACCTCCGTTTCCCGCTAGTCGCCGTCAGTCTGGCCGCCGCGTGCAGCGCGGCATTCGCCGGCACCGAGTACGGCCATGTGATCTCCTCCACGGCCGTGATCGCGCAGGTCACCGTGCCGCAGCAGCAGTGCACCGAGCAGCAGGCCGCCGTGGCGCCGCGCACCAGCGGCGGTGGCGCGCTGCTCGGCGCGCTGGTCGGTGGTGTCGTCGGTCATGGCCTGGGCCAAGGCTTCGGCCGCGCAGCGGCCACCGGCCTGGGCGTCGTGGCCGGCAGCGTGATCGGCGACCGCGCCGAAGCCGCCAACACGCCGGCCGAGACCGTGCCGGTGCGCAGCTGCCAGACCTCGTACACGGTCGAGAACCGCGTCGTCGGCTACGACGTCACCTACGAATACAACGGCCAGCGCTACACCACGCGGCTCGCGCAGGACCCCGGCGAGCGGATCGCGCTGAACGTGAACGTGACGCCGCAGCAGGTCGGCGCCGCGGTGCCAGCCGCAACCACCGTGGTGACCCCGGCCCCCGTGGTGACCTACCCGGTGCCGGTGGTGGCAACGGCCGTGGCCCCCGCCTACTACTACAACCCGTACGTGCCACGCGTGAACCTGATGCTGGGCGGCTACTGGCACCACTACCGCTGAGCCAAGCCACGGCCTGCAGACGAGCACACTCGCCATGTTGGACACGGTCGAATGGCTGCTGGTCGCGCTGGCCGTGGCGCTGGGCGGGGCCGCCATCGCCCTGGGCGCGCGGCTTGTCCGTGCGGCATGGCGCGATGCCCGGTCAGCCCTGCATGCGGTGGGTGTCGTGCCACGCAGGCGAACGACGGTCAGTACAGCGTTTCGACCTCGCTGGCCAGCCGGTAGCCGGCGCCGCGCTCGGTGACGATCAGTGCCGGCCGCGTCTGGTCGGCCTCGATCTTCACCCGCAGGCGACGGATCTGCACGTCGACCGTGCGGTCGTAGACCTCGGCCTCGTGCAGGCGCGACATCGACAGCAGCTGGTCGCGGCTGAGCACGCGCTGCGGCGCACGGCACAGCGCGGCCAGCAGGCTGAACTCGCCGTTGGACAGCTCGACGAGCCGGCCGTCCGGCGCCTGCAGCCGGCGCGTGCGCAGGTTCAGCTCCCAGCCCGAGAAGCGGTAAGCGCGGCGGGCGTTGTCGCGCTCGGGCAGCGTGGCCTGCACCTGGTAGCGCCGCAGCACGGCTCGCACCCGCGCCAGCAGCTCGCGCGGGCTGAACGGCTTGGTCACATAGTCGTCGGCGCCCAGCTCCAGGCCCATCACGCGGTCGGCTTCCTCGTTGCGTCCGGTCAGCAGCACGATGGGCACGGTGGCGCGCTCGCGCAGGCTGCGAGCCAGCTGCATGCCGTCTTCGCCCGGCAGCTTCAGGTCCAGCAGCACGAGGTCGATCGCCTCGCTGTCGAAGCGCTCGAACATCTCCCGGCCCGAAGCAGCCGCGCTGGTGCGCATGTCGTTGTTGCCGAGATACTCGACCACGAGCTCACGAACCGCGGGGTCGTCGTCGACGATGAGGATGTGCGGGGTGGCGTTGGCGTTCATCAAGAATCTCGCGGCCGGCGCAGACGCGCTGCGCTTCAGCCCTGACGTTGGATACCTGATTCTCACCCGACCGATGCCCGCATTGCCCAGTACCCCGCCATCGCCGACCGAACGGCCCTGGCTCATCGCCGCCAGCCTGTGGCTCGCACTGGCGGCCGTCGTTGCGCTGGCGCTGTGGCACCTGCGGCACGAGACGGTCCAGGCCCAGGGCCGCGAGCTGCGCCTGATCTCGCTGGCCACGGCCGATGCCGTCGAGCGCGGCCTGCGCGGTGCCGAAGAAGGCCTGCAGGCGCTGCGGGCCGAACTGGAGGAAGCGCATCTGTCGCTGGACGATCCCGGCGCGGGGCGCGTGCTCGCTGCACGCGCCGACCTGATGCCGCTGCTGCAAGCGCTGTGGGTGCTGGACGCCGCCGGCAGCGTGCTTGCCGCGTCGAGCGACCGGCCGCCGCCGGCCACGGCCGCCTTCGATCCGCCGCTGGCTTCACTGCCGCATGACCGGCTTGCATTGAGCGGCAGCACCGTGGTCACACCAGCCGGGCAGAGCGGCGCGGCCTCGGAGATCGCGCTGGCCGTGCCCTTCTCATTGCCCGGCGGTCGCCACGGCTGGATCGTCTCGACCCTCCCTGCGGCGGCCATGCTGGGCTCGCTGGCCCAGGCGCTGCCCGTCGACGACCTGCGCCTCTTGGTGCTGCGCCACGACGGCGCGCCGCTGGCGGCCGTGAACGCAGCGGGCATCGCGGGCGCCGACGTCCGGTCCACGCTCGCCCGCGACCCGAGCGCCGAGCTCAACCGCCTGACCTTCGCGGACGGCAGCAAGAACCTCGTGAGCAGCCCCGCTGTGCCGCACTACGGCGCCCGCGTGCTGGTGTCGCGCGAGATGTCTGCCGTGCTCGGCCCGTGGCGCGATGCCGCCGAGCTGGCCGGCGCGGGGCTGACGGTGCTGCTGCTGGTCATGGCTTCGGCCGTCTACGTGGTGCAGTTGGCCGACCGCCGGCGAGCGGCGGCGCAGGCGGCGCTGCAGGCCCAGGTGTCGCGCGCCGGCAAGCTGGAGTCGCTGGGCACCCTGGCGGGCGGCGTGGCACACGACTTCAACAACGTGCTGGCGGCGATCGTCGGCTTCGGCGAGATGGCGCAGGACGCCGCAGCGCCCGGCAGCGCGCAGGCGCGGCACCTCGACAAGGTGATGCAGGCGGCGCTGCGCGGCAAGGCGCTGTGCGAACGCATCCTGGCCTTCAGCCGCGGCGGCGCCAAGACCTCGACCGTGTTCGAACTGGAGCCGGTGGTCGAGGAGGTGCTGACGCTGCTGTCGGCGTCGCTGCGCTCGGGCATCGTGCTCGAGCGGCGGCTGCAGGCACCGGGAGCGCGGCTCAGGGGCGATGCCACGCAGGCCTTCGAAGCGGTGATGAACCTGTGCACGAATGCCATGCAGGCCATGCCCGACGGCGGCTTGCTGAGCGTGCAGCTGGCGCGCGTGATGATCGACGCGCCGCGTGTGCTGTCGCACACCCGGCTGCCGCCGGGCCGCTACCTCGCCCTGTCGGTGGCCGACCAGGGCGCCGGCATCTCGCAGACCGTGATGGAGCATCTGTTCGAGCCCTTCTTCACCACCAAGGCGGCGCAGTCGGGCACCGGGCTGGGGCTCGCGGTCGTCTTCGGCGTGGTGACCGAATTCGGCGGCGCGGTGGACGTGCAGAGCCGCCCGGCGCAAGGCGCCTGCTTCACGCTGTACCTGCCCGAGTGCACCGACGCGGCGGCCGCTGCGGCCGACCCGGTGCCCGATGGCGTCCGCGGCACCGGCCAGCGCCTGCTGGTGGTGGACGACGAACCCGATCTCGTCGCACTGACCGTCGAGATGCTGCAGGGGCTGGGCTATGCGCCCGAGGGCTTCACCGACCCCGCGGCAGCCCTGCGGGCGGTGCAGGCCGAGCCCGAGGGTTTCGCGGCCTTGATCAGCGACGAGGTGATGCCCGGGCTCACCGGCACCCAGCTGACCCAGGCGCTGCGCGAGCACGCGCCGCATCTGCCGGTGCTGCTGCTCAGCGGGTATGGCGGCGCGCTGCTGGCGCAGCGCGCGAGCAGCGCCGGCGTGCACCGGGTGCTGTCCAAGCCCGTGCAGCGCGCGCCCTTGGCCCACGCGCTGTCGGAGCTGCTGCGCGACAGCTGAGCGCCCCGCCCGCCCTCACCCCAGCCTGAACACGCTCACCGCCGCCAGCAGTTGCGCCGCCTGCTGCTGCTGCGACTGCGCCGCGGCGCTGGCTTCGCCCACCAGGGCGGTGTTGCGCTGGGTCGCGCTGTCCATGCGCGCAATGGCTTCGTTGACCTGGCTGATGCCCAGGCTCTGCTCGCGGCTGGCCACGCTGATGTCGCCCACGATGCGGGTCACGCGCTGCACGCTCTCCACCACCGCGGCGATGGTGGCGCCCGCGCTTTCGGCCAGCTGGCTGCCCGAGTCCATGCGGGTCACCGAGTCGTCGATCAGGCTCTTGATCTCCTTGGCGGCGACGGCCGAGCGCTGGGCCAGGCTGCGCACCTCGCTGGCCACCACGGCAAAGCCGCGGCCCTGCTCACCGGCGCGGGCGGCTTCCACCGCGGCGTTCAGCGCCAGGATGTTGGTCTGAAAGGCAATGCCGTCGATCACGCCGATGATGTCGACGATGCGCCGCGCCGAGCTGTGGATCTGGCCCATGGTCTGCACCACCTCGCTCACCTCGCGGCCGCCCTGCACCGCCACGCTGGAGGCCGACACGGCCAGCTCGTTGGCCTGGCCCGCACTGTCGGCGTTCTGCTGCACGGTGGCGGTCAGCTGCTCGATGGCTACCGCCGTCTTGTCCAGCGACTCGGCCTGTTCCACGCTGCGCTGCGAAAGGTCCTGGTTGCCCTGCGCGATGAGGTCGGCCGCCCGGGTGATGCCCTCGGTGCCGTGGCGCACGCCGCTGACGATGCGGGCCAGTTCGTCGCGCATGGTCTTGAGGTTGAACATCAGGCTGCGGGTGTCGCCGGGCGCCACGCGCACGTCGACCGACAGGTCGCCCACCGCGATGCGCTGCGCCAGCTGCATGGCGGCGGCTGGCTCGCCGCCCAGCTGCACCAGCAGGCTGCGCACGATGACCAGCGCCGCCACGATGCCCAGCACCAGGGCCGCACCGCCCAGGGCCAGCATCAACATCCAGCCGCTGCGGTAGGAGGCCTGCGCGGCCTCGTTGTCGCGCCGGCTGAGTTCGTCGTTGAGGTCGATCAGCGCATTCAGCTCTCCCAGCCAGCGCGTCTGCGCCGCGATGGCCTGGGTGGTCAGCAGCTCGCGCGCGGCGGCCTCCTGGCCGCTGGTGGCCAGATCGATCACGCGCTGGAAAACGGGCAGCGCGGCCTGCTCGGCGGCGTCGATGCGTTCGCGGATCGCCTGCTTCTGCGGATGGGGCGGGCGACTGTCCAGCTCGCGCTTGGCCTGGGGGTACTGCGCCGCCAGCTCGGCGAACCGCGCCACCTGGGCCTGCTGCCCGGGCGTGCCGGCCAGCAGCACCACGTCGCGCATCGCCATCGCGCGGTTGGAGGCGCTGTCGTACATCGTGCCCAGGTGCTTGGTGTCGGCGTTGTTCACGCCCACGATCTGGTCCAGGTGGGCCTGGATGCGGGCCATGCGGTCGACGCCCAGCGCGGTGATCGCGGCCATCAAGGCCAGCACCAATGAAAAGCCCACGGCCAGGCGGGTCACCACCTTCCAGTTCGAGATGCTCATGTTGCCTCTGACGATTGTTCCGTCCACGTCATCGGCCGTTTCTCGCAACTATTCAGGTTTCAGCATCTTTGAAAAGTGGTGTGTGGCCATGGGCAGGGCGCCGCTGGCACGGGCCGTGCACGCGAGCCCGGCTGGCTGAGGCCGCGCAAACCCGTCGGCGCTCAAGTTGCAGTGCAGCATGCCGTCAACCCCTGGTGGCCGTGTGCCTGCAGCAGTCGTCCCCGCCGTACAAGGACCTCGATGTCGCGTCTGTTCGCCCGCTTCCTGGGCCGCCTGTCCGTGGGCCGGAAGCTGCTCCTGATCTACCTGCTTGATCTCACCGCCGTCATCTACATCAGCGGCATCCTGATCAACGAGAAGTTCATCGCCATCGACTTCGCGCGCAAGGAGGAGAGCGGCATCGCCTACATCCGCCGCACCAGCGACGTGCTGGTGACGCTGGCGCGGACGTCGATCGGTCCGGTGCCGGCGGCAAGGCCGGAAGGCTGGCTGCCACTGGCCCGATCGGTGGCCGAAACCGAACGGCTGCATGGCGAAGGCATGAAGAGCGCGGAGGCGGCCTCGCTGCTGCAGCGATCGCTGGAAGCCCTGGGCCCGCGCCCCGCCCCGGACACCGTGACGGCGGTGCTCGGGCAGGGCCGGGCCCTGGTCACGCGCGTGGGCAACCAGTCCAACCTGATCCTGGACCCCGACCTCGACAGCTACTACAGCATGTCGCTGGTGCTGCTGCGCTACCCCGAGCTGCTGGACGTGCTGGACCGCATCGGCGCGCAGTTGCGGCCCGACACCCGCCGCGAGTCGGCCGTGCTGCGCACCCAGTACCTGGTGCTGGAGGGCCAGCTCGACGCGGTGGCACAGGGCATTGCCAGCGACCAGGCCGAGGCGGTGGCCGCCTCCACGCCGGCGCTGCGCGCCGCGCTGGACCCGGCGCAGGCGCGGCTGGCCGCCGCCATCGAGGGGCTGCGGCGCGCCTCGCGCGCCTACATCGACGACGGCGCCACGCGCGACCGCCTGCGCGCCGTGCACCTGGCACAGGCCGAGCTGGTGAGCGAGCTGCACCAGGCCTGGCAGCTGGGCGCCACCGAACTGGAGCGGCTGCTGGCCACCCGCATCGACGGCCTCTACACCCGCATGTGGATGCACCTGGGCACCGCACTCGTGCTGCTGCTGGCCATCCTGTCGCTGGTGTGGGGCGTGGCGCGGCAGATCTCGGTGCCGCTGCGCCGCATGGCCGGCGTGGCCGACGAGGTGCGGCGCACCGGCGACCCCACGCTGCGCGCCGACTGGCGCAGCCAGGACGAGATCGGCCGCCTGGTGCTGGCCTTCAACGACATGCTGGCCCAGCTGGACCGCGAGCGCACCGCGCAGCAGGAGCTGGCCGCCAGCGCCCGCGCCGCCGAGGCCCAGCGGGCACTGGTGGAATCCACCCCCATCCCGCTGATGGTGACGGCCATTCCCGGCCACGAGGTGCTGCATGCCAACCCACCTGCCGAATCATGGTTGAACGGCCGGCGTGACGACCCCTGGGCGGTGGGCCTGGAAGCGCCGGTGCGGGCGCACTTCTTCCAGCAGCTGGCCGACCGCGACGCGGTGCATGAGTTCGAGGTGCGTTGGCAGGGCAGCGGCGAGCCCGCCTGGGCCGTGCTCAGCGCCCGCCGCGTGCAGTACCAGGGCCGCGACGCGGTGATCACGGTCTTCTCGCCGATCAACCACCTGAAGCAGATGCGCCGCCGTCTGGAGCTGTGGGCCAAGGTGTTCGAAGCCTCCACCGAGGCCATCATGATCGTCGGCGCCGACCGGCGCATCCTCACCACCAACCTGTCCTTCCACAAGGCCACGGGCTACGACCTGCAGGACGTGGTGGGCGAGCCGCCCCGGCTGCTGCTGGGCAATGCCAACCCACCCGGCTTCATCGACGAGGTCTGGGCCGCCGTGGGGCGCCGCGGCACCTGGCAGGGCGAGCTGTGGCTGCGCCGGCGCGATGGCACCGAATACCCGGCCTGGATGCTGATCAGCCCGGTGCGTGAAGGCCCCGGTGCACGCGGCGACGTGACGCACTACATCTTCACCTCGATCGACATCGCCGACCGCAAGAAGAGCGAAGCTCGCATCCAGTTCCTGGCCCAGCACGACGTGCTGACGGAGCTGCCCAACCGATCGCTGTGCATCGAGCGGCTGCGGCTGGCCCTGCAGCAGGCGCAGCGCACCGGCCAGAAGGTGGCGGTGATGTTCATCGACCTGGACCGCTTCAAGGACATCAACGACACGCTGGGCCACCACATCGGCGATGGCCTGCTGCGCTCGGTGGCGCGGCGGCTGCTGGAAGCGGTGCGCGCGGGCGACACCGTGAGCCGCCTGGGGGGCGACGAGTTCGTGGTGGTGATCAACGGCGTGGACACGGTGGACGACGTGACCCACGTGGTGGAGCAGCGGCTGATCCCGCGCATCCGCCAGCCGCATGTGGTGGACGGCACCGAGCTGAACGTCTCCTGCAGCGTGGGCATTGCGCTGGCGCCGGACGACAGCAGCGACCTGGACACGCTGATGCGCCATGCCGACACCGCCATGTACCAGGCCAAGGCCGGCGGCCGCAACGCCAGCGCCTTCTTCACTGCCGAGATGACCGAACGTGCCCTGCAGCGCCACCGCACCGAGGCGGCGCTGCGGCGCGCGATCGAGGCCGGTGAACTGCGCCTGGCCTACCAGCCGCGCATCGACGCCCGCAGCGGGCGCACCGTGGGGGTGGAAGGCCTGCTGCGCTGGGACAGCGAAGAGCTGGGCCCGATGAGCCCGTCGGTGTTCGTGCCCATTGCCGAGGAAAGCGGGTTGGTGGTGCCCATGGGCGCCTGGGTGATCGAAGAGGCCTGCGCGCAGATCGGCCGCTGGCGCGACCAGGGGCTGCCGCCGCTCAACGTCTCCATCAACCTGTCGGCGCCGCAGCTGCAGGACCCGACGCTGCTGGACACACTGGCCGGCAGCCTGGCCCGCCATGCGGTGCCGCCCGGCGGGCTGGAGCTGGAGCTGACCGAATCGATGCTGATGGACCGCGCCGACAGCACGCTGCGCACGATGCAGGCGATCCGGCAGCTCGGCGTGGGCCTGGCGATCGACGACTTTGGCACCGGCTACTCCAGCCTCAACTACCTCAACCGCTTCCCGATCAACAAGCTGAAGATCGACCGCTCGTTCGTGCACGACATGCTGGCCGACTCCACCGCCCGCGCCATCGTGCAGGCCATCGTCGGCCTGGGGCACACGCTCAAGCTGAAGGTGGTGGCCGAAGGCGTTGAAACGCCGGCCCAGGCCGCCGCGCTGCGCGCCGCCGGCTGCGACGAGCTGCAGGGCTTTTTCTACAGCCAGCCGCTGCGGCCCGAGGCCCTGGGAGACTGGCTGACAGAACCCGCGCTGAACGGCGACTGAGAGTCGGGGCAGCGCCTCACCGCCCCCACGGCACCCCGGACGCCACCTCCAGGCCGAAGTGCGCGATCGCCTGGCTGCAAGCCTCCACGCCCACCCGACCCTGCTGGCGCAGCGCGGTCAGCGCGGCCAGCACCACGTGGCCGCGGTCCACCTCGAAGAAGCGGCGCAGCTCGGCGCGGGTGTCGCTGCGGCCGAAGCCGTCGGTGCCCAGCGCGGTGAAAGGCGCCTGCAGGTAGGCGCCGGCCAGCTGCGGCCAGGCGCGCACGTAGTCGCTGGCGGCCACCACCGGCTCGTCGCCGGGCAGGCACTGCGCCAGGTGGCTGCTGCGCGGCGCCGCCTCGGGGTGCAGGCGGTTCCAGCGCTCCACCTCGGCCGCATCGCGCGCCAGTTCCGAGAAGCTGGTGGCGCTCCACACCTCGGCCTCGACCTGCCACTGCGTGGCCAGCAGTTCGGCCGCGGCCAGCACTTCGCGCAGGATGGTGCCGCTGCCCAGCAGCCGCACGCGGCCCACCGGCTGCGTGGCCGGCTGGTGCAGCGCCAGCCGGTACAGGCCCTTGATGACGTCGGCCTCCACGCCCTCGGGCAGCGAGGGCTGGGCGTAGTTCTCGTTCATCAGGGTGACGTAGTAGAAGACGTCCTCCTGCCGCTCCAGCATGGCCCGCATGCCGTGGTCCAGGATCACCGCGAATTCGCCGGCGAAGCAGGGGTCGTAGGCGCGGCAGTTGGGCACCGTGCTGGCCTGCAGCAGGCTGGCGCCGTCCTGGTGTTGCAGGCCTTCGCCGCCCAGCGTGGTGCGGCCGGCGGTGGCCCCCAGCAGGAAGCCGCGCGCCCGCTGGTCGGCGGCCGCCCAGATCAGGTCGCCCACGCGCTGGAAGCCGAACATCGAGTAGTAGATGTAGAAGGGCAGCATCGGCAGCCCGTGCACCGAATGGCTGGTGGCCGCCGCCGTCCAGCTGCTCAGCGCACCGGCCTCGCTGATGCCTTCTTCCAGGATCTGGCCATCGGTGGCTTCGCGGTAGCTGAGCACCGAGCCGATGTCCTCGGGCTCGTAGGCCTGGCCGCTGAAGGCATAGATGCCCACCTGCTTGAACAGGTTGGCCATGCCGAAGGTGCGCGCTTCATCCGCGACGATGGGCACGATGCGCGGTCCCAGCGCGCCGTCCTTCAGCAGGCCGGTGAGCATGCGCACGAAGGCCATGGTGGTGCTCATCTCCTTGCCCTGCGCCGCGATGGCGAACTCGCCATAACGCGCCAGCGGCGGCACCGGCACCGGCTGGGCGGCGGCGCTGCGCGCGGGCACGAAGCCGCCGAGCGCGGCGCGCCGCTCGTGCAGGTAGCGCATCTCGGCGCTGTCGGCCGCCGGCTTGACGAAGTCCAGCCGCGCGGCCTGCTCGTCGGTCAGCGGCAGCGCGAAGCGGTTGCGGAAGGCGATCAGGTCGTCACGGTCCAGCTTCTTCTGCTGGTGGGTGGTCATGCGACCCTGGCCGGCCTCGCCCATGCCATAGCCCTTCTTGGTCTGCGCCAGGATGACGGTGGGCCGGCCGGTGGTGCGCATGGCCGCGTGGTAGGCCGCATGGATCTTGACCAGGTCGTGGCCGCCGCGCTTCAGGCGGTCGATCTGCTCGTCGGTCAAGCCCTGGGCCAGCGCGGCCAGCGCCGGGTCCTGGCCGAAGAAGTGCTCGCGGTTGTAGCGGCCGTCCTTGGCGGCAAAGGTCTGCAGCTGGCCATCCACCGTGCGTGCGAAGGTGCGCTGCAGCGCGCCTTCGGTGTCGCGGGCGAAAAGGCCGTCCCAGTCCGAGCCCCACACCAGCTTGATGACGCGCCAGCCGGCGCCCGCGAACAGCGCCTCCAGCTCGTCGATGATGCGGCCGTTGCCGCGCACCGGGCCGTCCAGCCGCTGCAGGTTGCAGTTGACCACCCACACCAGGTTGTCCAGCTGCTCGCGCGCGGCCAGGGTCAGCGCGCTCATGCTTTCCGGCTCGTCCATCTCGCCGTCGCCGAACACGCCCCACACCTTGCGCCGGGCGGTGTCCAGCAGGCCGCGGTGGTGCAGGTAGCGCATGAAGCGCGCCTGGTAGATGGCGCTGATCGGGCCCAGCCCCATCGAGCCGGTCGGAAACTGCCAGAAGTCCGGCATCAGCCAGGGGTGCGGGTAGCTGGACAGGCCGCGTGCCCCGGCTCGGGTGGCCGCGATCTCCTGCCGGTAGTGGGCCAGATCCTGCTCGGTCAGCCGGCCTTCCAGAAAGGCGCGGGCATACACGCCGGGCGCCGAATGCGGCTGGTAGAACACCAGGTCGCTGTCTCGCGCGGCGCCCCCACGGAAGAAGTGGTTGAAGCCCACCTCGAACAGGTCGGCCGCGCTGGCATAGCTCGCGATGTGGCCGCCCAGCTCGCTGGAGCCGCCCAGCTCGGCCTGGTTGGCACGCACTACCATGGCCAGCGCATTCCAGCGCATCAGCGAAGCCAGCCGCTCCTCGATGGCCAAGTCGCCCGGAAAGGCCGGCTGCCGCTCGGCCGGGATGGTGTTGACGTAAGGCGTGCCCAGCGCCGGCTGCCAGCCCACCCGCGGATGGCGCGCGTCGGCGGCCAGCAGGTCCATGATCTCGCGCACCCGCTGCGGGCCGGCCTCGGCCAGCAGCGAGGCCAGCGCCTCGCGCCATTCGGCGGTCTCCTGCGGGTCGGCGTCGGCCTGGGCTTGCGCCAGGTGCGGTTGAATGGCGTCGTCGCTCATGGCGGTCCCCTGTCTTGGCAGGGGGCAGTCTAGAACGTGAGGCGACGTCAGGCGCCGGCGGCCAGCACCACCCGTCCCTTGCCCTCGCGCTTGGCGCGCAGCAGCGCCTGGTCGGCCAGGCTCAGCAGGGCGTGGGCGTCGGCGTCGGGGGTGGCGGCGGCCACGCCCACGCTGGCGCCCACCTGCACGGTCTGGCCGCCCTCCAGCTTCACCGGCTGGCGCAGCGCGTCCACCAGCCGGTCCAGCACCGGCGGCCAGGCTTCGGGCGGCAGCTCGGTCAGCACCAGCACGAACTCGTCGCCGCCGATGCGGGCCACGGTGTCCCCGGGCCGCAGCTGGTGCTCCATGCGGCGCGCCACGGCCACCAGCAGCGCATCGCCCGCGTCATGGCCGAAGCGGTCGTTGATGCCCTTGAAGCCGTCCAGGTCCAGGTAGCACACCGCCAGCGCAGTGCCGCTGCGCGCCTGCACCGCCAGGCTGTGCCGCAGCCGCTGCAGCAGCAGCGTGCGGTTGGGCAGCTGGGTCAGCGGGTCGTGGTGCGCCACGTGCACCAGCTGCTCGTGGGCGGCCTTGGCGGCGGTGATGTCCACCGCCATCCAGAAGCTGTCGTCGCCGGCCAGCCGCGCGCCGGTGATCTCCACCCACAGCACCGTGCCGTCCTTGCGGCGCATCGGCACCTGGCTGCGGTAGCTGCTGCCAGACGCCAGCACCGGATAGGCCTCACGGCCGACGCGCTCGAACGTGGCCTCGTCGGCATACAGCACGGCCATGGACTGGTCGTTCAATTCACCAGGGCCGTAGCCCAGCAGGCGCTCGAAGGCCACGTTGCTCCAGCGGATGGCGCGACCGCTGACGCGGGCCATGCTGACCAGGTCGTTGTCCAGCATGGCCGCCTGCTCGCGCAGCAGGGCCGCGATGCGCTGCTGCGCCTCACGCTGGGCCACCGCCTGGGCGGCCAGCTGGTCCATGGCCAGGGCCTCCCGCGCGCCGAAGCGGAAGATGGCGAAGGCAGCCGCCACCAGCAGCAGCCAGGCCAGCGCCGCGGTCAGCGATACCTGCAGCGCCTGCTCGCGCCAGGGCTCGAAGAAGCGCTCGTTGCTCACCCCGGCGAAGACCTTGAGCGGCCAGCCCGCCACCTGGCGGTAGGCCGTGGTGCGGGGCAGGTTGTCGATGGCCGCGCGCGAGACGAACCAGCCCGCCGTGGGCTGGCGCTGTGTCGCCTCACGCAGCTGCGTCGAGACGGCGGCCAGGCCCACCTCGCCCTGCGCGCCGCCGCCGGGCGCATGGCGGGCCACCAGGCGCAGGTCGTCGGTGCGCAGGGTGATGGCATCGTGCAGGCCCAGTTCGTAGCGCCTGAACAGCTGCACCATGTGGTCCACCGGGATGGTGGCGTAGAGCAGGCCCTCGAAACGGCCCTCCACCACCAGCGGCCGCGCCACCACCATCACCCACATGCCCGTGAGCCGCGACTGCAGCGGCCCCGAAACGATGGGCTGCGCATCGGGCGACCCGTGCGCGGTGACGAAGTAGTCGCGGTCGCTGACGGAAGGCACCGGCACGCCCGCCAGCCCGGTGCCCCAGCGCACCTGGCCCTCGGCATCGGTCAGCCGCAGGCCCTCCATCGCCGGCAGCAAGGAGGCCCGGTGCATCAGCAGATCGGTGGTGCCCGCATCACCCAGCAGGGCACGCAGCCGCGGCAGCGACAGGTCCTGCAGCGTGCTGCGCAGCACCGCATCCACCTGCGACAGCTCGCTGCCGATGTTGAGCTGGGCCACCGCCGCCAGTGATTCGGCCAGGTCGCGGGCGCGCGCTTCGTAGCTGGCCTTGGCCCGCAGCAGCACCGACAGCACCAGCGAGGCCAGCAGCACCGCCGCGACCAGGTTGGCCAAGATGAGCCAGCGGCGCAGCTTGCGCCGCTTGGCGGTGACGGCTGACCACAGGGATTCGGGGGGAGACGGCGACATGGAGTAGGACCTGGGAGCCGGGGCGCATTCGCTGCACGCCAGGGCGCCTTATCGGCCAACCACCCCCACTGCTTGAGTCACTTATGATTCTGACGCATTAGATTCTTCGCAGTGCGAGGGAATTCACGATCTCCGCCGATGCAGCCCGCAGGGCGGCCTGCATCGGGCGGCCCGGGTTCCGATATGCCGACTGTGAAGTCCTTGGCCGTGCCCCACCCCGCCTCACCCGGCCCTCGTGCGCTGGGCGATCGGGTCTTCCTGTGGTTGTGCGGCACCGGCCAGCGCGAGCTGCCCGAGGTTCGGCGGGCGATGGTGCTGACGCTGCGCGAGCCCTTCCTGGTCTCGCTGCTGGCCTCCTTCTGGGCGCAGATCGTCGCGGGCATGGCCTTCTGGATCACAGGTGCCGCCTGGGCCCTGGCCTGGCTGCTGTCCGATCTGGTCCTGCTGGTGCTGCGCCTGTGGTGCAGCCGGTTGATCACGGTGGCTGAGCAACAGGGCCGGCGCCTGCCCATGCGCCGGGTGTTGCTGGTCAACGCGGTGTGGCTCACCTGGGTGGCCGCGGGCATCAGCCTGTCGATCCGGCAACCGTCGCTGTACCTGGTGGTGGTCAGTGCGATGATCGCCTCCGGCTTTTCCGGCTATTGCGTTTCGCGCTGGCAGGCGTTTCCGCGGCTGGCCGCGCTCTACCTGTACGTGCTGTGGGCGGCCGTCTGCGTGGGACTGCTGACTTCGCCCCTGCCCGAACTGCACCTGCTGGCGTGGTTGATGCCGGCCGCCGCCTACGCCTTCCAGGTGCTGCTGGGCCTGAACCACCAGATCGTGATCGGTGCGCTGCGCGCCCAGCAGGAGAACCGCCGGCTGTCGATGCACGATCCGCTGACCGAGCTGCCCAACCGGCTGATGCTGCGCGAGCGCCTGGTGGCACTGTGCCGCGGCCTGCCAGACGGGCACCGATTCGCGGTGCTGTGCCTGGACCTGGACGGCTTCAAGGCAGTGAACGACCGCCACGGCCATGCGGCCGGCGACTGGCTGCTCAAGAGCGTAGCGCGGCGCCTGGCCGACGTGGTGCGCGCCGAGGACCTGGTGTGCCGGCTGGGCGGCGACGAGTTCGTGGTGCTGCTGCCCGGGGCCGATGAAGCCGTGACCGCCGAGATCGCACAGCGCATGCTGCAGGCGCTGGCCCAGCCGCACGACCTGGGCGGTCTGGTCGACCTGCCGGCGCGCGCCAGCATCGGCGTGGCCCTGGCCCCGCTGGACGGCGGCGAGCCCGACCCCCTGCTGCTGGCCGCCGACGAAGGGCTGTATGCCGCCAAGCGCGACGGCAAGGGCTGCTGGCGCCGCACCGGCCAGCCCGCCAACGGCTGACGGCCCGCAGGGCCATGGAGGCCGTGGCACAGTGCCCCACCTCCCGCCTGCCACGCGCCGCCGCCGATGCCCAGCCGCCCCCGCCCCGCCGCCGAGTCCGCCGCCTTCAAGGGCAACAAGCAGCACCTGCCCAGCAAGCCCTGCGTGGCCTGCGGCCGGCCGATGACCTGGCGCAAACGCTGGGCGCGCAGCTGGGACGAGGTCAAGTTCTGCTCAGACGCCTGCCGCCGCAGCCGCGGTGGCAGCGGCGCATCCACGGGCGCCGCGGGCTGATGGCCGCCGTCCGTCACCTGGTGCTGGTGCTGGGCGACCAGCTCGACCTGCAGGCCGCGGCCTTCGACGGCTTCGACAACACGCAGGACGCGGTGTGGATGGCCGAGGTGGCCGAAGAGTCCACCCACGTGTGGTCGGCCCAGCAGCGCATCGCCCTCTTCCTGGCCGCGATGCGGCACTTTGCGCAGGCGCTGCGCGAGGCGGGCCGGCCGCTGCACTACCGCCGGCTGGACGACGCCGACAACCGCGGCAGCCTGGCCGACGAGCTGCAGGCCACGCTGGCCGCGCTGAAGCCGCAGCGCGTGGTGATGACCGCGCCCGGCGACTGGCGGGTGTGGCAGTCGCTCAAGGCCGTGGTGGAAGCCGCCGGCCTGGCGCTGGAGGTGTGCGAAGACCGCCACTTCTTCAACACCGTGCGCGAGTTCGCGGCCTATGCCAAGGGCCGCAAAAGCCTGCGCATGGAGTTCTTCTACCGCGAGATGCGCCAGCGCCACGGCATCCTGATGCAGCATGGCAAGCCGGTGGGCGGGCAGTGGAACTTCGATGTGGACAACCGCGAGTCCTTCGGCGCCAAAGGCCCCGGCCTGCTGCCGCAGCGTGCCCTGTTCGAGCCCGACGCCATCACCCGCGAGGTGCTGGACCTGGTGCGCACGCGCTTTGCCGAACACCCCGGCAGCCTGGACAGCTTTGCCTGGCCGGTGACGCGCGAGCAGGCCCTGCAGGCGCTGCAGACCTTCGTCGCCGAACGGCTGCCGCTCTTCGGCCGCTATGAAGACGCGATGTGGCCCGGCGAGCCCTGGCTCTACCACTCGCAGCTGTCGGCCGCGCTCAACCTCAAGCTGCTGAACCCGTTCGAGGTGGTGCATGCGGCCGAGGCGGCCTACCACGCCGGCCATGCGCCACTGGCCAGCGTGGAAGGCTTCATCCGCCAGATCCTGGGCTGGCGCGAGTACGTGCGCGGCATCTACTGGACGCAGATGCCCGGCTACCTGGAACGCAATGCACTGTACGCGCAGCAGCCGCTGCCCGGCTGGTACTGGACCGGCGACACCGACATGGCCTGCCTGCGCGACGCCATCACGCAGACGCTGGCCCACGGCTATGCCCACCACATCCAGCGGCTGATGGTCACGGGCCTGTACGCGCTGCTGCTGGGCGTGCAGCCGCAGCAGGTGCATGCCTGGTACCTGGCGGTGTACGTGGACGCGGTGGAATGGGTGGAACTGCCCAACACCCTGGGCATGAGCCAGTACGGCGACGGCGGCCTGCTGGGCAGCAAGCCCTACGTGGCCAGCGGCCGCTACATCCAGCGCATGGGCGGGCCCTGCTCGCAGTGCCGCTACAAGCCCGCCGAACGCGAGGGCGACGACGCCTGCCCCTTCACCACGCTGTACTGGGACTTTCTGATGCGGCACGAGCCGATGCTGGCCGGCAACCAGCGCATGGTGATGCAGCTGAAGAACCTCTCGCGCCTGACCGAGGCCGAACGCCAGGCCGTGAGCCAGCGGGCCGAGGCCATACGCCAGGGCCGAGTGGGTGGCAGCCAGGGCCAGCCCGCATGAGCCGCCGCCAGGCGCTGGACCGCATCGCGGCGGTGCAGCCCGCCGCCTATGCACACAGCCGCAATGCGCTGGATGGCGCGGTATCGGGTCTGTCGCCGTGGATCACGCATGGCGTGGTCAGCCTGCCCGAGGTGGCGGCCGGCGTGGCGGCGCGCCACCCGGGCCTGCACCTGCAGCACCGCTTCGTGATGGAGCTGGGCTGGCGCGAGTTCTTCCGCCATGTGTGGGCGCACCGCGGCAGCGGCATCCTGCAGTCGCTGCATGAAGGGCCGCTGCCCGACGAGGCTTATGCGGCCGAAGTGCCCACCGACGTGCGCGAAGCCCGCACCGGCGTGCCGGTGGTCGACCAGGCGGTGCACCAGCTGTATGCCCACGGCCTGCTGCACAACCATGCGCGGCTGTGGCTGGCCAGCTACCTGGTGCACCTGCGCAAGGTGCACTGGCGCGCGGGCGCCGACTGGCTGCTGGGCCACCTGCTGGACGGCGACCTGGCCAGCAACCACCTCAGCTGGCAATGGGTGGCCGGCACCGGCAGCCACCAGCCTTACCTGTTCAATGCCGAGAACGTGGCCCGCTTTGCGCCGCCGGCCTGGCACAGCCCGGGCAGCGTGATCGACACCGACTACGGGACGCTGGACGCGATGGCCCGCAACGCCGCCCGGGCGCCCGCAGCCGGCGCAGGCACCGGCGTGAGCAGTGGCGTGAGAGAGCCGCCGCGCCATGCCATGCCGCCCGCAGACCTGCTGCCACCGGCGCCCGCGCCGGCGCGGGTGGCCGGCCGCGACGTGTGGCTGGTGCATCCCTGGGCGCTGCGCGCACCGCCGGCCGACGTGCCGGCCGATGCCGTGTGCCTGGGCTGGTGGCCGGCCGAACACCATGCAGCCTGGCCCTGGACCGAAGGCCGCTGGCGCTGGGCGGCGGCCCGCATGGCCGAAGTGACGCCGCTGGCCCTGCATGCCGACCGTGCCACGCTGGCCGCGCTGCTGGCCGGGGCCCGCTCGGTGCAGGCCTGGTCCGACCCGCATGCCGACCCGCATGCACCCGCGGGCCTGCACCTGCGCCCCCCCGAACGGCTGTTCGACCCGGTGGACCGGCCCTGCGCTTCCTTCTCGGCTTGGTGGAAACGCAGCACCCAGGGGCTGAAGCAGCTGGCCGACCTGCCGGGCTGGCCACGGCCACTGCGTCAAGCCTGACACGAACTGAATAAAGGCCCGACAACATGGGCCGGCATGCTGGGCTCTCCAACCCTGGGAGACAGCCTCGATGCCATCACCTCACCGTCGTCCGCCCGCGCGCCCGCTGCAGGCGCTGGCCTGCTGCGTGGCCCTGGCGCTGGCCGGCGCCGCCATGCCGGCCGCAGCCAGCACCGTCCTGTCCAGCAACCTGGACCAGACCAGCAGCGACACGCTGGAAGCCACCGCCACCGACTGGCTGGCCATCAGCTTCGTCAACACCACCACGCTGTCCAGCAGCGCTGTGCTGCTGGCCACGCTGGCAGCCACCACCAGCAGCGGTACCGCGGCCCTGACGCTGTACAGCAGCGACAGCAGCGGCCTGATTCCCGGCAGCGCGCTGGCGGCCTTCACCGCCACCAGCAGCAGCGCCGGTACGCTGAGCTTCAGCCTCACCGGCACCACGCTGACCACCGGCAGCACCTACTGGCTGGTGCTCAGCCAGGACAGCGGTGCCAGCCAGTGGAGCTGGACCAGCAGCAACACCGGCAGCGGCAGCGGCTTCACGTCCACCTGGGCCGACAGCACCGACGCCGGCGCCACCTGGTTCGCTGAAAGCACGCTGTACCCGCTGCAGGCCGCGGTCAGCGTGTCGGCCGTGCCCGAGCCGGCCAGCGCGCTGTGCCTGCTGTCGGGCCTGGCGGCGCTGGGCGGCCTGGCCCGCCAACGCCGCGGCCGTGCGCAGGCCGCTTCTTCCACCCACCCCACCGGAGCGCAGCCGTGAGCCAACGCCTCGTCAACACCCCGCGCCGCATCTTCCTGCGCAGCGCCGGCGCCGGTGCCGCCGCGCTCGTCGCTTCGCCGTTGGTGCAGGCCGCGCTGGGCGACCGTTCCACCGTCGACGTGACCGAAGGGCCGTACTTCGTCGACGAGATGCTGAACCGCTCGGACATCCGCATCGACCCGACGGACGGCAGCACCCAGGCCGGCCTGTTGCTGCTGTTGACGGTGACCGTCTCCAGCCTCAACAGCACCACCGGCGTGGTGACGCCGCTGCCCAATGCGATGGTGGACATCTGGCACTGCAATGCGCTGGGCCTGTACTCCGACGTGTCGGCCAACAGCACGGTGGGCAAGAAGTTCCTGCGCGGCTACCAACTCACCGACAAGCAGGGCAAGACCCGCTTCAAGACCATCTACCCCGGCTGGTACAGCGGCCGCTCGCCGCACATCCACTGCAAGGTGCGGCAGGTGCCGGTGGGCAGCAGCGGGCAGACCACCTCGCTGACCACGCAGTTCTTCTTCGACGAGACGCTCTCGCAGCTGGTGTACACCGACAGCAACCTGCCCTACTACACCCACGGCCTGCCCGACCAGCCGCATGCCACCGACCAGGTCTACCAGGGCAGCAACAGCTGCGTGCAGGGCGCGGTGGCCGGTGATTCGCTGAAGCTGCAGGTGGCGCGCACCACCCAGTACGCCAGCGCGCGCTTCGACATCCTGATCGACACCGGCGCCCGCTGCAGCAGCACCGAAACCGGCATGACCGGTGGCGGCCCGGGTGGTACCGGAGGTCCTGGCGGCCCGGGCGGCATGCCGCCGCCGACCCCGCCCACGCCTTGACGGGCCCCCAGCGGCTGCGCAGCCTCAGCGCACCAGCGGCCGCACGGTGGTGAAGCCGCCGTCCACCGGCACCACCTGGCCGGTGAGGCGGGCGGCGCCATCGCCCAGCAGCCAGGCCATCACGCCGGCCACCTCGCCGGCGGCCTGCACGCCGCCCAGCGGGTACTGGCGGGCGGCGGCTTCGCGCATCGCGGGCAGCTTGAGCATGCCGGCGGTCATCGGCGTCTCGGTCATGCCCGGCGCCACCGCATTCACGCGCACGCCCTGGGCCGCGTAGGTGGCGGCGGCGCTGCGTACCAGCGCCTCCACGCCGCCCTTGGCGGCGGCGATGGCTTCGTGGTTGGCCACGCCGATGCGGGCCACCACCGAGCTGACGAACACCGCCGAACCGGCAGCGCCCTTCAGGCCGGCCAGCCAGGCCTGCAGCATGTACACCGCGCTGTCCAGGTTCACGCGTATCAGCTCCCGGTACACCACGTCCTGCGTGCGGTGCAGCGGCGCCACCAGGGTGCTGCCCACCGCATGCGCCAGCTGCGTGGGCGCGGCGCCCAGGCCTTCGGTGCAGGCAGCCACGGCCAGCGCCGCCCCTTCGGGCGTGGTGGTGTCGGCCACGATGCGCAGCGCCGCCGGCACCTCGGCCAGGCGGCCGGCGTCGCGGCCCACGGCCGCCACGCGGCAACCTTGTTCGGTGAGTTGGGTGGCCAGCGTGCGGCCGATGCCGCCGCTGGCGCCGGTGATGAGGACGATCGGGTTCATGAAGCCACCGTGTTGAGAAGGGGATGGCCGCCTGCGGCGGCCGATGCGGGTACGGCGGACGACAGCAGCTGCGCCGCCATCGCCCGTCCGGAGGCCCAGGCACCTTCCACCGTGCCGCCGCTGCCCACCGGGCTGGCGGGCGCATGGCCCAGGAAGTCGCCGCACACGCCCAGGCCCTGGCCGGCGTCCCACCAGCAGCTGGCCGGTGCTGGCGGTGCATCACTGTCGGCAGGTCCATCGAAGGGCAGCGGCTGCGCAGCCGGAACCGCGAAGCGCCAGCGGTGCACCACCGCATGCCGCCAGGCCGGCGACGTGCCCAGCCAGCTCTGCAAGGCCGCCTTCAGCTCGGGCAGCACCTGCTCGGGCAGATCTTCCAGGTGCTGGCGGCTCCAGCCGGCGCGCGCATGCAGCACCCAGCGCAGCTCATCGGTCTCACCCGGCTCGCGCAGGATGAAGGCCAGCGCGCCCTGCTGCGGCCGGGCGATCTGCCAGGGCTGCGCAGCGGCCGCCAGGCCGTCGGGCAGCGGGCCGCTGACGCCCATCAGGCTCCAGCAAGGCTGCATCAACACCAGCGAGGCACGCTGCGCCCAGTCGCGCCGGTGGGGCGCCAGCAGCGGCGCGGCCTGCGCGGGTGGCAGGGCCAAGATCACCGCATCGACCGCTTCGCCCAGCGGCTGGCCGCCGGCCAGCAGACGCCAGCCGTCGGCGCCATGCTGCAGCTGGTCGACCGGCAGGTTCCAATGGGTCTGCAGCTCCGGCAGCCCCTGCAGCAGCCAGCGGCACAGCGCCGGCCCGTCGGGCAGGCCGCGGTAGCGCACGGTGTAGGGGTCGTCGCCCGCCGGGCGGCTGCCGCTGGCCACCAGCGGCTGCCAGGCTTCCGCCGCGCCGGCGCCCACGGCCTCCTGCAGCCACTGCACGAACTGCGGGCTGCGGGCAGTGAAGCCCGGCGCGCCGTGGTGCAGCACGGTCTGCCGCAGCTGGCCGGAGGCGTCGGTCCAACCCATGCGGCGGGTGGCCAGCCGGCCGCCCGGTCCGCGCGACTTGTCGAACACCTGCACCCGCCAGCCCGCACCGGCCAGCGCCTGGGCGCAGCTGGCCCCGGCGATGCCGGCGCCCACCACGGCCGCGGTGGGCCGATCTGATCGAATCGCTTTCATGCCTCAGCCTACGCAATCGCGCGGCGGCGGCGAAGCTGAATCGCTGTTGACCCGGCCGTAGCAAGCGCTACTCCGGTTCAAAGTCGGGTCAACGATCACGCCGGCGCTGCTCCAGCCGTTGCATCACCTTGGCCGCCAGGTACTGCAGCATCTCCATCTGCCGGGCATCCACCTCGCGCGGCTGGTAATCGATGACGCACAAAGTACCGATGGCATTGCCGGTGGGCGTGACCAGCGGTGCACCGGCGTAGAAGCGGATGTGCGGCTCCCCGGTCACCAGCCGGTTGGACTGGAAGCGCGGGTCGGCGTGGGCGTCGTTGACCACCATCACCTGCTGCGGCTGCTGGATGGCATGGGTGCAGAAGGCGTCCTCGCGCGGGGTTTCGCGGATCTGCAGCCCGACGCGCGACTTGAACCACTGGCGGTCGCGGTCGACCAGCGAGATGAGCGCCACCGGCGCATCGAAGAAGGTGGCGGCCAGGCGGGTCAGCTCGTCGTAGGCCACTTCCTCGTCGGTGTCCAGCACGCCCAGCGCGTCCAGCTCCTGCAGCCGGGTGGCTTCGCTGCGCAACAGGCGCTCTCGCGTGGCGGCCTGCAGCAGGTGCGACAAGGCGTCCAGCGAGTAGGGCTTGGGCAGCAGCTCGAAGCCGTGCGAGGTGTCGTCGGCCAGCACCTTGCTGTAGCCGCTGGACAGCACGATGGGCAGGCCCGGGTGCAGCCGCCGGATCTCGCGCGCCAGCTCGATGCCGTCCATGCCTGCCATCACCACGTCGCTGAACACCGCGGTGAAGCGGTCGGCGTCGCGCGCCAGTTCGGCCAGCGCCGCACGGGCGCTGTGGGCCAGCACCGCCGAATAGCCCAGCACGCCCAGCGTGTGATGCACCGAGGCGGCCACCTCGGCGTTGTCCTCCACCACCAGCACGCAGCCGCCGGCCGGCGGTTCGGGCTGGCTGGCCTCGGTCTCGTCGCTCTCGGCGCTGCGGCTGCCGTCGGCATGCTGCGGCAGGTACAGCGTGAACGTGGCGCCCTCCCCGGCCACGCTGTCCACGTGCACCGCGCCGTTGGACTGGCGCGCGAAGCCGAACACCTGCGACAGGCCCAGCCCGGTGCCCAGGCCCACCGGCTTGGTGGTGAAGAAGGGCTCGAAGATCGCGTCCAGGTGCTCGGCCGCGATGCCGGCGCCGCTGTCGGTGAGCGAGACGGCGACGAAGTCGCCGGCCATGGCCGGCTGCGCCCGCAGCGCCGGAATGCCGCGCACCTGCCGCACGCGGATCAGCAGCCGGCCTTCGCCGTCCATCGCATCACGGGCGTTCACCGCCATGTTCACCAGTGCGGTGTCGAACTGGCTGGGGTCGGCGTGGATGGTGCACGGCGTGTCGGGTATCTGCACCTCCACCAGGATGCGCGCGCCCACCAGGGTCTGGATCATCTCGCCGATGGCGCGCACGTTACCGCTGGCGTCGAAGCTCACCGGCTGCAGCGCCTGCCGCCGCGCAAAGGCCAGCAGCTGCCCGGTGAGCCGCGCCGCCCGCGACACCGCATTGGCGATCGAGCCCATGCAGCGTTGCTGCTGCTGCGGGCTCAGGCTGCGCCGCTGCATCAGGTCGATGGAGGTGCGGATGATGGTCAGCAGGTTGTTGAAGTCGTGCGCCACGCCACCGGTGAGCTGGCCCACCGCTTCCATCTTCTGGGCCTGGCGCAGCGCCTCCTCGGTGGCGCGCTCGCGGGTCACGTCACGGGCCACCGCGTGGATGAACCCGCTGTCGGGCACGGCCGTCCAGTTCAGCAGACGGAAGCTGCCGTCGCGGGCGCGGTAGCGGTTCTCGAAGCCGGCGGTGGTGGCGCCGCCGGCCAGCCGGCCCACCTCGTCGGCGGTGCGCGCCAGGTCGTCCGGGTGCAGGAAATCGGCCACGGTGCGGCCCACCATCTCGCCCTCTTCCCAGCCCAGGATGCGGGTGGCCGCCGGGTTCACCGCGCGGATGTGGCCGGTGTAGTCGCACACCAGCATCAGCTCCTGCGACAGCGTCCAGATGCGGTCGCGGTCGCGCAGGCTGCGGGCCTCGGCCAGGCGCAGCTCGTGGATGTCGGTGCTGCTGCCCATCCATTGCGAGATGCCGCCCTGCGCGTCGCGCGCCGGCACCGCGCGCGACAGGTGCCAGCGGTACTCGCCGTCGGCGCGGCGCATGCGGTACTCCACCTCGTGCGGTTCGCCGGAAGTGATGGCCTGCGACCAGCGCTGCTGCACCTCGGGCAGGTCGACCGGGTGGATCACCTGCGCCCAGCCCTGGCCGATCAGCTCGTCCATCGGCAAGCCGGTGTAGGCCACCACACGGTCGTTGGCCCAGTTCAGCCGTCCGTCGGGAGTCGCGGTCCACATCTGGGTGGGCATCACCTGCGCCCACGCTTCACAGCCCGGCGCACCGTCACCCACCGCCCCGCCCATCGTCCCTGCGCGCTCCACGAAAGCTCCTTCTGCCTGTTGCAGGTGGGACCTGCTTTGCAGGCGAACGGCAGTTGCCGTGCCCATGGCTGTAAAGATGTCCACAAAGCCTGTGGACAACTCCGTGGACAAGCGGTGGGTGAGCGCGCGAACGCGGCGCGCCGCAAGGGCTGGCGCTGCATTGCTGCCCGAAGAGGCAGGCGCCGGTCGTGTAACTGCGCACGCTGGCGGGGCCCGTGCAAAGGGTCGGCGCGCAGGGCGCTCAAGCTCCCGCCAAAGCGGCCGAAGCTGCCTCTGTACCCGGAGATGGCCCCTGCCGTACCGGGCGAACCCCCGGCTTCAGTGCGCCGGACGCACGCCGATATTCACCGCAGCGACCCAACCAGAGCAAGGACGCCTCCATGGACATGATCACCGACGCCACCGAAGTGGCCCGCCACGAAGCCCAACGGGCAGTTCAGAACGCCAAGTCGCGCGGCGGCGCCCCTGGCGGCGAGTTCCTCACCTTCCGCCTCGGCGCGGAGGAGTACGGCATCGACATCCTGCGCGTGCAGGAAATCCGCTCGTACGAGCAGCCGACCCGCATCGCCAACGCCCCCGGCTTCATCAAGGGCGTGGTCAACCTGCGCGGCGTCATCGTGCCCATCGTCGACCTGCGCCTGAAGCTGGGTTGCGACTCGGCCGAGTACAACACCTTCACCGTGGTCATCGTGCTGAACGTGCGTGGCCGCGTGGTGGGCGCGGTGGTCGACTCCGTGTCCGACGTGCTGGAACTGGCCCCCGACACCATCAAGCCGGCGCCGGAGCTGAGCTCGGGCCAGATCGACACCAGCTACATCACCGGCATCGGCAGCGTGGCTGACCGCATGCTGATCCTGATGGACATCGAGGCCCTGATGAGCAGTGCCGAAATGGGCCTGATGGACGAAGCCACGTTCTGACCCCGGTAGACGCAGTGATGCAGCTCACCCTGACCCAGAAACTCTGGCTGCCCACCGTCGCGCTCGCGGCGGTGGTGGCCGCCATGTCCACGCTTTCCGTGGTGCGCACCCGGGCGCTGCTGGCCGAATCGGCCAGCCAACAATCGGTGCGCGAGGAAAAGCTCGAGCTCTCACTGCGCTGGGCCGGCCTGACCGAAGCCAACGCCACCCGCGTGGTGGCCAGCCTGGTCAGCGCCGATCCGCAAGTGCCGGCGGCGCTGAAACCGCAGATGGACGCGACCTCCGCGCGCATCAGCGAGCTGCAAAAGCGCATGGAGACGCTGGCAACCGAACCCGAAGAAAAGGCGCTGCTGGCCGACGTGGCCGCGCGGCGCCAGGCCTATCTCGACCAGCGCAAGCAGGCCGCGGCCCTGCGCAGCGACGGCAAGGCCGACGCTGCCCTGGCCGCCCTCAAGGACAAAGTGCAGCCGGCGGTGGCTTCCTACCTGGAAGCGCAGCAGGCCTTCGTGAGCCTGCAGCACCGGCGTGCCGGTGAGGTGCGCGACGAAGTGGCGGCCGAGCGCATGCGCACCGTGTGGACGGTGACCGGCGTGATGGTGGTGATGGTGCTGTTGCTGGCCGCCTGTACCGGCGCCATCGTCCGCGCCATCCGCCGGCCGCTGTCCGAGGTGGTGGCGGTGACGCGCCGCATCGGCCAGGGCGACCTGGCGGTGCAGATCGACCCGCATCACCGGCGCGACGAGATCGGCGAGGTGAATGCCGCGCTGGCCGAGATGTGCGGCTCGCTGCGCACGCTGGTGTCGCAGGTGCGGCAGTCGGCCGATTCGCTGGCGGTGGCGTCCAACGAGATCGCCAGCGGCAACGAAGACCTGAGCCGCCGCACCGAACAGGCGGCCAGCAGCCTGCAGCAGACCGCCTCTTCGATGGAGCAGTTGACGGGCACCGTGGCGCAGTCCTCGGCCTCGGCAAGCATGGCCAACGAGCTGGCGACCTCGGCCGCGGCCGTGGCGCAGCGCGGCGGTGAGGTGGTGTCGCAGGTCATCTCGACGATGGAAGAGATCAGCAGCAGTTCCAAGCTGATCGCCGACATCACCGGCACCATCGACGGCATCGCCTTCCAGACCAACATCCTGGCGCTGAACGCCGCGGTGGAAGCCGCCCGTGCCGGCGAACAGGGCCGCGGCTTTGCCGTGGTGGCCGGCGAGGTGCGCACGCTGGCCCAGCGCAGCGCGGAGGCGGCGCGCGAGATCAAGCGGCTGATCGGCACCAGTGCCGACCGCGTGGAAGCCGGCGCCCGCCTGGTGCAGGACGCCGGCCGCACGATGGACGAGGTGGTGGAAGGCGTGCAGCGCGTGAGCACTGCGATTGCCGAGATCACCGCCGCGGCCAGCGAGCAGACGCTGGGCATCGGCCAGGTGAACGGCGCGGTGAGCCAGCTGGACCAGATGACGCAGCAAAACGCCGCGCTGGTGGAGCAATCCACCGCCGCCGCCGAGAACCTGCGCCAGCAGGCCAGCACGCTGGCCAACGTGGTCGGGACCTTCCGGCTGCAGCCAGCTTGAAGCGGACTTCAGGAAAACAGAAAGGCCGGCGATTGCCGGCCTTTTGCTTTGGGCTCGCAGCAGCTCAGCCGCGCGGCGCCGAAGCGGCCTGCTGCTGCACCAGCAGCTGCGCGTCGTTGGCGGCATGCTCGCTGTGCGCCAGGCCGTTGACACCGGCCAGCATGCCGAGCGTGAACACGGCCGACAGGGCGAGGGCGGCGACTTGGCTGAAGAGGCGTGGCTGGTTCATGGTGGACTCCGGTGCGTGTGGGGCGTTGCGATGGAGTGAACTCTAGGCAGCAGCCCCCGGCACCACCACCGGATTGCGACGAAGTGCGGCTGCGGGCGACGAACCGCAGCCGCCTCCCCCTGACTAGGCTTGCGCCCTGCGCAGGGTTTCGACCACCGGCCGGCGCAACACCTCCCGCAGCCCCCACCAGCCGGCCGCCAGCGCCAGCAGCGCGCCGGCCACCGTGCCGGCCAGCGGCACCCACCAGGGCGCCGTCCAGCTGAACTCGAAGGCGTAGCGCGCCAGAGCCCAGCCCACGCCCATCGCCGCGCTGGAAGCCAGCAGCCCGGCCAGGGCGCCCACGCCCAGCAGCTCGGTGCGCTGCACCCGCGCCAGCAGGGTGCGGCCGGCGCCCATCGCCCGCATGATCGCGAACTCGCGCGAGCGCGCCTCGCGCGTGGCGGTGATGGCCGCGAACAGCACCACCAGGCCCGCCGCCAGCGTGAAGCCGAACAGGAACTCCACCGCGCGGATCACCTGGTCCAGCACGCCCTGCACCTGGGCCAGCGAAGCCGCCACGTTCACATTGGTGATGTTGGGAAAGTCGCGCGAGAGCTGGTTGTCGAAGCCCGGCTGGTCGGGCGCGCGAAAGGCGCTAATGTAGGTGGTGCCCACGTCGTCCATCTGCGCCAGCGGAAACATCACGAAGAAGTTGACCCGCATCGACGCGAAGTCCAGCTTGCGCAGGCTGGTGATGCGGCCCTCACGCAGCGTGCCGCCGATGTCGAAGCGCATGCGGTCGCCCAGCTTCAGGCCCAGCGTCTCGGCCAGGCCGCTTTCCACGCTCACCGCATCGGGCTCGTCGGGCGTCCAGCGGCCGGCGATCACCTGGTTCTGCTCGGGCAACTTCGCGTCGTGGCTGAGGTTGAACTCACGGTCCACCAGCCGGCGCGCACGGCCGTCGGCGTAGCTTTCGGGCGTCACCGGCTTGCCGTTGATGGCCACCAGACGGCCGCGGATCATCGGAAACCAGTCGTAGCGCTCCACGCCCGCCTGCTTGAGCGCGCCCTGAAAGGCATCGGCCTGGTCGGGCTGCAGGTTGATGACGAAGCGGTTGGGCGCATTGGGCGGCGTGGCCGCGCGCCAGCTGTCGATCAGGTCGGTGCGCAGCAGCACCAGCAGCGCCAGCGCCAGCAGCCCCACCGACAGCGACGAGACCTGCAGCACCGCGAACGCCGGCCGGGCGGCGATCTGCCGCGTGGCCAGCACCAGCCAGCGTGGCGCCCGCGACTCGGGCACCGCGCGGCGCAGCACCTGCACCGCCACCCACGACAGCGCGGCGAACACCAGCACCGCGGCCGCGAAGCCGCCGACCGCGATCAGGCCCAGCTTGAGGTCGGACGACACCGCCAGCAGCAGGCCCGCAAACCCCAGCGTGCCGGCGGCCAGCACCAGCAGCGACGACGCCTTGAGCGTGCCCACGTCGCGCCGGATGACGCGCAGCGGCGGCACCCGAGCCAGCTGCAGCACCGGCGGCAGGCCGAAGCCCAGCAGCAGCGTCAGCCCCACGCCCAGGCCGAAGAAGGCCGGCCACACGCCGGGCGGCGGCAGCTCGGTCTGCACCAGGCCGGCCAGCAGCCAGATGAACACATGGTGCACGCCGAAGCCGATGGCCACGCCCAGCAGGCTGGCCGCCACGCCCACCAGGCCGAACTCCAGCCCGTACGACAGTGCGATGGAGCGCTGGGGCTGGCCCAGCACCCGCAGCATCGCGCAGTCGTCCAGGTGGCGGTTGGCGAAGTCGCGCGCGGCGATGGCCACCGCCACCGCGGCCAGCAGCGCCGCCAGCAGCGCCACCAGGTTGAGGAACTTCTCGCCGCGGTCCAGCGTGCGGCGCATCTGCGGGCTGCCGTTTTCCAGCGATTCCACGTCCACGCCGCGCAGCGCGTCGCGCTCGATGCGCTGCTTGACGTCGTTCACGTATCGGCCCACCTCGGCCAGGCTGTTGCCCGGCGCCGCCACCGCCAGCCGGTAGGTCACGCGGCTGGCCGGCTGGATGAGGCCGGTGGCCGGCAGGTCGGACAAGGCCAGCATCACCCGCGGCGCGAAGCTGATGAAGCCGGCGCCGCGGTCGGGCTCGATGGTGATGATGCGGTCGATGCGCAGCGAGGCATCGCCCAGCAGCAGCGCATCGCCCAGCTTCAGGCCCAGCGATTCGAGCACCGCCGCATCCACCCACACGGTGCCCGGCGCGGGGCCGCCGGTGGCCGCTTCCTCGGGGCCGCCGGCCGTGGTCTGCGTGCGCAGCCGGCCGCGCAGCGGGTAGCTGCTGTCCACCGCCTTCACCGCCACCAGCCGGCTGGCGCCGCCGCGTTCGTCGGGCGCGCGGCCCATGCTGGGAAACACCGCGCTGCGGGTGATGCGCAGGCCGCGCGCCTGCGCGTCGGCCACCAGGGCGTCGGGCGTGGGCTTGTCGCTGGCCACCACGGCGTCGCCACCCAGCAGCTGGGCCGCATCACGTTCCAGGCCGGTGTTGAGCCGGTTGGCGAAGAAGCCGACGGCGGTGAGCGCGGCCACCGCCAGCATCACGGCCACCACCAGCAGCCGCAGCTCGCCGGCGCGGAAGTCACGCACGGTCTGCCGCCAGGCCAGGCGCCAGGCCGAAGGGGCGAAGGAAGTTGCAGTCATGGCCCGCACGGTAGCAGGGCCGGACGGCCGGCGCGGCGCGCGGGCTTTGCGCGTTCAGCCGCCGCAGCAGCCGCCGGGCCGGTCGTAGCTCAGCTGCGGGTACCAGTCGGTGCCGCGGCCGCCGGGCGTCAGATCCAGCAGGTTCCACAGCGGCATCAGGTCGGGTGCATCGCGCGGGTCCTGCCCGGGGTCGGCGGTCTCGAACCCCATCTCCGCGGCCCAGAAGTGGCGGACGGCACCGGCCGCGTCGCGCACGAAGACGTTGATCGCCGCGTTGTCGCCGCCCTCGGGCGCCTCGTGCGCATAGTGCTGGCTGAAGCGGTTGCCGCCCGCCGAGACCAGCGGCAGGTGGCGCCAGCCACGCTGGCGCGCGAAGTCCGCCATGCGCGCCACCGGCGAGCGGGCGATCACGGCCAGGCCGACGCGCTGCATCAGGTCGGGCGCCTCGCCGTCCAGCGCGCTGAGCAGCGAGGTGCACATCGGGCAGGGCTGTTCGCGCTGCGGGCCGAACATCCAGTGGTAGGTGATCAGCGTGTCGTGGCGGCCGAACAGCTGCGACAGCCGCACCGGGCCTTGCTCGCCCTCGAAGACGTAGTCCTCCGGCACGGCGCCCCCGGGCGGCAGTGCGCGCCGCTGCGCGGCCACGCGCTCGATGTGGCGGCGCAGCTCGATCTCTTCAGCCAGCAGCGCCGTGCGGGCGCGGCGGTAGTCGGCGCTCTCGTTGGGAAAGCGGCTGGGCGAGCGCGCCGCCAGCTCGGCGGCGGGCACCAGGTCGGTGGGCAGGGTCATGGGGCGTCTCCGGTCGGGGTGGTACCGCCATGACGATCAAGCCGGCGCGTTTTCGACAGCCCGGGCTCGGCCTTGCATCTGCTGCAACGCCGCATGCAAACCGCCAGAACCCGGCGGCGGCGGGCGGCTGCTGAAATGACGGCCATGAGCACCGAAACCACCCCGCTGCCCCCGCTGTTCGTCTCGCACGGCTCGCCGATGACGGCGCTGGAGCCCGGCGCGGCCGGCGCCTTCTGGCAGCGGCTGGGCCAGGCCCTGGTGGCCAGCTTCGGCCGCCCGAAGGCGGTGCTGGCGGTGTCGGCCCACTCGCTGACGCGCGAGCCGGTGCTGCTGGCCGCCCCGCGCCACGAGGCCATCTACGACTTCGGCGGCTTCCCCGACGCGCTGTACCGGCTGCGCTACGACGCACCGGGCGCGCCGGCCCTGGCCGAACGGGCGCAGGCCCTGCTGGCGCAAGCCGGCATCGCCGCGCACCGGCTGCCGGAAGGCGGCCTGGACCACGGCATCTGGACGCCGCTGCGCTCGATCTTTCCGCAGGCCGACGTGCCGGTGCTGCCGCTGGCCTATGTGCCCAGCCAGAGCCCGGCGCAGCAGTTCGCGCTGGGGCAGGCGCTGGCGCCGCTGGCGGCCGAAGGCGTGTGGGTGCTGGGCACTGGCAGCATCACGCACAACCTGCGGCTGCTGGGCCGCTTCAACGGCACTCCGCGTGGCGACGACGCCGAGATCCCGGAAAGCGCTGCCTTCCGCACCTGGATGCAGTCGCGCGCCAGCGCCCGCGACTGGCCGGCGCTGCTGGACTACCGCGCCCAGGCGCCGCATGCGGCGCTGATGCACCCCACTGACGAGCACCTGCTGCCCTGGTACGTGGCCGCCGGCGCAGGCGGCCCCGAGGCGGCGCCGCTGCGGCTGCACGACTCGGTGACCTTCGGCGCGCTGGGCATGGACGCCTATGCCTTCGGCCCTCAGGCCGCGCGGCTGGCGCAGGCGCTCGATCTCTGATCAACGGCCGGGCACGGACCCGACCACGCCTTCGACGAACCAATCCATGGAGGCGATGGCCGCATCAGGCAGCGCGCCGCCCGCAGGCTGGCGCAGCTGGCCGGCCTGGTCTTTCAGCGGACCGGCAAAGGGCTGCAGCTTGCCGGCCATCAGCGCCTGCTGGCGCTGGGCCAGGTCTTTGGTCACGGCCGGTGGCAGCGCCGGGTCAATGGCCGACAGCCGCACCATGCCCGCCTGCATGCCGCCCCAGGTGGCTCCCGATTGCCAGTTGCCCGCCAGCACGGCCTTGGCCTGCTGCACGTAGTAGGCGCTCCAGTCGGCCGTCACCGCCGCCAGCTGGGCCTTGGGCGCGAAGGCCCGCATGTCGCTCTGGTAGGCCAGCAGGCGCACGCCTTTTTCTTCAGCCAGCTGCGGCACCGCGGGTGAGCCGCTGTGGTTGGTGAGCACATCGGCCCCGGCATTGACCAGCGACAGTGCCGCCTCGCGCTCACGCGGCGGGTCGAACCAGGTGTTCAGCCACACCACGCGCACGGTGGCCTTGGGGTTGGCCGCCCGCATGCCCAGCGTGAAGGCGTTGATGCCCTGCACCACTTCCGGCACCGGAAAGCCGGCCACGAAGCCGGCCACGCCGGTCTTGCTGCTGCGCCCGGCCAGGTAGCCGGCCAGCCAGCGGCCTTCATAGAACCGGGCGTTGTAGGTGGCCAGGTTGGCCGCGCGCTTGTAGCCGCCGGCATGCTCGAAGCGCACCTCGGGCGCATCGGCCGCCACCCGCAGCGCGGGGTCCAGGTAGCCGAAGCTGGTGGCGAAGATCAGGCGATGGCCCTGGGCCACCATGTCGCGCATCACCCGCTCCGAGTCGGGGCCTTCGGCCACCGATTCGACGACGGTGGTCTGCACCTGCGGGCCCAGCGCCTTGACCATTGCCTGGCGGGCCTGCTCATGCTGGTAGGTCCAGCCGGCGCTGCCGATGGGCGTGACGTAGACGAAGCCGATCTTCAGCGGGGCCGTGGCGGGTTGGGCGGTGGCGCCGGTGGCGCCGGTGGCGGCCAACAGGCTGCAGGCGGTCGCGGCGATGAGCAGGGAGGAAGCGCGCCGGGCACGCTGCGCTGGGCGAAGGGATGAAAGCTGCGCCGGGCGCAGCAACGCCCGAGCGAGGTTTTTGAACATGGTTGTCCTCGACATGGCCACAAAATGAAGAAAGCCAGCCGGGCGGTGGCACGCCCAGCTGGCCGAAGCCCGGCATTTTAAGGAACACCGCCATGCACACCGCCATCTGGATCATCGCCGCCGTGCTGCTGGGCCTGTGGTCGCTGACGGCCTGGGGCCTGCATGCCCTGCTCCTGCACGGCGCCGGCTGGGCGCAGGACGCGCGGCCCCTGATCGAACAGGTGCCCTACCCCGAGGTCATCGAGCAGTGGATCCCCGGCTGGCAACGCCTGCTGGGGCTGGCGCTGGACATGGCGCAGGCCGCCATCGGCTGGATCGGCGATTCGGCCGGCCTGGTGGCCTGGCTCACCTGGGGCGCGGGCGCGCTGCTGATCGCCGGCACCGCGGGCGTGATGAGCCTGATCGTGGTGCTGCTGCGGCCCAAGGCGAGCCACGGGGGCCGCACGCCCGCTGGTGCCTGAGGCTGGTGTGCTGCGGGCGACAGCGACAGCGGTTGGATTCGGCTGCGTGCCTTGGCCCCAGGTTCTGTTTTTGTTCGGCCGCCGTACGGTGGGCGGGGTTCGGCGGGGCTCATGCTGGGGCGGTCGGCTTCGCCGACTCCGCTGCGGTGCTCGCAGCGAGGTCGCGCGGCAGTTGTCCGAGCGCAGTGAGCGTCAGCGAACGTAGCGAGTTCTGCCGCGGGCCGCCCACCCGAGTAGCGCATCGGGATAGGGGCGGCCCCAGTGGGGCCGACCCCTCCCACACCACCCGGCATGCGGGTCCGCACCGGGCGGTTCGGGACGTTGAGGTGGGCGGCTTGGGAGGATCAGGTCATGCCAAGCGCGGCACGCCCAGCCGGTCGAAGTAGGCGATGGTCAGGACGTTGTTCAAACAGTGGTGGCTGCCTCGCCACCAGCGACCGGTGTGTGCCGCCGCAGCCGCAGCCTGTGGGTGAGTCGCGCCCAGCCGCCGCATTTCGCGGTACACGGTAGCGACGTTCTTCCACTGCTTGAACTGGATGGCACGCAACCGGTGCCGCAGCCATTGGTCCATGGCCGCAAACACCCGCGGGGTCTGCGCCAGCCGGAAGTACGCCTTCCAGCCCTGCAGATATTCCCTCAAGCCCTGCGCCACATGCTCCAGGCTGCAGCCGCTGTGCCGCCGCGTGAGTCCGCGCAGATGCTGACGCAGCTGCGCCAGTACCGGCCGGGCCACCCCGATGCGCACACCGTCATCCACCCGCCGGCCTCGCTCGGTCGGGTCTTGCCACAGGCAGTAGCCCAGGAACTTGCGTCCCCAGACTTCGCCCACGGCCGTCTTGGCCTCGTTGACCTTCAGTGCCAGCCGCGCGTAGTGCTTGCGCAGCCCTTGCAGTACCCGCTCGCCAGCCTTTCGGCTCTTGACGTAGACATTGCAGTCGTCGGCATAACGCACGAACCGATGGCCCCTGCGTTCCAGCTCTCGATCCACTTCGTCCAGCAGCACGTTGGCCAGCAACGGGCTCAGTGGCCCGCCTTGCGGCGTGCCCTGCGTCCGCGGGCTGACCACCCCCGCTACCATCGTCGGTGCCTGCAGATACCGCCGGATGAGCCGCAGCACCCGCTTGTCCGCAACGTGCAGACTCAGCCTGTGCATCACGATGTCGTGATCGACCCGGTCGAAGAACTTCTCCAGGTCCACATCCACCACGACGTCGTAGCCTTCCTGCACGTACCGCTTGGCCTCGACCACCGCCCCATGCGCGCTGCGCCCCGGCCTGAAGCCGTGGCTGTGCTCGCTGAAGCAGGGGTCGATCAGCGGCTGCAGTACCTGCAGCAGCGCCTGCTGGATCAACCTGTCGACCACGGTCGGTATGCCCAGTTCGCGCTCACCACCGCCCGGCTTCGGGATGCTCACCCGCCGTACCGCGCTGGGGCGGTAACTGCCGTCGAGCACGCTCTGCCGGATGGCGGGCCACGCGCCCTGCAGCCACACCGCCGTGTCCTGCACCGTGCGTCCATCGACGCCAGCGCCTCCCTTGTTGGCCTTGATGCGTTTCCACGCCGCGGCCATGTTCGCTCTGGCCAGCGCCTGCCCCAGCAGGTCGTCGGCCCCCGGGCCCGTCAGATCGCAGCGCGCCGGCCGTGCTTCATCGCTGCGCGCGCTCGCCGCGGCTTCACCGCCACTCGCCCCGCGCCGCCGTGCCCGGCCTGTCGGCCTCGCACACGTCTGATGCCTTGCACTTCCAAGCGCCACGCCTTGCAGCCCTCCGTCTCGTTCAGCCCTTCACCGCGCTCACCGCGCCGCTACTACGGCATCTGCTGACTTCTCGCTCCGGCATAGGCCGTCGCCCTTTCAGGCACGAGGCGAGATCTCCCCAGGTAAGAACACGATCCTTCGACCGCACAACCGCCGCATCTACGCCGCTTCGCCTTGACCACCAAGGCTTCGCCGTTCCCTGCCGGCTCGCCTCGCTCCACGGCGCCTCCTATGCGGTTCTTGTTCATCGGCTCGCGGCCATCGCTACATGCTTCCTCCCCACGCTCGGTCACCCTCACGCAGTTGCACTTCACTTCGCTCACGGTGGTCCGCTCGCGCGAGGACTTTCACCTCGAAGATCGTGCCCATGCTGGGCACACAGGGCAGTCCGCGCTGTGCGCGGACCGCGGAAGCTAAGGCCCCGGGCCCGCCCGCACGGCCCGGAGCAAACCAGCACACAACCCACCCAGGGTGTTTTCAGTTCACACCCAAGGCCAACATCAACCCGCGTCCGCAAACACCCGATCCAGCTTCTCCACCCACGCGGACTTGGCCTCGTCAGAAGCAAAGCTCGCCTCGATGCTGTTCAACGCCAATTGGTACGCATGGCGCGGCCCCAGTTGCGGCAGCCCGTTGAACACCGCGTCGAAGTTCTCGTTCATGTAGCCGCCGAAGTAGGCCGGGTCGTCGGAGTTGACCGTGACCTTCAGGCCGGCTTCCAGCAGCGCGCCGATGTTGTGCTGGTCCATGCTGCTGAACACGCACAGCTTGATGTTGGACAGCGGGCACACCGTCAGCGGCACTTGTTCGGCGGCCAGGCGCTCCACCAGCGCGGGCTTTTCCACGCAGCGCACGCCGTGGTCGATGCGCTCCACCTTCAGAAGGTCCAGCGCCGTCTCGATGTACTCGGCCGGGCCTTCTTCGCCCGCGTGCGCCACCAGGTGCAGGCCCAGCTCGCGGCAGCGCGCGAACACGCGCGCGAACTTCTCGGGCGGGTGGCCGCGCTCGCTGCTGTCCAGGCCCACGCCGATGAACTGGTCGCGGTAGGGCAGCGCCTCTTCCAGCGTGGCCAGGGCGGCCTCTTCGCTCAAGTGCCGCAGGAAGCACAGGATCAGCGCGCTGCTCAAGCCCAGCTCGCGCTGCGCGGTTTCGCTGGCGCGGGTCAGGCCATCGATGACGGTCTTGAACGGCACGCCGCGGTCGGTGTGCGTCTGCGGGTCGAAGAACAGCTCGGCATGCACCACGTTGTCGGCCGCGGCCTTGCGGAAGTAGGCCATCGCCATGTCGAAGAAGTCTTCCTCCTTCAGCAGCACGCTGGCACCGGCGTAGTAGATGTCGAGGAAGCTCTGCAGGTCGGTGAAGGCATAGGCGTCGCGCAGCGCTTCCACGCTGGGGTAGGCCAGGGCCACGCCGTTGCGCTGGGCCAGCGCGAAGATCAGCTCGGGCTCCAGCGAGCCTTCGATGTGGATGTGCAGCTCGCACTTGGGCATGTCGCGCAGCAGCCGGGGCAGCTCGTCGCGGCCGATCTTGTCGAGGCGGGAAGCCAGTTCGAGGGGCATGGGAGTCTCCTGGTCCTTCAGCAGATGCCGAAGGTGATGCCGCGTTCCTTCAGGTAGCGGCGGTAGGCGGTGGAAGCGCGGTCGGCCGCGCAGTGCAGCTCGGTCACGGGCGCTTCGGGCGTGATGGGCAGCAGGCGCGGGCGCTGTGATTCGAGCACAGGCTTGTCCTGCATGAAGATGGTGTGCTGGAAGCCCTGCAAGTGTTCGTCGGTGGAGGTCCAGTCCAGCATCGCCAGGCGGATCCACACGCGGCTGCACTCGGGCGACAGCGGGCAGACGAACATTGCGATCGATTCGCGGAAGCCCTGCACCTTGACCGTGGCCGCATCGGGCACCTTGGTGAGGATGGCGGTGTAGGGCGCGTTCACCTCGTAGGTGTAGTCCACCAGCGCGCCGGTGGCCGCCTGCACGCTGCTTTGCGGCTGCCAGGCGCGGCATTCAGTGGCGATGAAGCCGTGCTCGGTGGCGGTGACGCGGTAGGGCTCGATGGCGGTGTGCTCGCGCGCGCCCAGCCAGCCTTCGTGCACATAGCCGAAGTGGGCCATGTCCAGGAAGTTCTCGACGATGCGCGGCGCACTCGTCTCCACGTCGTACGGGCCGCAGTTCACCTTGCGCAGCTGGTCATCGGCCTCGGCCGCGAAATCGGGCAGCGGCGGCTCGGCCTCGGCGCCATCGGCCGGCAGCAAGGCCACCCACACCAGGCCATACGCCTCGCGGGCGCGGTAGCGGCGGGCGCGGTGGCCTTCGGGCGGCTGCCAGTCGGGCACCGCCGGCACATGGGTGCAGCGGCCACCGGGCTCGAACTGCCAGCCGTGGTAGGCGCACTCCAGCCGGTTGCCTTCGATGCGGCCCAGCGACAGCGAGGCGCCGCGGTGCGGGCAACGGTCGTCGAAGGCCTGCACCTGGCCGGCATCGTCGCGCCAGATCGCCAGGTCGGTGCCCAGCAGATGGGCCTGCACCGGGCAGCGGCGGCCGTCGGCGCGGGCCTGGTCCAGCGCGCTGGCCAGCAGCACGGGGTGGTAGTGGTGGTGTTCGATCATGGGTGGCGAAACGGCTGCCGCGCGAAGAATGGAAAAGGCCGCCCGCCGCCTTGCGGCGCCCGGGCGGCCCATTGCCGGGGGCTTACTTGCCCGACGGAATCTTGCCTTCCACGCCCTTGACGTAGAAGTCGATCTTGTCCTTCCAGTCCTGGTCGGCCTTGGCGCCGGCGGCCAGGCGTTCCTTGCCCGACGCATCGACCACTGGGCCGGTGAACACCTCGAAATCGCCGGCCTTCATCTTGACCTTGATCTCGTCGATCTTCTTGCGGGTGTCTTCCGGCACCACGTCGGCGATCTTGATCAGGTCGTTCTGGCCTTCCTTGACGCCCCAGACGGTGCGCTCGGTCTTCCAGGTGCCGTCCATCACTTCCTTGATGGCCTTCTTGTAGTAGCCGCCCCACAGCGCCACGGCCGAGCCCAGGTGGGCCTTGGGCGCGAAGGCGCTCATGTCGCTGTCCCAGCCGAAGGCGTACTTGCCGTTCTTCTCGGCGGTCTGCAGCACGGCCGAGGAGTCGGTGTTCTGCAGCAGCACGTCGGCGCCGCCGTTGATCAGGCTTTGCGCGGCTTCGCCTTCCTTCGGCGGGTCGAACCAGGTGCTGACCCAGACCACCTTGGTCTTGATCTTCGGGTTCACGCTCTGCGCGCCCAGGGTGTAGGCGTTGATGTTGCGCAGCACCTCGGGAATGGGGAAGGAGCCGACGAAGCCGATGGTGCCCGTCTTGCTCATCGTGCCCGCGATGATGCCGGCCAGGTAGGCGTCCTCGAAGAACTTGGCATCGTAGATGCGCATGTTCGGCGCGGTCTTGTAGCCGGTGGCGTGCTCGAACTTGACGTCCGGGAACTCGGAGGCCACCTTCAGCATGGGCTCCATGTAACCGAAGGACGTGGCGAAGATGATCTTGTTGCCCTGGGTGGCCAGGTCGCGGATCACGCGCTCGGCGTCGGCGCCTTCGGGCACCTTCTCGACGAAGGTGGTCTTGACCTTGTCGCCGAACTCGGCCTCGACTTCCTTGCGGCCCTGGTCATGGGCGAACGTCCAGCCGGCGTCGCCCACGGGGCCGACGTACACCCAGGCGGCCTTCAGCGGCTCGGGTGCGGCGGCGGCAGCAGGCGCCGAGGCGGGCTCGGGGGAAGCGGCCGGCGCGGCCGGTTCTTCCTTCTTGCCGCAACCCACCAGCGCGGCCGCGGCCACGGACGACAGCGCAGCCCACTTCAGCAGGTTGCGCTTGCTCATAACAGTCATGTTGGCTCCTCGGAGGAATCAGGAAACACGTGGAAACGCCGATGTTAGGCGCCCGGATGGAACGGCTTGCCGAGCGAGGCCGGCATGTTGATGCGGATCCACAGCGGGTTGCGCGAGATCAGGGCCAGCACGACGATGGTGGCCAGGTAGGGCAGCATCGACAGCAGCTGGCTGGAGACCTCGACGCCGGCGCCCTGCAGCGCAAACTGCAGCATGGTGACGCCGCCGAACAGGTAAGCGCCAAGCAAGACCCGCGCCGGCCGCCAGGTGGCGAAGGTGGTGAGCGCCAGCGCGATCCAGCCGCGGCCGGCCACCAGGCCCTCCACCCACAACGGCGCGTACACCACCGACAGGAAGGCGCCGGCCACGCCGCACAGCGCGCCACCGGCCAGCACCGCGCCGAAGCGGATCAGCCGCACCGGGTAGCCCAGCGCATGCGCCGACTCGGGCGATTCACCCACCGCGCGCAGCACCAGGCCGGCACGGCTGCGGTAGAGGAACCACGACATCGCCAGCACCAGCGCGATGGCCACGTACACCATCCAGTGCTGCTTGAAGAAGGCGGGGCCGATGAAGGGGATGTCGGCCAGGCCCGGCACCTCGAAGGGCACGCGGTCTTCCAGCTTCTTGCCGACGAAGCTCACGCCCACGAAGGCCGAGAAGCCGCCGCCGAACAGGCTGAGCGCCAGGCCGGTGGCGTACTGGTTGGTGTTGAGGCCGATGACCAGCAGCGCGAACACCGCCGCCATCAGCGCCCCGGCGCCGGCACCGGCCGCGAAGGCCAGCACGTCGCTGCCGGTGGCCAGCGCGGTGGCGAAGCCGGCGATGGCGGCCACCAGCATCATGCCTTCGGCACCCAGGTTCAGCACGCCGGCCTTTTCGTTGAGCAGCAGGCCGAGGCCGGCCACCGCCAGCGGCGTGCCCGAGGCCAGCGTGGCCGCGATCAGCAGGGCGATCTCGTTCACGACTGCACCTCCTTCAGTTGCGCGGCGGCAGGGGCGGCCGTGGGGGCCACGGCGCGCGGCGCCGAGCGCCACTTGACGCGGTAGGTGATCAGCGTGTCGCAGGCCAGCAGCAGGAACAGCAGCGAGCCCTGGAACACGCCGGTGAGCGCATTGGGCAGGCCCAGGCGCGACTGGCCCAGCTCACCGCCGATCAGCATCATCGACAGCAGCACGCTGGACAGCACGATGCCCACCGGGTGCAGCCGGCCCACGAAGCACACGATGATGGCGGTGAAGCCGTAGCCGGTGGACACGTGCGGCGTCAGCTGGCGCAGCGGGCCGGCGGCTTCCATCGCGCCGGCCAGGCCGGCCATGCCGCCGGAGATCAGCAGCGCCGTCCACAGCGACTTGCGGGCCGAAAAGCCCGCGTAGCGCGCCGCCGCCGGCGCCAGGCCGCCCACCTGCAGCTGGTAGCCGCGGTACAGCCGGAACAGGAAGACCCAGAACACCGCCACCATCACCAGCGCGACGACGATGCCCCAGTGCAACCGGGTGCCGGGCAGCAGCTGCGGCAGCCAGGTGCTGGCATCGAAGGTCTTGGTCTGCGGGAAGTTGAAGCCCATCGGGTCTTTCCAGGGCCCGAACACCAGGAAGTTGAGGAACTGCTGGGCCACGTACACCAGCATCAGGCTCACCAGGATCTCGCTGGCGTTGAAGCGGTCGCGCAGCACGGCCGTGACCGCCGCCCAGGCCGCGCCGCCCACCACGCCGGCCAGCAGCACCAGCGGCGAGTAGAGCCCGCGGGCGCCGGTGATGCCCTGGCTGGTGAGCCACAGCGCCACGCCGCCGCCGGTGATGGCGCCCAGCAGGAACTGGCCTTCGGCGCCGATGTTCCACACGTTGGCCCGGTAGCACACCGCCAGGCCCAGCGCGCACAGCATCAGCGGCGTGGCCTTGAGCAGCACCTCGGCGGTGGCGCGCAGGCCGTTCAGCGGCTCGACGAAGAAGATGGACAGGCCGCGCACCGGGTCCTTGCCCAGCGCGATGAAGAGCAGGCTGGCCAGCACCACCGTAAGCGCCAGCGCGATCAGCGGCGAGCCGAGCGACATCACCTTGGAAGGCTGAGGGCGCGCCTCAAGCTTGAGCATGTTCCACCTCCGCAGCCGGCCGCGCCGCCGCACCGGGCCACAGGCCCGACATCCATTCCCCGATCGTCTCGATCGTCGCTTCGGCCACCGGCACGCTGGGCGACAGCCGCCCCTGCGCGATGACCACCAGCCGGTCGCTCACCTCGAACAGCTCGTCCAGCTCTTCGCTGACCACCAGCAGCGCGCAGCCCTCGTCGCGCAGCTTCAGCAGCGCGGCACGGATCTGCGCCGCGGCACCCACGTCCACGCCCCAGGTGGGCTGCGAGACGATGAACACCTTGGGCTTGGCATCGATCTCGCGGCCGACGATGAACTTCTGCAGGTTGCCGCCCGACAGCGACTTGGCCGCCGCGCCCGGGCCGCCGGCCTTGACGTTGTAACGGTTGATCAGGTCGGCCGCCAGCTGCTGCACGCGGCCCACCTTGATCCAGCCGCTGGCGCCCACCGCCTCGGTGCGGGTGAGCAGCGTGTTCTGCGCCAGGCTGAGCGTGGGCACCGCGCCGCGGCCCAGCCGCTCTTCCGGCACGAAGTGCAGGCCCAGCGCCCGCCGCCGCGCCGGGCTGGCGCCGGCGATGTCCTGCCCGAAAAGGGTGATGGCACCGCTGGCGGCGCGGCGGTCTTCACCGCTCAGCGCGGCCATCAGCTCCTGCTGGCCGTTGCCCGAGACGCCGGCCACGCCGACGATCTCGCCCGCGCGCACATCCAGCGCGATGTCGGCCAGCGTAGTGCCGAAGGGCGACTGCTTGGCCAGCGACAGGTTCTTCAGCGCCAGCGCCACCGCGCCAGGCGTGGACTGCACATGCTTGAGCTGCGGCGGCTCGGCGCCGATCATCAGCCGCGACAGGCCGGCGTTGGTCTCGGTGGACGGATCCACCTCGCCCGTCACCTTGCCGCCGCGCAGCACGGTGCAGTGGTGGCACAGCGCGCGGATCTCGTCGAGCTTGTGGCTGATGTAGAGGATGCTGCAGCCATCGGCCGACAGCTTGCGCAGCGTGACGAACAGCTTTTGCACCGCCTGCGGCGTGAGCACCGAGGTGGGCTCGTCCAGGATCAGCAGCTTGGGGTCGGTGAGCAGAGCGCGCACGATCTCGACGCGCTGGCGTTCACCCACCGACAGGCTGTGCACCGGCCGCAGCGGGTCGACCTCCAGGCCGTAGGCCTGCGACACCTGGCGGATGCGGCCGGTCACCTCGGCCAGCGTCATGCTCTTGTCCAGGCCCAGCCACACGTTCTCGGCGGCGGTGAGGGTGTCGAACAGCGAGAAGTGTTGGAACACCATGCTGATGCCCAGCGCCCGCGCTTCCTGCGGGTTGCGGATGTTCACCGGCTGGCCGTTCCAGCGCACCTCGCCCTCATCCGGGCGCACCGCGCCGTAGATGATCTTCATCAGGGTGCTCTTGCCGGCGCCGTTTTCGCCCAGCACGGCATGGATTTCACCCGGCTTGACGCGCAGGCTGACGTTGTCGTTGGCCTTGACGGCCGGGTACTGCTTGCTGATGCGGACCAGCTCCAGCCTCAGCATGCCGCCCCCCTCCGGTGTTCGTTCATTCATTCACTCGCTGCCGATGGTGATGTACTTGAAAAGGAAAATACACCCGATGACCCAGACCATCCAATGCACGCCGCGCCCGCGGCCGGTGAGCAATTTCAACACCGCGTAGGTGATGAAACCGAAAGCCAGCCCGTGTGCGATGGAATAGGTGAACGGCATCATCAGCGCCGTCACCGCGGCCGGGATCACGTCGGTGGTCTCGTCCCAGTCCAGTTCGGTGATCTCCCGTAGCATTAAACAGGCCACGAAGAACAGCGCCGGGGCGGTGGCGTAGGCCGGCACGGCGCCCGCCAGCGGCGAGATGAACAGGCAGGCCAGGAACAAGCCGGCCACCGTCAGCGCCGTGAGCCCGGTGCGGCCGCCGGCCTGCACCCCGGCGGCGCTTTCCACGTAGGCGGTGGTGCTGGAGGTGCCCAGCAGCGAGCCGGCGAAGATGGCGGCGCTGTCAGCCATCAGCGCCTTGTTCATCCGGTCCATCTTGCCCGGCACCAGCAGCCCGGCCCGCTTGGCCACGCCCATCAGCGTGCCGGTGGCGTCGAACAGCTCCACCAGGAAGAACACCAGGATCACGTTCAGGATGCCGCCCTTGAGCGCACCGGCGATGTCCAGCTGCAGGAAGGTGGGCGCGATGGACGGCGGCGCCGAGAACACGCCCTGGAACTGGTTGCCGCCGAAGAAGAACGAGGCCGCCGTGACGCCCAGCATGCCGACCAGGATGGCCCCCGGCACCTTCAGCTTGTCCAGCACCACGATGGCGAAGAAGCCCAGCGTGGCCAGCACCACCGAGGGCGTGTGCAGGTTGCCCAGCGTCACGTAGGTGGCCTTGGAAGGCGCCACCAGCCCCGCGCTCTTGAGCGCGATGATGGCCAGGAACAGCCCGATGCCCACCGTGATGCCGATGCGCAGCGCCGGCGGTATGGCGCGGATGATGATCTCCCGCAGCCGGAACACCGTGACCAGGAAGAACAGGCACCCGGAGATGAACACCGCCCCCAGCGCCGCCTGCCAGGTGAAGCCCATGTGCATGACCACCACGTAGGCGAAGTAGGCGTTCAGGCCCATGCCCGGCGCCAGTGCGATGGGGTAGTTGGCATACAGGCCCATCACCACCGAGCCCAGCGCGGCGATCAGGCAGGTGGCCACGAACACCGCGCCCTTGGGCATGCCGGCGTCGCCCAGGATGGCCGGGTTGACGAAGATGATGTAGGCCATCGTCAGGAAGGTGGTCAGCCCGGCCACCAGCTCGGTGCGCACGGTGGTGCCGTGCTCCTGCAGGCGGAACAATCGTTCGAACATGGCTTGTCTCCTCCGGCCTCGGGGCCGGTTTGTGGTTGGCTTTGTCTTCTGGAATGCAGGTCGGCGGCACGCGCGGTGCCGCCCGGTCAGCCCACCGGGGGGGTGCGGCTGAACTGCGGCACGCCCTGCACGTAGGCGGCGGCCAGGTTGCGGTCGTCGGCCAGCGTGAACCAGGCGAACAGCTGCTCGTGCAGGCTCTGCACCACGGCCATGCGCCGTTCGGCCACCGGGTCGGCGGCCCAGTCCCACACGCACACATCGGCCAGGCGGCCGGGCTCGAAGGAGCCGATCTCATGGTCCAGCCGCAGCGCCTGCGCGGCGCCCAGCGTGGCGGCATGCAGCGCCTTCCAGCCGGTCAGGCGCTGGCCCTGCAGCGCCTGGATCTTGTAGGCGTCCAGCACGGTGCGCATCATCGACAGGCTGGTGCCGCCGCCCACATCGCTGGCCAGTGACACCTGGCCGCCGGCCTCTTCGGTGGCGCGCCAGTCGAACAGGCCGCTGCCCAGGAACAGGTTGGAGCTGGGGCTGTGCGCCACCTGGGCGCCGGTGTCGCGCAGCACGGCGCGGTCTTCGGCGTCGAGCCAGATGCCGTGGGCCAGCACGCTGCGCTCGTTCATCAGGCCGGCGCGCAGGTACACGTCCAGGTAGCTGCGCGCCTCGGGGAACAGCTGCTGCACCCAGGCCACTTCCTCGCGGTTCTCGGCGACGTGGGTCTGCATGTACAAGCCGGGGTAGGCGGCGCACAGCGCGCCGGCCATGGCCAGCTGCTCGGGCGTGCTGGTGGGCGCAAAGCGCACCGTCACCGCATAGGCCAGCCGGCCGCGGCCGTGCCAGCGTTCGATCAGCTCCACGCAGTCGCGCTCGGCCTGCACCACGTCGTCGCGCAGGTTGTCGGGGGCGTTGCGGTCCATCAGCACCTTGCCGGTGATCAGCCGCATGCCGCGGCGGTGGGCCTCTGCCATCAGCAGCTCGGCGCTGATCTTGTGCACCGTGGGAAACACCACCGCCGTGGTGGTGCCGTGCGCCAGCAGCGCCTGCACGAAGCGGGCGGCGCCGGCCTCGCTCTCGGCGGCCTGGGCGTAGCGGCTCTCGGCCGGAAAGGTGTAGGTGTTCAGCCAGTCCAGCAGCTCGGTGCCGTAGCTGCCGATCACGTCCAGCTGCGGGCTGTGCACATGGGTGTCGATGAAGCCCGGCAGGACCAGCCGGCCGCGGTGGTCGTGCCGCTCCCAGCCTTCGCCGGGCAGCGGCGCATCGGCCGGCTGGGCGCCGGTGATGCGGCCGTCCTCCACCAGCAGCCAGTGGTCGGGCCGCCAGCGCACGGCCGGGCTGTGCACCGCGCCCCACTCGGGCGTGGCGGTGAAGTCGAGCAGGTCACCACGCAGGGCCAGTCGGTGGGGCGGAGCTTCGGTCGGGGTCATCGGCGGATTCGGTTGGGGGGGCGGATTGTCAATGCAGTGCCAGCCGGCGGGCCACCTCGCGCACCTGCTCGCGCAGCCAGCGCATCGAGGGCGAGGCATGCGTCAGGTCGTGCCACAGCTGGTAGTAGGTGAGAGGCGGAAACGGTGCCGGGCAGCGCACGATGCGCACCGGCAGCGCGCCGGCGTAGCGCGAGCAGAACTGGCGCCCGGTGGTGAGCACCAGCGCGCTGCGGGCCACCATCAGCGGAATGAGGCTGAAGTGGGCGCTGCGCACCACCAGGTTGCGCTTGAGCCCCAGGGACGTGAGGTGCTCCTCGATCACGCCCAGCGCGCCCGGGCTCAGCGGCGAAGGAGCCACGTGCTCGCAGCCCAGGTACTTGTCCACCGTCCAGCCCTTGCCTGCGCCTTCGGCCAGGCGCACCACCGGGTGGCCCTCGGCCACCAGGCACACGATCTCGTCGGTCATCAGCCGGCCCAGGTGCAGCTCTTCGGGCGGGCGCAGCCAGTTGCCGATCACCAGGTCCACCTCGCCGTCGGCCAGGCCACGGCGGTAGTCGAAGTCGCGTGACAGGGCCAGCAGCTCGATGCGGGCGCCGGGCGCGGCCTGGTGCACATGGGCCACCAGCTCGGGCAGGAACGTAGGGTCCAGGTAATCGCTGGCGGCGATGCGGAAGGTGGCGGTGGTGGTCTGCGGGTCGAACGAGGCGCCGCGCAGCCGTGGGCTGAACAAGGCATCGGCCGCCTGCAGCAGGCTGGCCGCCGGCCCCACCAGCTGCAGCGCGGTGGCGGTGGGCGTCATGCCGTTGCCGGCCCGCACCAGCAGCGGATCGCCGGTGAGCTCACGCAGCCGCTTCAGCTGGGCGCTGACGGCGGGTTGGGTGCTCTGCAGGCGCAGGGCAGCACGGGAGACGCTGCGTTCGACGATCACGGTGTGGAGGACTCTGATCAGGTACAGCTCGATCTTGTCGAACTCGGCGCGCTGCGTCATATGGCTGGCTCGATAGGTGCTATGAGGGCTATCGTATTCACGGGCTGCCCTGCAGCGAGTAACTTCCCACCCCATGACAACACAACCCGTGCGCTTCTATCACCGGGGCCGCATCGTCGACGTGAGCGGCGTGCATCCCACCCGCAGCGTGCTCGACTGGCTGCGCGAGGACGCCCACTGCACCGGCACCAAGGAAGGTTGCAACGAAGGCGACTGTGGTGCCTGCACCGTGGTGGTGGGCGAGCTGGACGCCGCCGGCCAGCTGCAGCTGCAGACGGTCAACTCGTGCATCCAGTTCGTGCCCACGCTGCACGGCAAGGCGCTGTTCACGGTGGAAGACCTGAAGCCCCAGTGCGCCGGCCAGCTGCACCCCGTGCAGCAGGCGCTGGTGGAGTGCCACGGCTCGCAATGCGGCTTCTGCACCCCGGGTTTCGTGATGTCGCTGTGGTCCACCTATGAGCACCACCAGGCGGCCGGCACCCAGCCCACGCGCCAGCAGCTGGCCGACGACCTGTCGGGCAACCTGTGCCGTTGCACCGGCTACCGGCCCATCATCGACGCCGGCCAGCGCATGTTCGACCTGCCCGCCGCGCGGCTGGATGCGGCGCCGGTGGTGGCCGCGCTGCAGGCCCTGCAGGCCGGCTCGCTGAACTACCAGGGCGCCCGCCCCGGCGAGCCCGCTGCCACGCTGCATGCGCCCACCACGCTGGACGAGCTGGCCGCGCTGCGCGTGCGGCACCCCAAGGCCACGCTGCTGGCCGGCAGCACCGACATCGGCCTGTGGGTGAGCAAGCAGTTCCGCGACGTGGGCGACCTGATCTACGTGGGCAACGTGGCCGCGCTCAAAACGATAGAAACGCTGGCCGACGGCGGCCTGCGCATCGGCGCCGGTGCATCGCTGGAAGAAGCCTATGCCGCACTGGCCAGGCGCCTGCCTGCGCTGACGGACCTGTGGCTGCGCTTTGCGTCGCCGCCCATCCGCCATGCCGGCACGCTGGGCGGCAACGTGGCCAACGGCTCGCCGATCGGCGATTCGCCGCCGATGCTGATGGCGCTGGACGCGCAGATCGAGCTGCGCCAGGGCGAGCGCGTGCGCCAGATGCCGCTGCCCGAGTTCTACATCGACTACATGAAGAACCGGCTGGAGCCGGGCGAATTCATGCAGGCGCTGCTGGTGCCGGGCGCGGCCTTCGACCGCACGGTGCGGGCCTACAAGATCAGCAAGCGCTTCGACTGCGACATCTCGGCGCTGTGCGGCGGCTTTTCGATCGAGCTGGACGGCGACACCGTGCGCAGTGTGCGCCTGGCCTTCGGCGGCATGGCCGGGGTCGTCAAGCGCGCCGCCGCGGCCGAAGCCGCGGTGCTGGGCCAACCCTGGACCGAGGCCACCGTGCAGGCCGCCCAGGCCGCGCTGCTGCAGGACTTCAAGCCCCTGACCGACATGCGCGCCAGCGCCGAGTACCGCATGCAGGTGGCGCAGAACCTGTTGATGCGCTTCTGGCTGGAAACGCGGGTGGTGGATCCGCTGCCCGTGTCGCAGACCAGCGTGTTTGCGGTGATGCCGCATGGGGTGTGAGGTGTGGCTGTGAGCTGCGCTGATGGTGGGGTTGTGACGGTGCTCCGTGGGTGCTTCAGCGAAGCGCTGCAATCTGCGGCGCTGCGCGGCGGGCGGGGCCCGGCAGGGGCTCATGCGGTCTCGGTCGGCCCTGCGGGCCGACTGCGCTGCGGTGCTCACGACGAGGTCGCGCGGCGGAACTCGCTACGTTCGCTGCGCTCACTGCGCTCGAACAGCCACCGCGAGTCAGTTCACGAAGCACGCTGCGCGTGCCGACCTCGTCGCTGCGCTCCTCGCCGAGCCCAAAATCGCCCCCACCAGGCCCCGCCCGCCGCGCAGCACAGGTGCCGACCTGCGGTGGCCCCCACACACCCCACCCCGCGCCAAGAGCTGGCAACCCAGCCCGCGCCCCCGAATGGGGTCCCGATGCGCCAGCGAGGCCGCACGGGGGCGGGGGGCTGGGCGGGTAGGGGCGAGGGCGCATCTGGAGCGCCGAGCAGCGCAGGGCGGGTGGCCCGCGCGCGCAGCGCGCTTCGTCATCTGACTCGCAGGCGGGTGTCTGAGCGGAGATGGCAAAGCCATCGCAGCGAGTTACGCGGCGTGGGCCACTCGACCGAGCAGCGCAGGGCAGTCCGCGCAACGCGCGGACCGCGGAAGCTAAGCCCACGCCCCTACCCGCCCAGCCCCACGCCCAGGCACCCCACCCCGCACCAGCCCCAAGCCAGCCTCGCCGCAAGAAACCACGCCCAACAAAGCAGCCAGGCCAGCCTGTCTAGACAAGCGCTCCGCCGCCAAGCACTCAGCCGGACCCCCACATGAACAAGCCCATCGCCCCCAGCCTGCTGCAGCCCGCCGAAGCCTTCGCACCCTATGCGAAGAACACCGCCGCGCGCATCGACGAAGCGGCCGAACGCAGTGCCCAGGCCGCCGGGGCGCGGGTCGGCATCAGCCGGCCGCATGAGTCGGCCCACCTGCACGTGGCCGGTGAGGCCACCTACATCGACGACATCCCCGAGCTGCAAGGCACCCTGCACTGCGCGCTGGGCCTGTCGCCGGTGGCCAAGGGCACGCTGAAGAGCGCCGACCTCGACAAGGTCAAGGCCATGCCCGGCGTGGTGGCCGTGCTCACCGCGGCCGACATCCCCGGCAGCAACGACTGCGGCTCGATCGTGCACGACGATCCCATCCTGTGCGACGGCGAGATCCGCTACCTGGGCCAGCCGGTGTTCGCCGTCATCGCCGAAAGCCGCGACCAGGCGCGCCGCGCCGCTGCGCTGGCCAGGCAGGTGTTGCAGATCGACGCCCTGCCCCCGGTGCTGACGCCCCAGCAGGCCCACGCGCAGCAGCAGTACGTGGTGCCGCCGATGCACCTGGTGCGCAGCAGCACCGAAGGCGGCGCGCAGGCCGCCATTGCCAAGGCGCCGCACCGGCTGCAAGGCACCTTCGACGTCGGCGGACAGGAGCAGTTCTACCTGGAAGGCCAGATCAGCTATGCCGTGCCGAAGGAGAACGACGGCATGCATGTGCACTGCAGCACCCAGCACCCCACCGAGATGCAGCACCTGGTGGCCCATGCGCTGAAGCTGCATGCCCACCATGTGCAGGTGGAATGCCGGCGGATGGGCGGTGGCTTCGGCGGCAAGGAGTCGCAGTCGGGCCTGTTCGCCTGCGTGGCGGCGGTGGCGGCCAAGAAGCTCAACCGACCCGTCAAGCTGCGGCTGGACCGCGACGACGACTTCATGATCACCGGCCGGCGCCACTGCTTCTGGTACGAGTACGACATCGGCTACGACGACGAAGGCCGCATCCTGGGCGCCGAGGTGAACATGGTCTCGCGCGCCGGCCACTCGGCCGACCTGTCGGGCCCGGTGATGACCCGCGCGCTGTGCCACTTCGACAATGCCTACTGGCTGCCCGACGTGGCGCTGCACGGCTTCTCGGGCAAGACCAACACCCAGAGCAACACCGCCTTCCGCGGCTTCGGCGGGCCGCAGGGCGCCATCGCCATCGAGAACATCCTGGACGCGGTGGCCCGCCGGCTGGGCCGCGACCCGCTGGCGGTGCGCCGTGCCAACTTCTACGGCACCACCGAGCGCAACGTCACGCCCTATGAGCAGACGGTGACCGACAACATCGTGCACGAGGTGGTCGACCAGCTGGTGGCCAGCAGCGACTACACGGCGCGGCGCGAGGCGGTGGCGCAGTTCAACGCCGGCAGCCCGGTGCTCAAGCGCGGCCTGGCGCTGGTGCCGCTGAAGTTCGGCATCTCCTTCAACGTCAAGCACTTCAACCAGGCCGGCGCACTGGTGCATGTGTACAACGACGGCTCCATCCTGGTGAACCACGGCGGCACCGAGATGGGCCAGGGCCTGAACACCAAGGTGGCCCAGGTGGTGGCGCATGAGCTGGGCGTGAGCTTCGAGCGGGTGCGCGTGACCGCGACCGACACGCAGAAGGTGGCCAACACCTCGGCCACCGCGGCCTCCACCGGCGCCGACCTGAACGGCAAGGCCGCGCAGGATGCCGCGCGGCAGATCCGCGAGCGCCTGGCCGCCTGCATCGCCGCGCACCATGGCGGCACCGCCGAGGAGGTGGTGTTTGCCAACGACGAGGTGCAGGTGGCGGGCCGCACGCTGCGCTTTGATGCGGTGGTGGCGCAGGCCTACCTGGACCGCGTGCAGCTGTGGTCCGACGGCTTTTACGCCACGCCGGGCCTGAGCTGGGACCGCGACAAGATGAAGGGCCGGCCCTTCTACTACTTCGCCTACGGCGCGGCGGTGAGCGAGGTGCTGGTGGACACGCTGACCGGCGAATGGAAGCTGCTGCGCGCGGACGTGCTGCACGATGCCGGCCGCTCGCTGAACCCGGCGCTGGACATCGGCCAGGTGGAAGGTGCCTTCATCCAGGGCATGGGCTGGCTGACCACCGAAGAGCTGGTGTGGCACCCGCAGACCGGCAAGCTGATGACGCACGCGCCCAGCACCTACAAGATCCCGACCGCCAACGACTGCCCGCCGGTGTTCAACGTGCGGCTGTTCGACGGGCCCAACCGCGAGGACTCCATCCACCGCAGCAAGGCGGTGGGCGAGCCGCCGCTGCTGCTGCCCTTCTCGGTGTTCTTCGCCATCCGCGACGCCATCTCGGCCGTGGGCGGCCACCGGGTCGATCCGCCGCTGCGGGCGCCGGCCACGTCGGAAGCCATCCTCAGCGCCATCACCGCCGTCAAGGCAGCCGCCTGACCCCATCACCATGGACCGCCACATCCGCCGCACCGCCCGCGCCTGGCGCCAGGCTGCGCGCCACCCCGCCGTGGTGGTGCAGGTGCTTGAATCCAAAGGCTCGGCGCCGCGGCATGCCGGCACCCGCATGCTGGTGTCGGCGCGTGAGGCGGTGGGCACCATCGGCGGTGGCCACCTGGAGCTGAAGGCCATAGCGGCCGCGCGCGAGATGCTGGCCGAGGGCCGGGAGCCCTTCCAGCGCCACTACCCGCTGGGGCCGGCGCTGGGCCAGTGCTGCGGCGGCGCGGTGACGCTGGGCTTCGACTGGCTGGACGATGCCGCGCTGGCCGCCTGGCCCGAGCCGGAACCCATGTTCCACCTGCAGCTGTACGGCGCCGGCCATGTGGGCCAGGCCATCGTGCGGCTGCTGGCCACGCTGGATTGCCGGGTGGACTGGATCGACGAGCGCGAAGAACAGTTTCCGTCGGCCGAGGTGTTCACGCCAGCGCCCGACCACATCCGCGCAGTGGCGGTGGACGCGGTCGAAGGCGAGGTGGCGCTGGCCCCGCCGGGGGCGTTTTACCTGGTGCTGACGCACAGCCACGACCTGGACCTGCGCCTGACCGAAGCCATCCTGAAGCGGGGCGATTTCGGCTTCTTCGGGCTGATCGGCTCTGCGACCAAGCGAGCCCGGTTCACCCACCGGCTGGAAGCCAAGGGCGTAGCGCCCGAAACACTCGCCCGCATGCACTGCCCGATCGGCATCGAAGGCATCAACGGCAAGGAGCCGGAGCTGATCGCGGTGGCGGTGGTCGCGCAGTTGCTGCAGGTGGCGCAGCAAAAGTGACTCAGGTCCGCCGGGCCGCCCCAAGGACCTGAAAGGCCCCCCCGGGGGTAGCGAGCGAAAGCGAGCTTGGGGGCTCGTCAATGCAGGCGGTCGCTCAGGCAGACGGCCGGCGGGCAAAACTCGCGGCCGACCACGGCGCGGGCGTACAGGTAGTTGTCGCGCGCCTTCTCGCTCAGCGAGTCCAGGTGCACTTCGCCGCGCTCGTCGCACGGGAAGGTGAGTGCGCGGCCCGAATGGAACAGCGATTCGAAACGCAGTTCGTAGGTGGCTTGTGCGGTGATGGCCATGACGTACTCCCGAAAGATGGATGGCTGACTGGCTTATCGGCAAGACTAGGCGTCCGCCTCAGCCGCCACCATGTCCCGGCGCCCCGGCGCTCTGTCGGTGTGGCACCAGACCGCGCGTAGCAAGTTCGCCTACACGCCGTGGGCGCCGCCGAACAGCGCGCCCGCCACTGCGGCCGGATCGGTGAGCGTGCGCACCCGCTGGTAGGCCTCCTCTGCCGCCGGATGCACCCGGCGCAGGAAGTTGAGCCACTGCTTCAGGCGGCCGGCGCGATGCCGCGCTTCCACCCGCGTGCCCACGATCTGCCAGAAGTCGGCGATGCGCGGCATCAGCGCCGACCAGGCCACCGGCTCCACCGCGCCGCGGATGGCCAGCGCCAGGCCGGGGTCGGCCACCATGCCACGGCCCAGCATCAGCGCGTCGCAGCCCGACTCCTGCAGGCAGCGCTGCGCATCGGCCACCGTCCAGATCTCGCCATTGGCCACCACCGGCAGCTTCACCGCCTGGCGGATGTCGGCGATGCGCGCCCAGTAGGCCGGCGGCCGGTAGCCCTGGGCCTTGGTGCGGCCGTGCACCACCAGTTCCTCGGCGCCGCCGGCCTCGATGGCCTGCGCGCAATCCAGCGCCAGCGCATCGTCGTCGAAGCCCAGGCGCATCTTGGCCGACACCGGCATCTCGGCCGGCACCGCGCGCCGCACCGCTTCCACGATGCGGCCCACCAGCGGCGGATCGACCAGCAGCGCGGCGCCGCCGCCATGGCGGTTCACCACCTTGGCCGGGCAGCCGAAGTTGAGGTCGATGCCCGCCGGCCCCAGCGAGGCCAGGCGCGCCGCGTTGTCGGCCAGGCAGGCCGGGTCGCTGCCCAGCAGCTGGGCCCGCACCGGCGTGCCGGCGCGGGTGCGGCCGCCGTTTTTCAGCTCGGGCACCACGCGCACGAAAGCCTTTTCGGGCAGCAGGGTGCCGGTGACGCGGATGAACTCGGACACGCAGCGGTCGATGCCGCCCACTGCGGTGAGCGCATCGCGCAGCGCATAGTCCAGCAGGCCCTCCATCGGGGCCAACAGCAATCGGGGAGTCACGTTCGGTCGGTCAATGCGCCTGGGCGGGGGCGCCGCCACGCAGGCGCTGCACCAGCGTCACCACCGCCAGGATCAGCGCGCCGGCCACGGCGCCGATGGCCATGTTCGCCAGGTTGCTGACCAGCCAGCCGGCCACGCCGCCCAGGGGTTCGGCAAAGCCCTCGATGGTATGCGCCACCACCGGCACGCCGTGCACCAGGATGCCGCCACCCACCAGGAACATGGCCGCGGTGCCCGCCACGCTGAGGAACTTCATCAGCCACGGCGCGGCGGCCAGGATGCCGCGGCCCAGGCTGCGCAGCCCGCCGCTGGCGCTGCGGCTGAGGGCCAGGCCGGCGTCGTCCAGCTTCACGATGCCGGCCACCAGGCCGTACACGCCCACCGTCATCAGCAGCGCGATGCCCACCAGCACGATGACCTGCGTGGTGAAGGGGGCTTCGGCCACCGTGCCCAGCGTGATGGCGATGATCTCGGCCGACAGGATAAAGTCGGTGCGCACCGCGCCCTTGATCTTGTCCTTCTCGAAGGCCACCGGGTCGACCTTGGGGTCGGCCAGCGCCTGCAGCCGCTGGGCACGCGCCGCTTCGTCGTCGGCCTTGGCATGCAGCAGCTTGTGCGCCAGCTTTTCCACCCCCTCGAAGCACAGGAAGGCGCCGCCCAGCATCAGCAGCGGCGTCACCGCCCAGGGCGCGAAGGCGCTGATCAGCAGCGCCGCCGGCACCAGGATGGCCTTGTTGACCATCGAGCCCTTGGCCACCGCCCACACCACCGGCAGTTCGCGGTCGGCGTTGACGCCGGTGACCTGCTGCGCATTCAGCGCCAGGTCATCGCCCAGCACGCCGGCCGTCTTCTTGGTGGCCACCTTGGTGAGCACCGCCACATCGTCCAGCACCGAGGCGATGTCGTCGATCAGGGCAAGCAAGCTGGAACCGGCCATGGGGGCACCTTGGAAGTGGAGGGTTGCCGGCGCGCGATCAGTCGCGGCCTGGTGGTGCTGCAGCAATCGCCATGCGCGCGTCGGCCTGCCAGCGCTCGCGCAGCGCCTCCCAGCCCTCATGCCCCAGCGCGGCCAGGCTGCGCTGGTTGGCTTCGTAGATGGCCTCGGGTTCGGGGAAGGCTTCCACCGCACGGTCGATGCTCTCCTCGCGCAGCAGGTGCAGCATCGGGAAGGGCGACTGGTTGGTGGCGTTCTCGATCTCGCCCGGTTCGGTGCCTTCGAACCGGTACTGCGGATGGAAGCTGGCCACCTGCAGCACGCCGTCCAGGCCCAGCTCCTCCACCAGCGCCTCGGCCGCGTCGAGGAACTGGTTGTAGTCGTCGAAGTCGGTGAGCGCGGCGGGGTGGATCAGCAGGCAGGTGTCCACCTCGGCCGCGTCGGTGGCGGCCAGCTGCTGCAGTTCGTCGGCCAGCTGCTGCAGCAACACTTCGGGGTCGGCCGATTCGCACACCGCATAGCGCACCTGGCCGCGCACATGCACGGCCTTGGCGAAGGGGCACAGGTTGAGGCCGATGACCGCATGCTCCAGCCACGCGCGGGTCTCGGTGATGGCCTGGGCCGGCGTCACCGCACCGCCTGCTTGCAGCGCGGCCATCAGGCGGTCGCCTCGGTGTCTTGCAGCAGGCCGCGCTGGCGCAGCATCGGCTCGACCTGCGGGCCGCGGCCCCGGAAGGCCGCGAAGGCCTGCTCCGGCGCCACGGTGTTGCCGGCGGCGTAGATGTGGCGCAGCAGCCGGCCCGCCACCTCGGCATCGAAGGGGCTGCCTGCTTCGGCGAAGGCGCCGTAGGCATCGGCGTCCAGCACCTCGGCCCACAGGTACACGTAATAGCCGGCCGCATAGCCATGGCCGGCGAACAGGTGCTGGAAGTGGGTGAAGCGGTGGTTGACCCCCGCCGCCTGCGGCAGGCCGCGCTGGGCCAGCACCGCGGCCTCGAAGGCCACCGGATCGGCCGGCAGCTCGGCCAGCGGCAGCGCATGCGCCGCCATGTCGGTGAGCGCGCTGCCCACGTAGCGCACCGCCTCGTAGCCCTGGCCGAAGCGTTCGGCCGCCTGCAGCCGCTGGATCAGGGCCTGCGGAATCGGCTCGCCAGTGTGCACGTGGCGGGCGTGGCGCTGCAGCACCTCGGGCTCGGTGGCCCAGTGCTCGTACAGCTGCGAAGGCAACTCGACGAAGTCGCGCAGCACCGCGGTGCCGCTCAGCCGCTCGTACGTGACGCTGGACAGCAGGCCGTGCAGGCCATGGCCGAACTCATGGAACAGCGTGCGCACATCGTCGAAGCTCAGCAGCGTGGGCTCGCCGGCCGCCGCCTTCGCGAAGTTGTTGTTGTTGACGATGATGGGCAGCACGGTGCTGCCATTGCGGTGCTGCACGCGGTAGGCGCTCATCCAGGCGCCGCTGCGCTTGCTGGGCCGCGCGAAGTTGTCGTGCAGGAACACGCCGATGGGCTGGCCCTGCGCATCGCGCACCTCGTAGGCCTTGACGTCGGGGTGGTACAGCGGCGCGCCGGCCAGCTCGGTGAACTGCACGCCGAACAGGCGTTGCGCACAGTCGAAGGCGGCGGCCACCATGCGGTCGAGCGCGAAGTACGGCTTCACCTCGGCATCGTCGATGGCGTAGTGGCGCTGGCGCACCTGCTCGGCCCAGTAGCGCCAGTCCCAGGGCTCCAGCGTGCCGGTGTCGCCGGCCTCGGCGCGCAGCGCGTCGATCTGCGCGCGCTCGCGGCCCATGGTGTCCACCGCGCGGGTCCACACGTCGTCCAGCAGGTTCGCCACCGCAGCCTGCGTGCCGGCCATGGTGTCGGCCAGCGTGAAGTCGGCGAAGCTGGCATGGCCGTGCAGCGCTGCGCGCTCGGCCCGCAGCGCCAGGATCTCGTGCACCAGCGCCCGGTTGTCGGTGGGGCCGGCATGTTCGCCGCGGCTGGTCCAGGCGCGCCAGGCCTGCTCGCGCAGGTCGCGCCGGGCGCTGAAGGTGAGGAAGGGCACCACCAGCGAGCGCGACAGCGTGATCACCGGATGCGGCAGCTGGCGCTCGCGCGCCGCCTCGCGGGCGGCAGCCCGCACGAAGTCGGGCAGGCCGGCCTGGTCTTCTTCGGTGCGCAGCTCCAGCCGGTAGGCCGATTCATCGGCCAGCACGTTCTGGCCGAACTGCGTGGTCAGCGTGGCCAGGCGCTCCATGATCTGTGCATGGCGGGCCCGTGCCTCGGACGCCAGCCGGGCGCCGGTGCGCACGAAGTCGAGGTGGATGCGCTCCACCAGCCGCAGCTGCTGGGCGTCGAGACCCAGCTGACCACGGCGCTGCCACACCGCATCGATGCGGCGGAACAGCGGCTCATGCAGGTAGATGGCGTTGTCGTGCGCCGCGATGCGCGGGGCCAGCGCACGCTGGGCATCACGCAGCTCGGCGGTGGCCTCGGAAGCGGCCAGGTTGGAGAAGCACGCTTCCAGCCGGTTCATCAGCCGGCCCGAGCGGTCGAAGGCGGCGATGGTGTTCTCGAAATCGGGCTCGGCTTCGTGCGCGCCGATGGCGTCCAGCTCGTCGCGGTGCTGCTGCATCGCCACCTCGAAGGCGGGCGCGAAGTGCTCGGCGCTGATCTGGTCGAACGGCGGCAGGCCGTGCGGCGCCGTCCACGGGGCCAGCAGCGGGTTGGTGGCGTGTTGCAGCATGCAGGCTCCTTACTTGCCGGCCTTGATGGCCTTCTCGTCGTCCTCGCGATAGCGGCGGTCGGCGCAGTCCAGCATCCAGCCCTGGCGGGCCTGCTCGGCTTCACGCGCGGCGGCCACCACCTGCGACTGCTTTTCGTTCCAGGCGGCGGCGCGCTCGTCGTGCACCTTGGCCTTGTCGTTCAGCGCGGCCACCGCGGCTTCGTAGGCGGCCTGCAGCGGCTTGCCTTCGGCCTCGATCGCGCCGGCCTCGGTCTTGAGCTGCTTTTCCTCATCCTGCAGCGCCTTGCGGCCGGCGTCGTCGGCCGGCGGGTTGGCGGCCTTGGCATTGAAGGCCACGATGCGCTCGCCCAGCACGCGGGTGCGCTCGTTGAGCTGCTTGATGGCGCCGGCCTTGGCCTCCACATCGGCCTTCAGCGGCTGCAGGCCTTCGGACAGCTTGGTCACCTCGGCCCGTTCCGCATCCAGCGCGGCCTTGCGGTTTTCAGCGGTGGTGCGCTGTTCATTGACGGCCACCTCGCGCTTCATGCAGGCACGCAGCTCTTCCTTGGTGAGGATGGGCGCCTTGCTGGTGGTCTTGCCGACAGGCACTTGCGCCAGGGCCGACGCGGCCGGCGCGATCAGCGCAGCGGCGGTCAGCAGCGGGAAAAGTCGCTTCAAGTTCAGGCTCCCGGTAGGAAGTTCTCAAACCCGGGATGATGCCACCGGGGGCCCGGTCGGCCGGCCAGCAGGGTCACGCGCGCTGCACCCCGGCGCACGGGCGGCGGTGATGCGCGGCTCACGCACAATGTGGCCATTGATCCACCTTGTCGATCAATCCTTTCCACAGCCTTGCAACGCCGCGCCATGGGCATGAACTTCGACCTCAACGACCTGCTGGCCTTTCGCGCCGTGGCCGAGCTGAACAACTTCCGCCGTGCGGCCGAAGCCGTGCACATCTCGCAACCGGCCTTCAGCCGCCGCATCGACAAGCTGGAAGAAGCGCTGGGCGTGCGCCTGCTGGACCGCACCACCCGCCGCGTGAGCCTGACGGCCGTGGGCCGCGACTTCGCGCGCAAGGTGCAGCAGATCCTGGACGACCTGGACAGCACGCTGCTGGGCATCCGCGGCGTGGCCACCACGCGCATGGGCGAGGTCACCATCGCCTGCGTGCCATCCACCGTCTACTACTACCTGTCGCGCGTGATCCAGCGCTACCGCGAGGCCTACCCCAAGGTGCGCGTGCGGGTGCTGGACGCCAGCGCCAACGACGTGCTGGGCAGCGTGTCGCGCGGCGAGGCCGACTTCGGCCTCAACTTCATCGGCGGCAACGAGCCCGACATCGAGTTCACGCCGCTGGTGGAAGAGCGCTTCGTGGCCGCCTGCCGGCGCGACCACCCGCTGGCCCGCAAGCGCCGCGTGACCTGGCCGGAGCTGGCCGAGCACGACTTCATCGCGGTGAGCCAGCGCTCGGGCAACCGGCTGCTGATGGACCAGGCGCTGGCCCGCATGCCGGGCCGCCCGCAGGCCTTGTACGAGGCGCAGCACGTGACCACGCTGCTGGGCCTGGTGGAAGCCGGCCTGGGCGTGGCGGCCGTGCCCTCGATGGCCATGCCGGGCAAGGACCACCCGCTGCTGGTGAGCATTCCGCTCGAAGAGCCGGTGGTCACCCGGCATGTGGGGCTAATCCGCCGTCGGGGCCGCAGCCTGTCGCCCGCGGCGCAGCAGATGTTCGACTTCTTCACCGAACTCGAGGACGCCCAGGCCGCCAAGCGCAGCCGCCGCAAGAAGGCGCCGGGCAAGGCCGCTGCCGAAAAGATCCAGGCGTAAAAAACCGCGGCAAGCCGCGGTTTTCTAGGGTGCCAGGCTGTGGATTACAGCGGGCGGATGTTCGAAGCTTGCGGGCCCTTTTGGCCTTGGGTCACTTCGAATTCAACGCGTTGGCCTTCGCTCAGGCTCTTGAAGCCTTCAACGCGGATTTCCTTGAAATGCGCGAAAAGGTCCTTGCCGCCTTGTTCGGGCGTGATGAAGCCGAAGCCCTTGCCATCGTCGAACCACTTGACGGTGCCGGTTTGCGTTTGCTTGGTGGACATGATGATCCTTGAGTTTAGAAGAGGCACGCGCAGCACATGCTGACGCGTGGCAGAGACACGCAAGAAATCACCAGGGGGAGAAATCCATACCGAGCCTGCCACCGATTGGGACAGGAAGATCGACCTGACCTCGAGAAGACGGTCTTGTGTATGCCTACCCGACCAGTGTACCCGCTTGCCTCAGGTCGCGCCGGTGATTTGCAAACTATTTCATGCTGGAGGCACGAAATCCAGAATCCGCATCGCATTACGCAGGGTTTGGCGGGCCGCGGCGCTGGCCTCACCGGCCCAGGCATCCGGGGCCTGCAGGCGCGCGTCGATGTTGCCGATGTGAAAGTGCGCACCACCGGTCAGCTGCGGCAGTTCGTCCCAGCCCACCGGCACCGAGATGCCGAGCCCCGGCCGCGCCCGCGTTGACCAGGCCGCCACCGTGGTGGCGCCGCGGCCGTTGCGCAGGTAGTCCACGAAGATCTTGCCCACCCGGTTCCTGGGCCCGCTCTTGGCCACGAAGCGGTCGGGCAGCGTGCGCGCCAGGTGCTGCACGATCTGCTGGGACAAGGCCTTCACCGCGTCCCAGCCCAGCGAGGGCTTGAAGGGCACCACCACATGCAGGCCCTTGCCGCCGCTGGTCTTGAGCAGCGCGCGCAGGCCCAGCTCGTCCAGCAAGGCCTTCACCAGCTGCGCGCCCTCGGCAATCTGCGGCCAGGCCACGCCTTCGCCCGGGTCCAGGTCGAAGGTCATGCGGTCAGGCTGGTCGATGGCGCGGGTGGTGGCATTCCAGGTGTGGAACTCGATCACGTTCATCTGCACCGCGTTCAGCAGCGCGGTGCGGGTGGCCACCTCCATCAGAGGCGCATGGTCGGGATCGAAGGCCGGGTCCAACTGCCGCAGGCCCTTGATCTTGCCGCTGTCGTGCTTCTGGAAGAACAGTTCGCCGGCCACACCGGCCGGCGCACGCACCAGCGACACCGGCCGCCCGCGCAGGTGCGGCAGCAGGCGCGTGGCCGCACGGTGCATGTACTCGGCCAGCTGCTGCTTGGTGGTGCCGCTGGCGGCATCGATCACGCGGCTGGCATGGGTCAGGCGCAGGCCCGGAGGCAGGCCCGGCGGCGGGCCCGGCGGCGGGCCCGACGACAGGCGGTCGGCCGGCCGGGCCGAAGCGGCCTGGGTGCGCTTGCGGGCCGCCGGTGCGGGGCCCGGCGCCGGCACTGCCCGCTCGCGGCCGATGGCCTCGGGCTTCTTGTCGGTGCGCAGGCCATGGAACACCGCCTGACGCACGCGGCCGTCCTTCGTCCACTCGGCGAACGACACCTCGGCGATCAGGCGCGGCTGCACCCAGTGGCCCTTGATGCCGCGCGGCAGACCCTTGAACGGCGGTGCGTCGGCGGCAATGGCCTTCAGTTGTCTAGACAGGTCGGCCAGCGACTGCTGGTTGAAGCCGGTGCCCACGTTGCCGGCATAGTGCAACGCGCCGGCCGCATCGTGCACGCCCAGCAGCAGCGCGCCCAGGCCGGTGCGGCTGCCCTGGGGGTCGGTCCAACCGCCGATGACGAACTCCTGCCGCTGCTGGCACTTGAGCTTGATCCAGCTGCGCTGGCGGCCGCTGGCGTAAGCCGCATCGGCCCGCTTGCCGATCACGCCTTCCATGCGCATCTGGCAGGCGGTGTGCAACAGCTGCGCGGCGTCCACCGCAAAGTCTTCGCTGAAGCGCAGGTGCGGTGGGTCACCCGCCGCCTCCAGCGCATCGCGCAGGCGCTGCCGGCGCACGCGCAACGGCAACGGCCGCAGGTCTTCACCCTGCAGGAAGGGCGCGTCGAACAGGTAGTAGACGATGTCCTGCGTGCGCCGCTGCTCGAACACGTTCTGCAGCCGCTGGAAGCTGGGCACGCCTTGCGCGTCCAGCACCACGATCTCGCCGTCCAGCCAGGCCTTGTGCAGGCCCAGCGACGCCAGCTCCTTGGCCAGGGCGCGCAGCTTGGCCGTCCAGTCGTGGCCGTTGCGGGTGAACAGCTTGACCTCGCCGGCCTCGATGCGGGCCAGCAGCCGGTAGCCGTCGAACTTCATCTCGTACAGCCAGTCGCCCTCGGTCGGCACGCCGTCCACCAGCGTGGCCAACTGCGGCGCCAGGGTGTCGGGCAAAGGCACGGCCGACTTGGCGGCGACCTTGGCGGCCGGGGCGGGCGCGCTTTTCTTGCGCGCCGGCTTCGTGGTCTTGGCCGGCGCGGCGATCACCGCATCGCTGATCACGCTGCCGGGCTCGGCCTCGGTCACGCTGTATTCGGCGGCCGGGCGCGCGGCGTCGTCATGCTCCTTGATCAGCAGCCAGGGCGTTTGCCGCTCGCTGCCACGGCCGCGCATGCGCACCAGGGTCCAGCGGCCACCCAGCTTTTGGCCCTGCAGCCGGAACTTGAGCTTGCCGGCGGCCAGGCCGGCGCGGGCATCACCTTCGGGCTGCCAGGTGCCCCGGTCCCACACGATGACCTGACCGGCACCGTAATGGCCGGCCGGGATGGTGCCTTCGAAGCGGGCGTAGTCCAGCGGGTGGTCTTCCACCTCCACCGCCATGCGGCGCTCATGCGGGTCGAGGCTGGGGCCTTTGGGCACCGCCCAGCTCTTGAGCGTGCCGTCCAGCGCCAACCGGAAGTCGTAGTGCAGCGCACGGGCCGCATGCTTCTGGATGACGAAGGGCAGCGCCTCACCCTGATGCTGCCCGCCCTGCGGCTCCGGCGTGGCGCTGAAGTCGCGCTTGTCGCGGTAGCGCTGCAGCGGATCGGCCATGGCCGGGGCGGGCCGCGCCAGTCAATGCCACCAGGCGGCCAGGCCCAGCGCGGTGGCAAAGCCGATCCACACGATGGACGGGACCAGCCAGCGGGCGGCCGGCGCACTGGCGCGCTGCACGCGGCGGGTGGTCAGCAGCACCAGGGCCAACGAGGCGACGTTGGCCACCGCGGACAGGCCGGTCTCGAAGCCCAGCGTCAGCACCGGGTAGGCCAGCCCCCAGGCCATCAACGCCACCACCCAGCGGGCGGCGCGGCGGCCAACGGCACCGGCCTGCCACACACGCCAGCGGGCGTAGCCCCACATCGGGAAGATCAGCGCCCACATCAGGCCGACGAACCAGCCCGGTGGCGCCAGCCGCAGGCTGCTGAACGCGGGGTCGGCGCCGGCGGTGCCGGTGGCGAACAGCAGGCCGTTGCCCACCAGCACCAGCAGCAGCGGCACGCCCATGCTCCACCAGCGCGCGGCGCGGGTCGGGCGGTTCCAGGGCGCCAGCGGCTCGGCAAGGTCCTGCCCGCGGCGCATCGGACGCATCGGAGGCAGGGAGGGACGGGTGGCGGTGGTGGTCATGGTGGTGGCAGCCTTTGCGCGACTATCTCCGGCACGCGGCATGCCGGCCGTCGGCGCCAAACGCAACCAGTTGTAGGACGGGCGGCAGCCGCGAGTGTGAGAGCGCGGGCTGGCGTCTACCAGCCTGGCTGTGCCGTCCATCCCCCGGGAAATCCGAGTTCGGCCGGCTCGACGTCCGGGTACCGCTGGAAGATGGCCATCAACTCCGCCTTCCAACGATGCGGCAGACCCGTTTGGACGAGGAGGAAGTGCACCACGGTCGCGGCTGCATAGAACGACTTTTGATCCGCGAACCTGATGCCGGCAGATTTGTAGTTGGCAGGAGCCACTCCCAGCCGCACCCTCAGCAATTGTCCGTGGTGCGCCGCCACATTGCGGACCACGGTCAGGGTGTGGATCCACGACTGGAAGACCTCCACTTGATCCACGCCGAAGCGTTTGGAGATGGCCTTCTTGTCCTGCGCGTCGCGCAGGATGGCGTAGGTGCGTGACCACAATCCGAAGGTCACGCACTCACTGATGGACCAGCTTGGCGGCAGGTACGGATCGTCGTGTCGGTTGAAGTAGTGCGCGACGAACCGCTTGCCCTCAGCGCGACGCACCTCCTCTTCGATCTTGCGGATCAACTGGCCAACGCCCCAGTCGCGCGTGGGCTTGAAGATGGCCGTGTTCAAGAACCAGTGCGGTGAATGCCGCAAGCTCAGGTAGTTCGCCATGACCGAGCGGATGGCCACCTCCAGCCGATCAATCGCTTCGATGGTGGCCGCCCTCAACTCGCGGTCCAGCTCGCAGCGCGCTGCAATCTGCTCGAAGGAGTAGCCGGCGGGGAACCGCTTGGTGGCCGGATCGACCACATGGAACCAGTAGCCCTTGAGGCGGTAGCCGCCGACACCGCGCAGGCAGGCCAGTGCCTTTGGCTCGGTGGCAGGCAATACGACGAGGCCCCGGTCCTTCAGCTTCTGCAGCAACTGCTCAGGGGTCGCGGCGACTTTGGTGAAAGGAACTTTGGCCAAGAATCTGTCGGTTGGAACAACTTCCGCCCAAAGAAAACCCGCCTTTTGCACGTCTGCCGTGAAGCAGAACCCTGACCGAGATCAGGACGTGTGGCGGGTGTGTTGCGAGCGATTGTACGGCGATTCAACCAACTGGCCCCGTGCTGCCGCGGTCGATCAACTGCCAGGGCAGCTCGCAGCCACGCACCGGTTCTTCGGCGTCCAGCGCAGCCAGCAGGGCGCGGGCGGTGGCGCGGCCGATTTCCTCGCGCGGCGGGCGCACGGTGGACAGGCGGGGCCGCAGCTGGTTGCCGAGCGGAAAGTCGCCGAAGCCCACCACCGACAAGGCCTGCGGCACCGGCAGGCCGGTGGCCTGGGCTTCCAGCAGCAGGCCGCAGGCCAGCTGGTCGTTGGCCACGCCCACGGCGGTGATGCGGCCATGGTCGGCGCTGCGCAGCGGCCCCAGCATCGCGCGGCCGGCATCGAACACGTCGCCGGCATTGGCGCGGAACACGCGCACCTGCGCACCGGCCGCCTGCACCGCCTGCACGAAGCCTTCGCAGCGGTCGCCGGCGCGATAGTCTTCCGACACCGCGCTGGCCACGAAGGCCAGCGAGCGGTGGCCCTGGGCCAGCAGGTGCTCGGCCACCGCCCGGCCCACCGCGTGGTGGTCGAAGCCGATCTGCGGCAAGGCGGGCGCGCCGTCGCTGGCCGGGGCGGCGTGGCTGCAGTCCCAGATCTCCACCACCGGTGTGCCGGCCTGCTGGGCATCACGCAGCAACCGCAGCGCGCCGGGCGTGTGGTGGCGGCCGGTGACCACCAGCGCCGCCGGACCCCAGCCGGCCAACGCGCGCAGCTGCGCCTCTTCACGCTCGAGCGAATAGCCGGTGGGCATGAGCAGCAGTTCGTACTCGGTGTCGCGCAGGCCATCCACCAGGCCCTGGATGGACTCGCCGAAGATGGAATGGCCCACGTTGGGAATCAGCGCCGCCACCATGCGGGAGCGGCCGCTGGCCAGCTGGCCGGCCTGCAGGTTGCGCACATAACCGGTCTGCGCAATGGCGGCCTGGATGCGCTCGGCCGTCTCGGGCGCCACCAGGTGCGGCTCACGCAGATAGCGTGAGACGGTGATGCGCGTGACCTGCGCCACCGCCGCCACGTCGTGCAACGTCGGGCGGCCGTGGCCGCGGCGCGGGCGGCGTCCGTTCTCAGCCGTGGTTTCTTTCATCGCATCGGGTTTCCCTGGATGGCCGTGATTATGTTGCGCGCTTAATGTTACCGCTAACACGCGACACGGAATCCCGCCTCATGCCCCCACGGAAAACCCTGGCCGACCTGCGCAGCCGCCGCTGGTTCGCCGCCACCGACATGCGGGCCTTCGCACACCGGCAGCGCATGCAGCAGATGGGCCTGCGGCGCGAAGACGTGCTCGACCATCCCATCATCGCCATCGTCAACACCTGGAGCGACCTTTCGCCCTGCCATGCCCACCTGCGTGAGCGGGCCGAGTCGGTCAAGCGCGGCGTGCTGATGGCCGGCGGCATGCCCTTCGAGCTGCCCGCCATGAGCCTGGGCGAGGTGATGGTCAAGCCCACCACCATGCTGTACCGCAACTTCCTGGCGATGGAGGTGGAAGAGCTGCTGCGCTCGCTGCCCATCGACGGCGTGGTGCTGCTGGCCGGCTGCGACAAAACCACGCCCGCCACGGTGATGGGCGCCATCAGCGCCGGGCTGCCCACGCTGTTCTGCGCCGCCGGCCCGATGCTCAGCGACCGCTACCTGCAGCCCGGCCAGCCGCCACGCACCGTGGGCGCAGGCACCCACACCCGCATGTTCTGGGACGAGTACCAGGCCGGCCACATCAGCGAGCCCGAGTGGGTGAAGCTGGAGGCGCACATGACGCGCGCGCCCGGCACCTGCAACACCATGGGCACCGCGAGCACCATGACGGCCATCGTCGAGGCGCTGGGCCTGGCCCTGCCGGGCAGCACCGCCATTCCGGCGATGGACGCCGGCCACACCCGCATGGCCACCAGCTGCGGCGAACGCATCGTGGGCCTGGTGTGGGAAGACCTCAAGCCCGCCGACCTGCTGACACCTGGCGCCTTCCGCAACGCGGCGGTGGTGCAGATGGCGCTGGGCGGCTCCACCAACGCGGCAGTGCACCTGCTGGCCATGGCCCGCCGTGCCGGCGTGGCATTGACGCTGGACGACCTGGACGCCATCGCGCGCCAGGTGCCGGTGCTGGCCAACCTCTTTCCCAGTGGCGACCGCTTGATGGAGGACTTCCATTACGCGGGCGGCCTGCCGGCCTTGATGGACCGGGTGCGCGCGCACCTGTCGCTGGGCGAGATGACGGTGACCGGCCGCACGCTGGGCGAGAACATCGACGGCCGCCACAGCCTGGACGACGAGACCATCCGCCCGCTGGACCGCCCGGTGAGCGCCGACGGCGCACTGGCCGTGGTACGCGGCAACCTGGCGCCCGACGGCGCGGTGATGAAGGTGAGCGCCGCCAGCCCGCAGCTGCTGTGCCATGAAGGCCGTGCGCTGGTGTTCGATTCACCGGCGGAGATGGTGGCGCAGTGCAACGACCCCGCGCTGGACTGCGACGAGACCACGGTGATGGTGCTGCGCTACGCCGGTCCGGTGGGCGCGCCCGGCATGCCCGAATGGGGCGGCCTGCCCATCCCCAAGAAGCTGCTGGCCCGCGGCGTGCGCGACATGGTGCGCATCTCGGACGCACGCATGAGCGGCACCCACTACGGCAGCTGCGTGCTGCACGTGAGCCCCGAGGCCGCCGTGGGCGGGCCGCTGGCGCTGGTGCGCACCGGCGACCGCATCCGCCTCGACGTGCCCGCCCGCTCGCTGCAGCTGCTGGTGCCCGACGAAGAACTGGCCCAACGCCGCGCCGCCTGGCAGCCACCGCCGCCGGCGGCCACCCGGGGCTACACCCGGCTGTACCAGCAGCATGTGACGCAGGCCCATGAAGGCTGCGACTTCGACTTCCTGCAAGGCCCCGGCCCTAACCCGGAACCGGCCATCTTCTAAGCACGAAATCCGCAGCAACGGCGGATAAAACCGCATATCTGCCATCGCCCCAGCACTTCTACCATCCGCCGCCCTGATGAACGCCTTTCAAGAACTGCTGCAACAACCGGCCAGCCCGCCTGCGCTGGGTACCTGGATCATGTCGGCCAGCCCGCTGGTGGCCGAGGCGATGGGCCATGCCGGCTTCGGCTGGGCGGTGATCGACATGGAGCACACGCCGCTGGACCAGATGGAGCTGATCCATCTGCTGCAGGCCGTGGCCGGCACGCCGATGCGGCCGGTGGTGCGCGTGCCCTGGAACGACCCGGTGACCATCAAGCGCGTGCTGGACGCCGGCGCCACCACGCTGCTGGTGCCCTTCGTGCAAAACGCCGAAGAAGCGCGCGACGCGGTGGCCGCCACCCGCTACCCGCCCGAGGGCCGACGCGGCATGGCCGGCATGAGCCGGGCCTCGCGCTTTGGCACCGCGCCCGACTACCTGCGCACCGCCAACCAGGGCCTCTGCGTCATCGTGCAGCTGGAAACCGCCGAGGCCATCGGCCAGCTGGAAGCCATTGCGGCGGTGCCGGGCGTGGACGCCCTTTTCATCGGCCCGGGCGACCTGTCGGCCACCATGGGCCATGTGGCCCAGCTCACCCACCCGGCGGTGCTGGAGATCACTGCCCAGGCGGTGCAGCGCGCCAAGGCCGTGGGCAAGCCCATCGGCACCGTGGGCGGCACGGTGGAGGTGGTGCAGCGCTACCGCGCGATGGGCTTCGACTTCACGGCCATCGCTTCCGACCTGGGGCTGCTGATGCGCAGCGCCCAGGCCGCCATCGGCGCACTGGGGCAGCCGCCCGCCGAGGGCAGCACCGTGAGCGGAGGCTACTGATGGCTGCGGTGGAACTGCGTGGCGTGCACAAGAGCTATGACGGCAAGGTGCCCGTCATCCACGGCATCGACCTCGAGATCAAGCAGGGTGAGTTCTGCGTCTTCGTCGGCCCTTCGGGCTGCGGCAAAAGCACGCTGCTGCGCATGATCGCGGGGCTGGAGAGCATCACCGGCGGTGAGGTGCGCATCGGCGGCGAGGTGGTCAACCACAAGCCGCCGCGGGCGCGCGACATCGCGATGGTGTTCCAGGACTATGCGCTGTACCCGCACAAGAGCCTGTACGACAACATGGCCTTCGGCCTGCGGCTGCGCAAGACGCCCGAAGACGAGATCAAGCGCCGCGTGGGCGAAGCCGCACGGCTGCTGCGCATCGACCACCTGCTGGACCGCAAGCCCGCCGCCTTGTCGGGCGGCCAGCGCCAGCGGGTGGCCATCGGCCGCGCCATCGTGCGCCAGCCCGAGGTGTTTTTGTTCGACGAGCCGCTGTCGAACCTGGACGCGCAGCTGCGCCATGAGATGCGCACCGAGATCAAGCGCCTGCACCAGCGGCTGGGCGCCACCATGATCTACGTGACGCACGACCAGGTGGAGGCAATGACCCTGGCCGACCGCATCGCGGTGCTGAGCGCCGGCCGCAAGATGCAGTACGACACGCCCGACACCGTCTACAACCGGCCGGCGGCGCTGTTCGTGGCCGGCTTCACCGGCGCACCGCCGATGAACCTGGTGAGCGCCCAGCTGGCCGATGGCCATGCCGACCTGGGCGAGGGCCTGCGGCTGCGCCTGCCCGCCCCGCTGGACCGCCACAGCGGCCGGCTGACGCTGGGCGTGCGGCCCGAAAACCTGCGCCTGGCGCCGCAGCCGGGCGACCTGGCGCTGCCGGCCACCGTCTCGCTGCTGGAGCCGCTGGGCGCCGAGACCCTGGTCACCGCCCGCCTGGGCGGGGTGGACATGGTGGCGCGGCTGCCGGCGCAGTTCCGCGAGGCGCCGGGCACCCGCTTCACGCTGCATGCACAGCCGGCCCACCTGCACCTGTTCGACCCCGAGACCGGCGCCGCAAGGGTCTAGGGCCCCATCACGAGGAGAAGACCATCATGAAGAAGCCCCACACCCTGGCCGGCACCCTGCTGGCCGCCCTGCTGCTGGCCGGCACCGCACCCCATGCACTGGCCGACACCAAGCTGCGCGCCTTTGCCGGCGGCTCGGGCCAGCGGCCCGACCTGATGCGCAAGCTGTTCGACCAGTACCAGCAGCGCAACCCCGGCGTCACCATCGAGGTGGAGACCGGCGGCGCCACCTCCGAGCTGCAGCGCCAGTACCTGGGCACCGTGCTCAATGCCAAGGACACGTCGATCGACCTCTTCATGATCGACATCGTGAACCCGGCCCAGTACGCGGGCGCCAACTGGGTGGAGCCGCTGAACGCCTACGTGGGCGAACCGGCCGTGGCCCTGAAGCCTTACCTGCCCGCCTATGCGCAGGCCAACGTGATCGACGGCAAGGTGGCCGCGATGCCGGCCTTCGCCGACGCGATGTTCATGTACTACCGCAAGGACTTGCTGGACAAGCACAAGATCAGCGAGCCCAAGACCTGGGACGAGCTGGCCGCGGCCGCGAAGAAGATCCAGCAGGCCGAGAGCGATGCCAACCTGCAGGGCCTGTCCATCCAGGGCGCGCCCATCGAAGGCGCGGTGTGCACCTTCCTGCTGCCCTACTGGAGCCAGGGCAAGGAGCTCAACGATGCCTCGGGTCGCCTGACGCTGGACAAGGACGCCGCGGTCAAGGGCATCAACCAGTGGCTGAGCATGGTGGACCAGGGCGTGATCAAGAAGAACGTGGCCGAGGTGAAGACGCCCGACACGGTCAACGAGTTCAAGGCCGGCCAGGTGGTGTTCGCCATCAACTGGGGCTTTGCCTGGGACCGCTTCAACAGCGACAAGGACAGCAAGGTGTCGGGCAAGGTGGGCGTGATGCCGCTGCCGGCCGTGGCGGGCGGCAAGAGCGCCACCTGCCTGGGCGGCTGGCAGTGGTCGGTCAGCGCCTTCAGCAAGAACAAGGCGGAAGCGGCCAAGCTGGTGAAGTTCCTGGCCAGCCCCGAGGCCAGCAAGTTCCTGGCGGCCGAAGGCAGCCTGCTGCCCACCTCGCTGGCGGTGTATCAAGACGCCGACGTGCTCAAGGCCGTGCCCTGGTTCAAGGACGCAGGCGCCGTGGTGGCCGCCGGCCGCAGCCGGCCGCTGTCGCGCGACTACGGCCAGGTGAGCGACGTGATCCGCACCTCGGTGAGCGCCGCGCTGGCCCGCACCAAGAAGCCGGAAGAAGCCGTCGCCGAGATCGAGAGCCGCCTGCGCCGCGTGATGCGCTGAGCCGCCGCGCCTTCGCTGCCCCACCCGCCCCCATGAACGCCCTGGACCGCCTGCGCGATCCCAGCGACCGCACGCTCGCCGTGCTGATGCTGGCGCCCGCTTTCCTGCTGCTGGCGCTGATCGTCGTCTACCCGATCGGCCGCCTGCTGTGGAACAGCTTCTTCGACCTGCGGCTGTCGGGCGGCGGCGAGGCCCGCTTCATCGGCTTCGAGAACTACCTGCTGGTGCTCACCGACAAGGACTTCTGGAACGCCACGCGCAACACCGTGCTGATCACGCTGATCACCGTGCCCGGCGCGCTGGTGGTGGGGCTGGCGCTGGCCCTGCTGGCCAACCTGCCCTTTCGCCGGCAGTGGCCGGTGCGGCTGGCGCTGCTGCTGCCCTGGGCGCTGCCGCTGGCCTTTGCCGGCCTCATCTTCGCGTGGTTCTTCCACTCGGAATATGGCGTGGTCAACGACCTGGCGCGGCGACTGGGCGGCAGCGCGCCACGCATGTGGCTGCTGGAGCCGGCGTTCGCCTTTGCGGCCATCTGCCTGACCATCATCTGGAAGACCAGCAGCTTCATGGCGCTGATCCTGCTGGCCGGCCTGCAGATGATCCCGAAGTCGCTGTATGAAGCGGCCGAGGTCGACGGCGCCAGCCGCTGGCAGCAGTTCTGGCAGATCACGATCCCGATGCTGATGCCTTCCATCATCGTGGCGCTGATCTTCCGCACCATCACCGCGCTGCAGACCTTCGACATCCCCTACACCATGACCAAGGGCGGCCCGGGCAACGCCACCGAGACGCTGGCCATGCTGATCCACAAGACCACGATCGACTACCTGGACGTGGGCTATGGCTCCACGCTGGCGGTGTTCATGTTCCTGCTGTCGCTGGTGGTCACCGGCTTTTACCTGCGCCGCATCGGGAGAAATGCATGAGGCAGCCCGACAACCTGTTCAGCGCGCGGGCGCTGCGGCTCATCGCCGCAGCCATCGTGGTGGTCAACGGCTTCTTCCCGGCGGTGTGGATCCTGCTCACCTCGCTCAAGACCGAGGCCGAGCTGGTGCGCAAGCCCATCACCTGGCTGCCGCACGAACTGGTGCTGAACAACTACGTGCAGGCCTTCACCGACCAGCCGCTGCTCAAGTACCTGGGCAACAGCCTGGTAGTGGCACTGGTGTCCACCGCGGTGTCGCTGGTGGTGGCGGCGCTGGCGGCCTATGCGATCGCGCGGCTCAACCTGCGCCACCGGCAGCTGGTGCTCACCTGCATCGTGGCTTCCAGCATGTTCCCGCTGGTCACGCTGCTGGTGCCCATCTTCGAGACGATGCGCCACCTCTCGCTGCTCAACACCTATACCGCGCTGGTGCTGCCCTACACCGTGCTCAGCCTGCCTGTGTGCACGCTGGTGCTGGTGAGCTTCTTCCAGAGCATTCCCAAGGACCTGGAGAACGCCGCGATGATCGACGGCTGCACCCGGCTGGGCGCGCTGTGGCGCGTGGTGGTGCCGCTGGCCGCGCCCGGCGTGTTCACCGCCGGCATCCTGGCCTTCGTCAATGCCTGGGACGAATTCCTGCTCGCGCTGTCGCTCAACGCCAGCGCTTCCATGCGCACCCTGCCCGTCGGCATCTCGCTCTACCAGGGCGAATTCACCTTCCCGTGGCCGGTGATCTCGGCCGCGCTGGTGGTGGCCATCGTGCCCATTGCAGTGCTGATCGCACTGTTCCAGGAACGCGTGGTGGGCGGGTTGACGCAAGGCGGCCTCAAGGGGTGAGGAGGCCGGGATGAACACACACACAACCGGAGAATGTGGATGAAGAAGACGACGATCACGCTGCTGGCCATCGCGGCCACGGCCGCGGCCCCGGCCGCGATGGCGCAAAGCACGGTCACGGTGTTCGGCCGTGTGGACGTGGGCCTGCAGCACATCGACAACGGCAGCAAGACCACCCGCGTGGACAGCGGCACCTACACCGCCTCGCGCCTGGGCTTTCGGGGCACCGAAGACCTGGGCGGCGGCCTGCAGGCCCTCTTTTTCCTGGAGTCGGGCATCAGCGCCGACACTGGCAATGCGGCAGGCGGCACGCGCTTCTTCAACCGTGGCGCCTACGTGGGGCTGAGCAGCAAGGACTGGGGCACCGTGACCCTGGGCCGGCAGTACACGCCCATCTTCTGGCCCTTCCTGTTCGCCGACGATGCCGGCCCGCTGCGGCTGCACGGCTACAGCGCGGTGCAGTCCGTCCAGCGCAGCAACTTCCTGCGCGTGAACAGCGCGGCGCTGCAAAAGCCGGTGGCCAACGGCACCATCGGCTCGGCCGCGTCGGGCATCTATTCGGTGGGCATCTCGTCGGCCTTCGAGAACAACCAGGTGATCTACAAGACGCCTTCGTTCGGCGGCCTCACGGTCACCGGCGCCGTGGGCGCGGGTGAAGGCTATGGCGACGCCGGCAAGGTGTACGGTGCCAATGCCGAATACAGGTCGGGCCCGCTGTACCTGGGCGCCGGCTACACGCAAAAACGTGGCGTGGTGGCCGCCACCGGCCGTGAGCAGAAGGTGACCGAAACCCTGGTGGGCGGCATGTATTCGGTGACCCCCGAGCTCAACCTGTGGGCCAACGTGCACCCCTGGAAGTACGAGGCCGGCACCGCCAGCGGCGGCAGCATCGACGGGCACGACTACATGGTGGGCATCTCCTTCAAGCTGCCCACCGGCCAGCTGTGGGCGAACTACGCGGCCAAGCGCATCGACGACTGCAATGCCTGCGATTCCAGCGGCTTCGGCATCGGCTACCACCACCTGCTGAGCAAGCGCACCGAGCTCTACGCCTCGCTGGGCCGGGTGGCCAACGACGACAACGCGGCCAACTCGCTCAACGGCGTCAATCCCATCCGCGCAGGCCAGTCGGTGCGTGGCATCGGCGTGGGCATCGCCCACCAGTTCTGAAGCAACCCCACGGTGTTGGAAGTGAGCATGGAACCCCTTCTTCGTTACGGCATCATCGGCTGCGGCAGCATGGGCCGCGAGCACATCGAGAACCTGCGCGCCCTGCCGGGCACCCAGGTCACCGCCATCGCCGACGTGGACGCCGGCAGCCGCGAGAAGGCCCAGGCCCTGCTGCCCGACACCGTGCAGGTATTTACCACCCCGCAGGCGCTGCTGGACAGCGGCGCCTGCGACGCGGTGGTGATCGCCACGCCCAACCACACGCATGCCGGCATCCTGCGCGCGGCGCTGGCCACCGACCTGCACATCCTGGCCGAGAAGCCGCTGGTCACCACCATCGAAGACGGCCTGGCCCTGCTGGCACTGGAACGCCAGCGTGTGGCCGAAGGTGCCAGGCGGGTGGTGTGGGTGGCCCAGGAATACCGCTACATGCCGCCGGTGGCCGAGATGATCCGCCTGGTGCATGCCGGTGGCGCCGGCACGCTGCACCAGGTGGCCATCCGCGAGCACCGCGAACCCTTCTACCCCAAGGTGGGTGACTGGAACCGCTTCTCGGGCAACACCGGCGGCACGCTGGTCGAGAAGTGCTGCCACTACTTCAACCTGATGGACCTCATCCTGCAGGAGCGGCCGACGCGGGTGTTCGCTTCCGGCGGCCAGCGGGTGAACCACCTGGACGAACGCTACGAAGGCCGCACGCCCGACATCCTGGACAGCGCCTACGTGATCGTGGAGTACCCCAGCGGCGCCCGCGCGATGCTGGACCTGTGTATGTTCGCCGAGAACTCCGTGGACAACGAGCACATCGTGGTGGTGGGCGACCAAGCCCGCTATGAGACGCTGCTGCCCTCGCTCACGCTGCGCTGCGGCCGGCGTGAAGACTGGGGCCGGCGCGAGGCCTGGGGCCAGCCTTCGGGCACCGGCCAGGGCGTGTCGGTGCGCCGCGTGTGGGACACCAACATCCGCTACCCGGGCCAGCATTTCGGCGCCTCGTACATCGAGCACCAGCACTTCCTGGCCGCCATCCGCAACGGCACGCCGCCCGAGATCACACTGGAAGAAGGACTGCGCAGCGTGGCCACCGGGCTGGCGGCCCACCGCAGCATCGCCACCGGCCTGCCGGTGGCCGTGGCCGACCTGCTGCCAGCAGTGCTGTGACATGAGCCGCCCCTACACCCTCTACCCCTCGCTGCGCGACCGCGTGGTGTTCATCAGCGGCGGCAGCTCGGGCATCGGCGCCGAGCTGGTGCGGGCCTTCGCCGCGCAGGGCGCGGTGGTGGCCTTCTGCGGCACGCGGCCCGGCGGCGGCGATGCGCTGGTTGACGAGCTGCGACAGGCCGGCCATGCCGCGCCGCACTACCGCGTGTGCGACGTGCGCGACGTGGCGGCCTACCAGGCCGTGCTGCATGAGCTGATCGCCGAGCTGGGCCCCATCCGCGTGCTGGTCAACAACGCCGGCCGCGACGACCGCCATGCGATGGAGGAGGTGACGCCCGAGCTGTGGGACGACCGGCTGGCGCTCAACCTCAAGCACTACTTCTTCGCCATCCAGGCCTGCGCACCGGCCATGGCCGAGGCCGGCGGCGGCGCGGTGGTGAACATGGGCTCGGTGAGCTGGATGCGCGGCCGGCCACGGCTCGCGGGCTACACCACAGCCAAGGCCGGCATCCTGGGCCTCACGCGCACGCTGGCGCGCGAGCTGGGTGAGCGCCACATCCGCGTCAATGCACTGGTGCCCGGCGCCATCGTCACCGAACGCCAGACCACGCTGCACCGCGACGCCGCGGCCGACCAGGCCTTCCTGGACGCGCAATGCCTGAAGATCCGCCTGGACCCCGGACACGTGGCCCGCGCCACCCTGTTCCTGGCCGCTGACGACAGCGACGGCATGACCGGTCAGCATGTGCTGGTGGATGCGGGCATCGCGCAGCAGTCGGTGATCACCTGATCGGGGCGGGCCCTTCCAGCGGCCGCGCCCTGTCCTGCGCCGCTTCCCCCAGCAGCCATTCGCGAAAGGCCACCAGCGCGGGCCGGTCGGCCTGGGCGGGCAGGCAGCACAGGTAGTAGCCGCGGGGCAGCGCCACCGGCAGGTCGAAGGGCACGGCCAGGCGGCCGCTGGCCACTTCCGCGCGCACCAGGCAGCGCTGCACCAGGGCCACGCCCATGTCGGCCAGCGCGGCCTGCACCAGGATCGAGACTTGGTCGAAGGCGGTGGCCACCACCGGCTCCACGCCCGGCACGCCCACCGCGGCGAACCATTGCGCCCAGTTGTCGGGCGAGCTGGTGTGGCCCAGCAAGGGCTCGGCCGCCAGCGCGTCCGGCGTGGCCCAGCGCCGCGCGGCCAGCCGCTGCGGATGGCACACCGGCACCACTTCATGGCCGATCACGTCGTCCACCTGCCACTGCGGCCACTGGGCCGGGCCCAGGCCGGTGAGCAGGGCGGCATCGGGCGCGGCCGGGCCGCTGAAGTCCTCCTCCTTGCGGTAGGGCACGAAACGCAGCCGCAGCTGCGGATGGCGCAGCTGGAAGCGGGCCAGCCGCGGCACCAGCCACACGCTGGCCAGCGTGGGCACCACGGCCAGCGCCAGCGTGGGTGCGGCTGCCGACTGCAGCAGGCCGGCACTGGCCCGCTCGATCTGCGCCAGCGGCGCCTCCACCTGCTGCAACAGGCTGCGGCCGGCTTCGGTAAGCACCAGGCCTGCCGCCTGCCGCAACAGCAGCGGCTGGCCGAAGTGCTGTTCCAGCCGTGCCACCGCACGGCTGATGGCGCCCTGGGTGACGCACAGCTGCTCGGCCGCGCGCGTGAAGCTGCCGCTGCGCGCGGTGGCCACGAAGGCGTGCAGCTCGGACATCGATGGAGATTGCAGCCGCATGGCAGGCGGTATGAACAAAGGTAATGCGCGAGTGCCGGATTGTCGTTTGTGCCCCGGGGTGGCTTCACCCAGACTGCGCGGCCATGACGACCGCCCCCTTGCCCACCCCTTGCCTGGCGACCGACTCGCCGGCCGACACGGCCCAGACCACCGGCCGCCGCCAGCTGCTGCGCAGCGCCTTCGCGCTGGGTGTCGCCGGCCTGCTGGCGCCGGCCGCGTGGGCCCAGGGCAGCTACCCCGAGCGCACGATCAAGCTGGTGGTGCCGTTCGCGCCCAGTGGCAGCACCGACATGGCGGCACGGCTGATCGCCGAGTACGCCGGCCAGGAGCTGGGCCAGACCATCGTGGTGGAGAACCGCGCCGGCGCCGGCGGCTCGTTGGGCATGGAGCAGGTGGCCAAGAGCAAGGCCGACGGCTACACGCTGGGCATGGCGTCGATGAGCACGCACGGCTCCAACCCCGCGGTGTTCGGCAGCCGCCTGAAGTACGACCCCATCAAGGACTTTGCGCCGGTGACCAACGTGGCCACGGTGCCCAGCGTGTTCGCGGTCAACCCCAAGGTGCCGGCGCGCACCATGCAGGAATTCATCGCGCTGGCCAAGGCCGAGCCGGGCAAGTACGCCTTCGCTTCGCCGGGCACCGGTTCGCTGGGGCACGCCAACATCGAGCACTTCGCTTCGCTGGCCAAGGTGCAGCTGCTGCACGTGCCCTACAAGGGCGCCGGCCTGGCGATGACCGATGCGGTGGCCGGCCAGGTGGACGCCATCACCGACAACCTGCCCTCGGCGCTGCCCCACATCAAGGCGGGCCGGCTGCGCGCGCTGGCGGTGCTGAGCGAAAAGCGCTCGCCGATGCTGCCCGACGTGCCCACCTACGGTGAGCTGGGCTTTCCGCAGATGGGAGGTGGCGGCTGGTTCGGCATCGTGGCGCCGGCAGGCACGCCGCAGCTGGTGATCGCGCGGCTGAATGCCGCCATCCACAAGGCCATGCAGCACCCCGAGTTCATCCGCAAGATGGACGAGTCGGGCGCCACGCTGATCCCCGGCACGCCGGCCGAGTTCGCCCAGCAGATCCGCGTCGCCATCGAGCGCTACGACCGCGTGGGCAAGGTGGCGCGCATCCGGGCGGATTGAGCCATATGCGCACACCCTTCCAGACCCCCTTTCACCTGCAGCTGCCTCGCACGCCGGCCATCGCGCTGGTGTGCGACTCGCCGCACAGCGGCACCGACTACCCGGAAGACTTTCGCGCCGCGGTGCCGATGCACCTGCTGCGACGTGGCGAAGACACCCACGTGGACCGGCTGTGGGCAGCGGTGCCCGAGGTGGGCGGCACGCTGCTGGCGGCACACTTTCCGCGCACCTACATCGATGTGAACCGCACGCTGGACGACCTGGACCCGGCGCTGATGGACGGGCCCTGGCCCACGCCGCTGCAGCCCGGGCCCAAGACGCGGCTGGGTTATGGCCTGGTGTGGCGCAACGTCAATGCCACCACGCCCATCTACGACCGCCAGTTGTCTGTACAAGAGGTGCAGCAGCGCATCGAGCGCTGCTACCAGCCCTACCACGCGGCACTGGCCGGCGCCATCGACGATGCGCTGCTGCGCTTCGGCCGCGTGTGGCACCTGAACCTGCATTCCATGCCCGACGACGCCTACCAGCGCCTGGGCATCCGCAGCCCGCATCCGCTGGCCGACTTCGTGCTGGGCGACCGTGATGGCAGCACCTGCAGCGGCGAGTTCGTGGCCCTGGTGGAAGCCGAGCTGCGCGCGCGCGGCTACACGGTGGCCCGCAACGACCCCTACAAGGGCGTGGGCCTGATCGCCAAGATCGGCCAGCCCGCGCTGGGCCGGCACAGCCTGCAGATCGAGCTGCGCCGGCCGGTGTACATGAACGAGGCCACCCGCGAGCCCACCGCCAACTTCGGCGTGGTGCAGGCGGACCTGGCGCAGGTGCTGTCGGCGATTGCCCGCTACATCGGCGCGCAGACGGCGGCGCCGTCGGCCTGACCCACCTCAGCCAACAGGCGGTGCGTGGCACACCGCCTCGATGTTGTGGCCATCGGGGCCAGCACGAAGGCGCCGTAGTAGTTCGGGTGGTAGTGCGGCCGCAGGCCCGGTGCGCCGTTGTCGCGGCCGCCGGCCGCCAGGGCCGCACGGTGGAACGCGTCCACCGTCTGCCGATCGGCCACCCGAAAGGCCACATGCACCGGCGGCTGGTTGGGCGTGCCGCGGCTGATCCAGAACTCGGGCTTGGGCGGCTCGCCGAAGCCGGCCACGTCGGTGTGGCCGGTGACCTCGGCCGACAGCTCCACCAGCTGCTCGAAGCCCAGCGGCCGAAGCGCCTCGCGGTAGAAGGCCTGGCTGCGCGCGAAGTCGCTGACGATGACGCCGGTGTGATCGATCATGGCAGTGGGTGCGAAGGGAATTGGACCGTTCGCGGACAATGTAGCGCCCCCTGCCCCCCTTGCATGTCCAGCCCCGCCCCGTTCCGCGTGCTGTCGGTCATCCCCCCGATGACGCAGCTCAACACGCCCTACCCCTCCACCGCCTACCTCACGGGCTTCCTGCGCTCGCGCGGGTTCGACGCGGTGCAGGAAGACCTGGCGCTGGCCCTGGTGCTGGACCTGCTGTCGCCCGCCGGCCTGGCCGCCGTGCTTGAGCGGGCCGAGGCGGTGCCCGAGGCGCGGCGCAGCCCGCAGGTGGCGCACTTCGTGGCCGAGGCGGACCGTTACCTGGCCACCATCGGCCCCACCATCCGCTTCTTGCAGGGGCACGACGCAACGCTGGCCCACCGCATCGCCACCCGGCGCTGGCTGCCCGAAGGCGCACGCTTCCGCGCGCTGGACGTGTATGTGGACGACGACGGCGGTGACCCGCTGGCCTGGGCCTTCGGCGCGCTGGGTCTGCAAGACCGGGCGCGCCACCTGGCCACGCTGTACCTGAACGACCTGGCCGACGTGCTGCGCGACGCCATCGACCCGCGCTTCGAGTTCGTGCGCTATGCCGAACAGCTGGCCGCCAGCCAGCCCAGCTTCGACCCGCTGGCCGCCGCCTTGGCCGCGCCGCACAACCTGGTGGACGAGCGCCTGTGCGCCTTGGCCCTGCGGGCGGTGGAGCGCCACCAGCCCCGGCTGCTGCTGCTGTCGGTGCCCTTTCCCGGCGCGATGTATGCGGCGCTGCGCATCGCGCAGGCGGTGAAGGCAGCGCATCCGCAGTTGGCCATCGCGCTGGGCGGCGGCTTCGTCAACACCGAGCTGCGCGAGCTGGCCGAGCCGCGCCTGTTCGACTTCGTCGACTACGTGACGCTGGACGCGGGCGAGCGGCCGCTGCTGGCGCTGATCGACCACCTGCAGGGCCGTCGCTCGCGCCAGCGGCTGGTGCGCACCTTCGCGCGCGACGAGGCCAGCGGCGCAGTGCGCTGGCTGCACATGCCCGAGCCCGACGTGCCCTTCGACGAGGTGGGCACGCCCACCTGGGACGGCCTGCCGCTGGACAAGTACCTGTCGCTGCTGGACATGCTCAACCCGATGAACCGGTTGTGGAGCGACGGCCGCTGGAACAAGCTGACGGTGGCCCATGGCTGCTACTGGAAGAAGTGCAGCTTCTGCGACGTGAGCCTGGACTACATCGCCCGCTACGAGCAGGCCAGCGCCAAGACGCTGGTGGACCGCATCGAGGCCATCGTGCAGGAAACGGGGCAGACGGGCTTCCACTTCGTGGACGAAGCCGCCCCGCCCAAGGCCTTGTGGGGACTGGCCGACGAGCTGCAGCGCCGCAACCTGGACATCTCGTGGTGGGGCAACGTGCGCTTCGAGAAGACCTTCACCCCCGAGCTGTGCGAGGCCCTGGCCGCCAGCGGCTGCGTGGCGATTTCGGGCGGGCTGGAAGTGGCCTCGGACCGGCTGCTCAAGCTGATGAAGAAGGGCGTGTCGGTGGAGCAGGTGGCGCGGGTGACGCGCGCCTTCAGCGAGGCCGGCATCCTGGTGCATGCGTACCTGATGTACGGCTTTCCAACGCAGACGGTGCAGGACACGGTGGATGCGCTGGAGTACGTGCGCCAGCTGTTCGAGCAGGGCTGCATCCAGAGCGGCTTCTTCCACCGCTTTGCCTGCACCGTGCACAGCCCGGTGGGCCAGGACCCCGAGGCCTACGGGGTGCAGCTGCAGCCGCTGCCGCCGGGGACGTTCGCCAAGAACGACGTGGCCTTCATCGACCCCACCGGCACCGACCACGACGCGATGGGCCGGGCGCTGAAGAAGGCCATCTACAACTTCATGCACGGCATCGGCCTGGAAGCCGACGCGCGCAGCTGGTTCGACGTGCGGGTGCCCAAGCCCACCGTCTCGCGCCACCGCATCGCGCGGGCGCTGCAGCAGCCGGCCTGAGCGGCGCCACGCCGCCAAGCATGAAAACCGGGCCGCGGCCCGGATAACCCCTGTGCAGTTTTACCGCCAGCGCCCTTCTGCGGCTGGCCAAATTGTTACTGCGGCCGTGTCGACGGCGCTGTTTCAAATTCACCAAGGGGAATTTGTATCTAAAGCTCAATTTCCCGGGATGGGGGCCGAAACACGTCGCTTCCCAATCCCTAGCAGGTTGTCTGCAATGTCCTTTGCGAATTTGAAGATCGGCACCCGCCTGGCGCTGGCCTTTGCGGTGGTGATTGCGCTTTTGCTTGCTATCGTCACCTTCAGCGCCGCGGGACTGGACCGCGTGGCCCACACGATGGACCGCGTAGTAAGTGATCGCTACGCTCAGATCGCTCTCAGCAACACGATCAAGTCCATGGGCGACAAGGGCGTGATCACCATCGGCCGCGTGCTGCTGGCTTCTGACGAACAGCAGCTCAAAAAACACCTGGAAGAATATTCTGCAATTCGTTCCGCCAATGCAGAAAATCTTAAGAAGTTTGAATCTCTGCTGCACTCGGATGAAACCCGAGCCATCTTCGAAGAGCAGACCAAAGCCCGCAAGGAATATGGTGCGGTTGTTGCCAAAGTATTCGATCTGATGAAATCGGGCCAGCGCGAGCAAGCGATGGCCGTTTACCAGAACGACATGCCCGAGCCGCAGAAAAAATACTATGCGCTGATCGACAAGATGGTGGCGCACCAGGCCGACAGCATGGCCGCCGACGTGGTGCAGGCCAAGGACAGCGCCCGCACCGCCAAGATCCAGATGCTGGTCGCTTCGCTGGTGGCGGTGCTGCTGGGCGCTGTCACCGCCTGGGCCATCACACGCTCGGTCACGCGGCCCATCCAGGGCGCGATCGAACTGGCCGAGGCCGTGGCTGCCGGCAACCTGACCTACCGTGCGCAGCACAGCGGGCGCGACGAGGTGGGCCGCCTGATGGCCGCGCTGCAGCACATGGTGCAAAGCCTGCACGGCATCGTCTCGCAGGTGCGCGGCGGGGCCGACACCATCACCAGCGCCGCCGCCGAGGTGTCGCAGGGCAACCTCGACCTGTCGGCCCGCACCGAGCAGCAGGCCAGCGCGCTGCAGGAAACCGCCGCCGCGATGGAGCAGCTGACCGCCGCGGTGAAGATCAGCGCCGCCAGCGCCGACGAAGCCAGCAAGTCGGCCGTCTCGGCCTCGCAGATCGCCATCCAGGGCGGCGAGGTGGTGGAGCGCGTGGTCGGCTCCATGGTCTCCATCGCCGGCTCGTCCAAGCGCATCGTCGAGATCATCGACGTGATCGACGGCATCGCCTTCCAGACCAACATCCTGGCCTTGAACGCGGCGGTGGAAGCCGCCCGAGCCGGTGAGCAGGGCCGCGGCTTTGCCGTGGTGGCCGGCGAGGTGCGCAGCCTGGCCCAGCGCAGCGCGGTGGCGGCCAAGGAGATCAAGTCGCTGATCGACGCCTCGGTGAGCCAGGTGGACGAAGGCAGCAAGATGGTGGAGCAGGCCGGCGCCACGATGAGCGAGGTGGTGGCCAGCATCGGCCGCGTGCGCGACATCGTGGCCGAGATCAGCGCGGCCAGCCGTGAGCAGAGCATCGGCATCGAGCAGGTGAGCACCGCGGTGCAGCAGATGGACGACAGCACGCAGCAGAACGCCGCGATGGTGGAGCAGAGCACCGCCTCGGCGCGGGCGATGAAGGACCAGGCCCAGCAGCTCACCGGCGTGGTGAGCGCCTTCGCCCTGTAAACCGCGTTGCCAGGAGGACTCCCCATGAATCCGTTGCACGACGATGCAACCCTGCCTGCGCGCGCGGCGCAGCGGCATCTGCCGCCGGCCGTACAGGCCTTCATCGATGCGCACCGCCAGCAGGGCTACCGCCATGCCGCGCTCGACCCGCTGGGCGAAGCCCGGCCACTGGCGCTGCAGCGGCTGGCGCCAGCGTGCTTCGGCCTGACCGCCGGTGACGCGGTGCACACCGATGGCAGCGACTGGCGTGGCGCCCGCCAGGTGCAGGCGCTGGACGCCGCGCTCAAGGCCGCCTACTGCAGCAGCCTGGTGCTGGACGCCTCGGCGGTGCGTGACGAGGTGCGCTGCCGCTGGCTGTATGCGCAGATGGAAACCCGTTTCGCGTTGCCGCTGCCTGCCCGCACCGCGCTGCTGGACCGGCTGGTGGACGCCCAGGCCTGGGAGCAGCATGTGGCCGAGCATCACCCCGACGGCAAGCGCTTCTCGCTGGAAGGCTGCGAAGCCCTGCTGCCGCTGATGGACGCGCTGGTCGACGCCGCCGCCGCCCATGGCGTGGGCGAGACGTTCATCGGCATGCCGCACCGCGGCCGCGTGAACCTGCTGGTGAACCTGATGGGCGTGCCGGCCGCCGACCTGCTGGACCACTTCAGCCCCACGCCCGCCGACCCCGCCCGTCACACCGATCTGGTGTACCACCGCGGCGCCGCGCGCCGGCTGGCCACGCCTTCGGGCGAGGTGCTGCTGCGCCTGGCGCACAACCCTTCGCACCTGCAGAGCGTGTACCCGGTGGTGATGGGCATGACCCACGCCGCCATCGCCCGCGGCCGGTCGGCGATGGCCATCGCGCTGCATGGCGATGCCGCCTTCGCCGGCCAGGGCGTGGTGATGGAAACGCTGGCGCTGACGCACAAGCCCGGCTACTCGGTGGGCGGCACGGTGCACGTGGTCATCAACAATCAGGTGGGTTTCACCGAGCGCAACCCGATGGATGCGCAGCAGGCCCGCTACTGCACCGACCCCACGCGCGGCGTGGACGCGCCGGTGCTGCGGGTGAACGCCGACGCACCGGAAGAAGTGCTGCGCGCGGCGGCCATCGCCGTGGCCTACCGCCAGCGCTTTGGTACCGACGTGGTGATCGACCTCATCGGCTACCGCCGGCTGGGCCATTCGGAGCATGACGCCCCCAAGGTGACCCACCCGCTGGGCTACGCCCTCACCGCCCGCAAGCCGTCGGTGGTGGAGGTGTACGGCGCCGCGCTGGCGGCCACGCCGGGCCATGACGATGCCGGCATCACCGCCCACATCGCGGCCCGGCGGGCTGCCGTGCGTGCCGGCTGGGGTTTGCCGGCGCCGGCCAATGCCGAGGCGCCACCGGTGCAGCCGCCGCCCGAAGCACCCCGATGGCCCGCTGCCTTCGGCCGCACCGAGATGCAGGCCGCCATCTCTGCGATGACGCATTGGCCGGTGGGCTTCGTGCCGCACCCGGTGATCGAACAGCTGGTGCAGCACTGGCAGGCCTGCGCCGACGGCCGCCACACCCATGCTGACTGGTGCCTGGCCGAGAACCTGGCCTATGCCAGCCTGCTGCAGGCCGGCGTGGACGTGCGCGTCTCGGGCCTGGACGTGCAGCGCGGCACCTTCATGCACCGCCATGCGGTGTGGCACGACCAGGAACCGCAGCCCGGCCAGCCGGCGCAGTTCGTGCCGCTGCGGCAGCTGGGCGGGCCGGCCCGTTTCGACATCGTCAATTCGGTGCTGTCGGAAGAGGCGGTGCTGGGCTTCGAGTACGGCTACAGCGTGCAGGCCCCGCAATCCCTGACGGTGTGGGAGGCGCAGTTCGGCGACTTCGTCAACGGCGCGCAGGTCTACATCGACCAGTACATCGCCGCCGGCGAAGAGAAGTGGGGCTACCGCAGCCCGCTGACGCTGCTGCTGCCGCACGGCTATGAAGGCGTGGGCCCCGAGCACTCCAATGCGCACCTCGCCCGCTTCCTGCAGCTGTGCGGCGCGGGCAACCTGCGGGTGGCCTACCCCTCCACCGCCGGCCAGTTCTACAAGCTGCTGCGTGCGCAGGCCCTGGCCCCCGAAGCCAAGCCGCTGGTGGTGATGACGCCCAAGGCGGTGATGCTGGCCGATGCCGACTCGCACACGCCGGTGGCCGAACTGCTGGCCGGCGACTTCCAGCCGGTGCTGGGTGATGCCCACGTGGCGGCGCCGCAGGCGGTGCGCCGCGTGGTGCTGTGCAGCGGCAAGCTGCACCATGTGCTGCACCGGGCCCGCGTGGCCCAGGGCCGCACCGACGTGGCGCTGTTGCGGCTGGAGGCGCTGTACCCCTTCCCGGCGCAGGCGCTGAGCCAGGTGCTGGCGGCTTATCCGCAGGCCCGCAACGTGGTGTGGGCCCAGGAAGAGACGCCCAACCAAGGCGCCTGGCATTTCGTGCGCGACGACATCGCCGCGCAGTGCCCGCCGGGGGCCACGCTGGCCCTGGTGGCCCGGCCGGCCACCGGTGCGGGCGCCACCTCCTCGGCCGTGCTGCACCGCCAGCAGGAGCGCGAGCTGGTGGCACGCGCGCTGGGCCCGGCGGCCCAGGCTAGTTGACGGCGCAGAGCACCGGGTTGGCCACCGTCACCGGCGGTGGCTGGTCGGCCAGCCAGGTGTTCACCGGCACCAGGGTGACGGCGCAGTTGGCATCGACCACCAGGTCGAACACATGCCACCAGCCATTGCTGCCTTCACCGGCCGGCGGGGTGAACACGTTGAGCATGCCGCTGCGGCTCAGCTCCACCCGCACCGGCGAGCCGGTCATGCCGGGGTCGAAGGTGCCGGAGTAGTTGTGGACCGCGTAGCGGTAGGTGCCCTGCATCAGCCGCGTGATGGTCACCACCTCGGGGCCGAAGCTGTCGGTGTCGTCCACGTCCAGGTTGGCGTAGGGCTTAGCCGCCAGATCGCCCGGCGCCGAGAAATACACGTGCGAGCCATCGGGCGCCAGCAGGTGCGAGTCCACGTCCTCCGGCTTGGCGCCCCAGGTGAGCTTGACGTTGATGCCGGCGGTGGTGAAGGCCGTGACCAGGCAGTTGGGCAGCGTGGCATCGGCCGCGGTGGTGGCGGCTTCCACGCGCAGCGTGTTGGTCAGGCGGTCGCCGGTCAGCGCGGCCAGCGTCAGCACACCGCCCTTCTTGACGGGGATGATGAAGCTGCCGTCGGTGCCGGTGACAGCGCGCGAGCTGCCCGAGTAGTCGATGCCGTCGCTGGACACCTGGGCCCCGGCCACCGGCTGGTTGTTGGCATAACGCACGCAGCCGGTCAGGCGGATGGTCTCGGTCACCTGGTCGGCGTTCCAGGTGCTGAAGTGGCTGACGGTGCCTTCGTAATAGCGGTCGGCACCGGTGCCCTGCAGCGTGGCCGTGCCTTCCTGCACCCAGCGGCCGGTGCTGGTGTCCATGTAGAACAGCGGCACCGTGGCGGGCGGGTTGGGCGCCCGCGTGGCCAGCGGAATGCGCAGCGTGGCCGTGCGGTTGGGCGCCAGGTTGTAGGCGGCGCCCGCGGCGTCCCGGATGTCGATCTGCATCGCGCCGAAGCTCTCGATGGTCTGCGGCGCCTCGGCACTGCCGGCCGTGAAGTCGCCCGGCATCAGCGCGGCATTGAGCGCCGGGTTGATCGGCGTCACCGACACGGTGACGGTGGCGGCGGCGCCGCCGCCATCGCTGCGCACAAGACCAGCGGCCGGCAGGCGCACCAGCGCGGGCGTGCCGGGCACCGTCACGTCGGCACCGGCGGCCACCGTCACCGCGGCGCTCGCGGCCACCGGCAGCAGCTGGGCGGTCAGCGCGCTGGCCTGCCCCTCCTGCACGGCGGTGATGCGCACCGTGGGCGCAAAGCCGGGCGCCTCCACCCGCGCCACGCTGCGTGCACCCACCGGCGCCTGCAGCGTGAAGCTGCCGTCGGCGGCGGTGGTGGCGCGCACGCCGGCCACGTCCACCGTGGCGCCGGCCACCGCGCCGCCGTCGGCCGCGGACTGCACGCGGCCCGACACCGTGCCCAGCACCGCCGGTGGCGCGGGCGTGGTGCCGCTGCTGTCGTCGTCGCCGTCGCCATCACCGCCGAAGCAGCCGGCCAACACCGCACCGGCCAGGGCGCACAGCACCCACAGCCGCAGCCATCGCATCCATCTCATGTTCTCTCTCCTGCTGGTTGACTTCACCGGCCTCAGGGGCCGCGGTCGATTCTTCGCAGGGGGTAGTGGGGGCGTTTCCCCCTCCTTCGAGCGAATTACGCCCTGTGACAGGCTGTCATGAAGGGCGGCTGTCGAAAGCGGGGTCGCTGCTTCGTCGTGGGTGCAGAAGCCGACGCGCTTCCAACCGCCACTTCACGGAGAGCCCCATGACCGAGCACACCCCTGCCCAACGCCCTGCCGTCAACCCGGTGCCGCCCTGCAACGGCGCCATTCCATACCTGGTGGTGCGCGGCGCGGGCAACGCCATCGCCTACTACCAGCGGGCGCTGGGCGCGCAGCTGGTGTTCAAGCTCGACGCGCCCGACGGCAGCGTGATGCATGCCGAGATGAAGGTGGGCGAGGCCCGCTTCATGCTGTCGGAGGAGCGGCCCCAGTACGGCGCGCTGAGCCCGCTGTCACTGGGCGGCACCAGCACCACCGCGGTGGTGTACGTGCCCGACGTGGACGCCCAGGTGGCCGCTGCCGTGGCCGCCGGGGCCCGCATCGGCATGCCGGTGGCCGACCAGTTCTGGGGCGACCGCTCCGGCCAGTTCACCGACCCCTTCGGCCACCAGTGGATGCTGTCCACCCACATCGAAGACCCGACGCCCGAGCAGATGCACGAGCGGCTGCAGGCGATGTTCGCGCAGCAGCCACCGGAAGGCTGCACCGGCGCGGCTGCTTGAGCCTTCGCCTGAGCCTGCGCTTCAGCCGGCGCTGGCGGCGCGCCGCGCGGCCGGTGCGGTGACGCTGTCGTCCTGCGCCAGCAGCGCCTTGCGGGTGGCGGCCAGCACCGCGCGGCCCTGGGCGTTGTCGCCCAGCGCGCGGGCCAGCTGCAGGCCGCCCACCAGGGCGGCGGCGATGGCGGCGGCGCGCTCAGGCGGCTCGCCCTCGGGCAGCACCGCGCGCACGCTGTCGATGAAGCGCTGCACCCGCGCGGCCGACGCCTCGCGCACCTCGTCGGGCTGACGCGGCATCTCGGACAGCAACGCCGCCAGCGCGCAGCCCTGCTCGGCCTCGGCCAGGTGGGCATGGCTGAGGTACACCTCCACCAACGCCCGCAGCGGGCTGGCGCCGCGGGCACGGCGCCGGGCGGCATTGGCGGCCAACCGGGCCGCGCTCTGTTCGCCGGCGCGCTGGATGGCTTCGGCCAGCATCGCATCGCGCGAGCTGAAGTGGGCATAGAAACCACCGTGCGTCAGCCCCGCCTGCTTCATCAGGTCGGCCACGCCGGTGCCCTGGTAGCCGGTGCGGCGGATGGCACGCGACGCGGTGTCGAGGATGCGTTCGTGCGTGGCCTCGCGGCGTTCGGTCTTGGCATTCATATGACAAGGATCATAGGCCGCCGCGCTGGGGGCGCTCACAACTTGGGAATGCGCAGCGTTTTGCTGGCCATCAGCGTGCCCGACAGCACGAACAGCAACGCCAGCGGATGCAGCACCCACGGGCCCAGTTGCCAGGCGCCGCCCCACAGCGCATCACCCACCGCGCCCTGACCCATGGCCAGCGCCAGCACGCCGGTCAGCGCCACGCTGGTGGGGATGGGCGTGCCTTCGAAGTACTTCACCTTGTCGCCGCCGCCCGACAGCGTTTCGGCGGTGACGTTGTAGCGCGCCAGCCGGCTGACGCCGCAGCACACGAAGTAGATCAACGCCACCGCGTCCCAGCCGCCTTGCAGGCCGGCCGCAAAGGCCAGCGTGGCGGGGCCGATCCCGAAGGAGATCACGTCGGCCAGCGAGTCCAGCTCGCGCCCCAGCACCGAGGACTGCCGGCGCCAGCGGGCGATGCGCCCGTCCAGCACATCGAACACCAGCGCCGCCGGCGCCATGGCCGCCGCCCACCAGAAATCGGACACATCGCGGCTGAGCAGGTAGCGCATGGCCAGCAGCACCGAGGCCACGCCGCAGGCCGCGTTGGCCAGCGTGAAGAAGTCCGCGAGCTGAAAGTCGCGGATCATCGAGAAATGCCGCGGCGCCGCCTGCGGGGCGGCGGGCCGGGTGGGGGACGTGGCCATCTTGTTCTCCATTGGGGTGTTCAGTGGACAGGAGCCTGCCAGCGGGCAACAGCCCCGCCGCACGGATTGCAGTGTCGGAGGCAGCCTACGCGCCAAAACTGCACGGCGGCGTCGCAGCCGCGGGAGGCGGCCTCAAGTTGCGGCGCAATCCGACGAAGTGATAGCCGTGGCAGGCAGTGGATGTCACTCGCATCAATTCAAACCCCCATCAGAACAGGGTCAACCGCATGCCGCCCAACGACCGCATGACCGACCGGCCGCCGTGGAAGGTGCTGGTCGTGGACGACGATCCCGCCTCGCAGCTGCTGATTCGCACCGCCCTGGCCCCGATGAGCTTCAACGGGCGCCGGCTTGAAATGCTGGCCGCGCACAGCCTGGCCGAAGCCAGGCAACTGCTGGAACAGCATCACACCGACATCGCCGTCGCGCTGATCGACATGGTGGTGGAGTTGCCCTGCGCCGGCCTGGCGTTGGCCGAGCACATCCGCCACCGCCTGCACAACCACCGCATGCGGCTGCTGCTGCACACCGACCTGGCCAGGCTCGGTCCGCAGTGCCAGGCGCTGCAGGCCTGCGACATCAACGGCTACCTGGACAAGGCTGTGGGCGACCCCGCGCGCCTGTGGCCCGGCGTGTTGACGGCGCTGCGCGCCTGGCAGGAAGTGAGCGGGCTGCAGCGTGCCATCGAGGAGCTGCGCCACCGCTCGGTCACCGATCCGCTGACCGGGCTGAACAACCCCAGCACGCTGCGACAGGCCCTGACGCGTGCCCTCAGCGGCGGCCAGCGGCGGCAGGAGCCGCTGACGGTGCTGTTCCTGGACGTCGACAACTTCAAGCTGATCAACGACGAGCAGGGCCACCTGCGCGGCGACGAGGTGCTGCGCGGGGTGGGCGAGGCCTTGCGCACCAACTCGCGCCTGGAAGACAGCTGCTACCGCTACGGTGGCGACGAGTTCCTGGTCATCCTGCCCAACTGCAGCGTCGCCCAGGTGGAAGCCAACTACCTGCCGCGGCTGATGGCCGCCTTCGCGGCCCTGGGCGTCAGCGTGAGCCATGGCGCGGCCGATGCCGGACCGCGCTTCTACCCCTCGGCCGACGAGCTGATCCGCTGCGCCGACGAGCGCATGTACCAGCGCAAGCGCGCGCTGCGCCGCGAACCGCAGGGAATGCTTCGGCCCGCTGCTGCGTAAGCCGTGTGTGCCGGGGCGCATGGGGCGCCGAAGGCACACCCTTGCCAGGAGCGAGCAAGACATGAACACCACCCTCTTGAGCCGGGCGCTGTGCGCCGCCGGCCTGATCGCCATGCCCTTGGCCAGCCATGCGCTGAGCGGCATCACCGACAACGCGGGCGACTTTCTGCCCACCTTTGCAGGCAGCGCCAGCAGCACCGACCTGGACGTGCTCAGCGCCACCGTCAAGTACGACGCGGCGCGTGACCTGTTCGAGCTGAGCAGCACCATGGCCGGCGCCATCGGCACCACGCCCAAGGGCTTCTACGTGTGGGGCGTCAACCGCGGCGCAGGCAACGCCACCTTCGCGCCCAACGGCATCGACGGTGTGCGCTTCGACGCCGTGGTGCTGCTGCGGCCCGACGGCACCGGCTCCATCGGTGGCGGCGCCGGCCTGCCGACCGGCTCGGTCAAGGTCTCGGGCAACACCATCACCGGCTACGTCAGCGGCGCGCTGCTGCCCTCCACCGGCTTCAACAAGCTGGACTACACCTGGAATCTGTGGCCGCGCGACGGCGCCTTCAGCGGCTTTGCCGCGATTTCCGATTTCGCGCCCGACAACGCCAGCTTTACCACCACCGCCGCCGCCCTGGTGCCGGAACCCGGCACCTACGCGCTGATGCTGGCCGGCCTGGGCGCGGTGGCATGGGGTTCGCGGCGCCGCCGTCAAGTCTGATGTTCATAGGCCGTGCGGCGCGTTCGGCACGCGCCTTGCGCGGCCCCTGCGCCGTACGATCGCGCCGCGTGGCCAGTCCAAGCCACGCGGGCGGCCGGCCCATGGGCTGGGCCGCTTCCAACCACCCACGAGGAGTACCCATGTCCCTACGCCCTGCCTTGCGCGCGTGCCTGTTCATGTTCGGCGTTGCGATGGCCGCCAGCAGCCATGCCACCCTGCCGCAATTCGGCTCCATGGTGGTGTTCGGCGACAGCCTGTCGGACAACGGCAACCTGCTGGCTGCCACGCAGGGCATGGCGCCGCCCGTGCCGCCGTCGGCCCCGCCGCATCGCACCTATGACGACGGCCGCTTCTCCAATGGCCCGGTGGCGGTGGAACGCTTGTGGAGCAGTGTTTCGCGCTCTCGCCAGGCGGAGATCAAGCCCTTCCTGGCACCGCCGGTGGGTCTGCCCAAGAAGGGCGCGGTGAGCTTCGCCTTCGGCGGCGCGGGCACCGAGTACCAGAACGGCATCCCGGCCAGCACCGCCACCGTGCCCGGCGTGCTGGGCCAGGTGAAGATGTACACGGATGCACTGGGCCAGCGCCGCGCGCCGGCCGATGCGCTGTACGTGGTATGGGCGGGCGGCAACGACTACGCCTTCCTCGAACGCAAGGACCCGCCCGGCGTGGTGGGCAACATCGCCAAGGCCATCCAGCAACTGCATGCCAAGGGCGCGCGCCGCTTCCTGCTGCCCAACCTGCCCGACCTGGGCATCACCCCGCTGGCCCAGCAACAAGGCCCTGCGGCGGCTGCCGGGCTGACCGCGCTGGCCAAGGCCCACAACGCCCTGCTGGCGCAGACGGCCACCAGCCTGGCCGCCTCGCTGCCGGGCAGCACGCTGGTGGTGGTGGACGTGTTCAAGCTGGGCGAAGTGCTGCTGTCCGCCGGTCTGGCCTCGGCCCTGCCGCCGGCGCTGGAACTGCTGGCGCCGGGTTCGTCCGGCTGCCTGTTCACCGCCCCGGCCACCTGCCCCGACGTGGACCTGGACGCACCGCTGCCGCCGCTGCTGTTCTGGGATGCGCTGCACCCCACCGCCCGCGCCCATGAGCTGATTGGCGCGGCCATGTACACCCGGCTGCTGCTGTCGCGCTTCGGCTTCTGAGGCGCAGCGCGGGCGTCACTCGTCGGCGGTGTAGCCGCTGGCCTTGACGATGGGCCCCCAGCGCTGCAGGTCCGCCATCACCAGGGCGGCAAAAGCGGGCTGGCTCGTCGCCAGCGGCTCCAACGACAACTGCTCCAGCGTGCTGCGCATGGGCGCCGATTCGGTGACCTGTGTGATGGCCTGGTGCCAGCGCGCCACGATGGGGGCGGGCGTGCCGGCCCGCAGGTAGGCGCCGTAGTACACGTCGGCGCGGATCTGCGCATGGCCTTGTTCCGCGAAGGTGGGCACCTCGGGCAGGCGCCGCGAGCGTCGTTCGCCCGCCACCGCGATGGCCCGCAGCCGGCCGCTGGCCAGGTGCGGAATGGCCAGGCTCAACGGCGTCACGGTCGAGGCGATCTGCCCGCCCATCACATCCTGCACCGCGGCGGCACCGCCACGGTGCGGCACGTGCAGCAGGTCCACCTTGGCCGACCGTGCGAACTGGTCGCCGACGAAGTGCATGGTGGTGCCCGCGGCCGCGGTGGTGTAGGCCGCGTCCTTGGGGTGGCTGCGGCACCAGGCGACAAAGGCCGCCAAGTTGCGCACGCTGTCGGGCACCATCGGGCCGACGGCCAGGCACAAGGACTCGCTGGCGATCGCCGCCACCGGCAGCACGTCGCTGGCGGTGTCGTAGGCGATGCGGCGAAAGACGTGCGGGTAGATCGTCAGGATGGGGTCGGCCGACACCATCAGCGTGCGGCCGTCGGCCGGCCCCTGCTTGAGCTCGGCCACCGCCAGCCGGCCGCCGGCCCCGGGGCGGTTGTCGACGATCAGCGTGTCGTCCTCGCAGGGCAGCCGCTGCTGCAGCGCGCGGGCCAGCGCATCGGCCGTGCCGCCGGGCGGAAAGCCCACCAGCAGCCGCGCCTGGCCGCGGGTGGACTGCGCGCGCAGCGCCGGCGCGGCCAGGCCCAGCAGGCCTGCGGTCGACCAGGCCAGCGCCTGGCGCCGGCCGCTCTTGAGGTCGTGCATCGTCAGCTCCTGCTTCAGGCCGCCGCCGCGCCCAGGGCGTGGTAGCGGCGGTCGAAATACGCCAGCCCCCGCGGGGCCGGCACGGCATCGTCGGTGCGGACCTGGTCCACCTCGACGATGAAGACGCTGTGGGTGCCCACCTCGTGGGTGTCCACGATGCGCCCGTCGATCTGCACCAGTGCGCCGTCCAGGCCGGGGGCACCGCTGGCGCAGGCCGCCCAGGGGGTGCGATCGAAGCGCTCCGCCATGGACACGTTGCGGTCGGAGAACAAGGCCGACAGCCCTTCCTGGCCGGCGCTCAGCACGTTGACGCACAGCACGCCGTTGCGCTTGAAGAACGGATGCGCGAACGACCCGCGGTTCATGCAGACCAGCACCGTCGGCGGGCTGTCGGTGACGCTGCAGACGGCCGAGGCCGTGAAGCCGGCGATGCCGGCCGGGCCGTCAGTGGTGATGACATTGACGGCCCCGGCCAGGCGGGCCATGCCCTGGCGAAAGGCAGCGGTGCTGGGCGAAGGCACCGGCGGCGCCACGGGCAGCGCGGGCGACGGACCGGGGTCATGGGTGGCAGGGGCAGGGGCATTCATGGCAGCTCTCCGGGGGCGGGGTCAGAGGTCGAGCACCAGCCGCGCCGACTTCGCGCGCGAGCAGCACACCAGGATCTGGTCATTGGCCGCACGCTCTTCGTCGGTGAGGTAGACGTCGCGGTGGTCGCATTGGCCTTCGAGCACGGTGCACACGCAGGTGCCGCACACGCCCTCTTCGCAGGACACGGGCACCTCGATGCCGATGGTGGACAAGGCCTGCAGGATGGTCTGGCCTTCACGCACCTGCACGCTGCGGCCGCTGGCGGCGGCCACCACCTCGAAGCCCTGGCCCGAGGTGTCGACGTCGGCGCTGAAGTACTCGCGGTGGATCTGCGACTGCGCCAGCCCCTGCGCAGCCGCGGTGCCGATGACCCAGTCCATGAAGCCCGTGGGCCCGCACACGTAGACGTGGGTGCCCGCCGGGGCCGCGGACAGCGATGCCGGCAGGTTCAGCCGCTGCGCGTCGCCGGCGTCGTCGAAGTGCACATGCACCCGGTCGGCGAAGGGCGCGGCCGCCAGCTCATCGAGGAAGGCGCAGGCGCCCGCCGAGCGGGCGCAGTAGTGCAGCTCGAACGGCCGGCCCGCCGCGGACAGCTCGTAGGCCATCGCGATCATCGGCGTGATGCCGATGCCGCCGCCCACCAGCACGCTGTAGGCCGCCTCGGCCGCCAGCGGAAAGTGGTTGCGCGGCGCGCTGATGGTGACGCTGGCGCCTTCGGTCAGGTGCTCGTGCACGGCGATGGAGCCGCCGCGCGAGGACGGATCGCGCAACACCCCCAGCCGGTAGCGGCGCACGTCGGCTGGGTCGCTGCACAACGAGTACTGCCGCACCAGCCCGGTCGGCAGGTGCACGTCGACGTGGGCGCCGGCCTGGAAAGCCGGCAGCGCTGCGCCCGCGGCGTCGGCCAGATCCAGCAGCACGATGTTGCCGCCCTGTTCCATGCGGCGGCGCACGACCACCTGCAATGCTTGCGTGTTCATGTCCTTGCTCCGCTCAGCGCATGAAGATGCCGCCGTTGACGTCCCAGGTCGCCCCGGTGGCGAAGTCGGCCTCGCGCGAGGCCAGCTGCACCACCAGAGACGCAACGAAGCGCGGGTTGCCCAGGCGCTGCACCGGAATGGCCTCGACCAGCTTGGCCAGGCGCTCCGGCGGCACCGCGGCCCGCACCGAGGGCAGGTCCATCGGGCCCGGCGCGATGGCGTTGACGGTGACGCCGCGCGGCGCCAGCTCACGCGCGAAGATCTTGGTCAGCGTGAGGATGCCGGCCTTGGACGAGGCGTAGTGCGCGCCGGAGGCGGTACCGCCGTTCTGCCCGGCCAGCGAGGCCAGGTTGATGAGCCGCCCGTAACCGGCCTGCGCCAGCATCGCGCCAAAGACCTGGCAGCCCAGGAAGGTGCCGCGCAGGTTGATGCGCAGCACCTCGTCGAACTCCTCCGGGCTGATCTGCATCACCGGCGTGGTCAGCGTGATGGCGGCGTTGTTGACCGCCACCTGCAGGCCGCCCCAGCGCTCGGTGGCGGCCGCGGCGGCCGCCTCGAAGTCGGCCTTGCGGGTGACGTCGAGCGCCAGGCCCCAGGCCGTCTGGCCGCTGGGGTCCAGGGCGGCGGCGGCCGCTTCGGCCGCGGCCCCATCGCGGTCGGTGAGCAGCACGCGGTGGCCGGCGGCGTGCAGCGCTTCGGCGATGCAGCGGCCCAGGCCCTGCGCCGCGCCGGTGACCAGCGCCGCGGGCATGTCAGGCATGTTCATGGCCCGTTCCTTCAGAGGATGAAGCCGATGCTGGTCAGCGTGTCGGTGGCGTTGATCAGGCGCACCACCTTGCGTTGCAGCCGGAAGCCATCGCCCTCGCGGCGCAGCTCGTAGGTGACATCGGCGATGTGCTCGCGCAGCACGTCCTTGCGGAAGGCCTTCAGGTCCTGCGCCGCACGCACCGTGACCACGCCATCGGCCTCGCCCAGCACCCGCAGCCGCGACAGGCTGCGCACCGTGCGCGCCCGCGGCCAGGTGGAGATGGACTCGCCGCTGGTCAGCCGGGTGACGCGCTTTTCGCGCATTGCATGGTCGTCGTAGGCGTAGTTCAGCGTGTTGTCGAAGTCGGTTGCTTCGGGGTCGATGGGCACGACGTAGAGGCCGTCGTCGGTCCACAGCTTCAGCCAGTCGGCGAACTCGCCGTGGTCCAGCATGTCGGCCTCCTGCCAGACGAAGGCACTGACCTGTTGCAGCAAGGGGGTGTTCATCGGATCAGTCCTTGGTCGTCATCAGCTGTTGCCACTGGCGGTAGGCCGCACGCATGCCGGTCTCGGCACTCACGTCGCCGGCCACGCCGTCGTCGGTCTTGTGCTCGCCCGCCAGGCCGCGGTTGAGCAGGATCCACAGGTCGGTGCCCGCACGTGCGCCCTGCTGCACACGCTCCCAGGCTTCGGAGTCGTCCGGCGTGCCGAAGCCCATGGGCCCCTGGAAGTGCTCATGCATGCGCAGCCGCGCCCGGTTGGCGGCAGCCGGGCCCCCTTCCATGGTGATGACGGCGTGGTGGATCTCGGTCTCGTCGACCGAGATCGGCTGCAGCACGCGGAAGAAGGCCATCGAGCAGGCGATGTTGGGGAACAGGTTCAGGTTGAAGCCCGAGCCGCCCACCGCACGCACGATGCGGCGCACCTTCTGCTCGTCGTGGCCTTCGGCGCGCAGCTCGTCGGCAAGCGCCAGGTAGCGCTCGGGGATGGGCTTGTCCAGCTCGGCTTCCAGATCGACCAGGTCGGGGATCATCACCATCACGCTGTGGCCGTTGCCCAGGTCCTCGACGTAGCCCTTGCCGCCGACGAAGTCGAGCATCTCCTCGGTCTGCTTGTCGACCGAGTGCAAGAAGCTCTTGTGCACCAGCGGGAAGTGGTACGCGTCGGTGGTGTTCTCGAGCTGGATCTTCCAGTTGCCGGGAAAACGGAAGCGGTGCTCGCCGGCCACCTTGACGGGGTAGCCGCCGCCCTGCTTCATGAACAGGTCCATCCACTTCTTGGCCGGGCCCAGGTAGTCGGCCAGGGGTTCGATGTCGTTCTTGAAGGTGGCGAAGATCATGCCGGCGTACTCTTCCACCCGCAGGCTCACCAGCGGGTGCTCGCCCTTGTCCAGCATGTCGGCATAGCTCTCGGGGTGCGGCACGCCGCGCAGCGAGCCGTCGAGCGCATAGCTCCAGCCGTGGTACGGGCAGACGAAGCTGTTGGTCTTGCCCTTCTTGTGCTCGCACACCGTGGCGGCGCGGTGGCGGCAGCGGTTGAGCAGCACATGCACCTGCTTCTTGCGGTCGCGCACCACGATCACCGGCTGCCGGCCCACCCAGTGGCTCTTGAAGCTGCCGACTTCCGGCAGCTCGCTGGCATGGGCCACCCACACCCAGGTGTTGTTGAAGATGCGGTCCATCTCCAGCTCGAAGATCGCCGGGTCGGTGTAGAGCGAGGTGTGCACGCGGTCGGGCTGCACCAGGCCGGCCAGCGGCCGGTGCAGATGGATCGGTTGGGTCGGGGCATTCATGCAGTGGCTCCGGAAGAAGAAGGCAGGGGCAGCGGCGCAGCGTCGTTCCAGGTGTCGACGGGCCGGCTGAAGAGGTTCTCGGTACGGAAGTGCGACATCCGCCAGGCGCCGTCGGGCTCCAGCGCCAGGTCGATGACCAGGCGAGCGGCATTGAGGTGCGACGCACCGCTGGCGAAGGTGGAGGTCTGCAACATCACCCAGCGGGCGACGGCATGGCTGGCGTCTTCGTCCACGGCGATCGCCTCGCTGCACAGGAAGTGCACGTTCAGCGCGAAGTGCGCCGGCTCCTTCATGTAGCGGGCCATCATGGCGGCGATGGCGGGCCGGCCACGGTAGCCGCCGAAGCTGCTGCCGTAGCGCGCGCCCACGCCTTCCCACACGGCGTCGGCCGTGAACAGGCCCGCCAGTTCATCGAGCGGCGTGCGGGCATCCAGCGTGTCGCACAGCGCCATGTAGCGCTCCACGCAGGCACGGATGGCCGTCTCGGCCTGCAGGCGCGCGAGCTGGCGCTCGAGCCGGTCGATGCGGGCGGTGGCGTCCATCGGCTTCAGTCCGGGATCACCAGCTCGCGGCCCACCCGGGCCTCGACGCGGCAGTACTTCCACAGCTTGTAGGCGCCGTCACCCACCGGCGTGGTGCGGAACAGGTTGCAGGCCGCATGCACGGTGTCCAGGTCGGGCACATCGGCCAGCACGTAGGTGGTCCACGGCCAGTTGAGCGACGGACCGACCATCGAGCGGTCGTCATCCAGGTTGCCCAGCACGCGCACGCCGGGCAGCTTGCCGATGCCGCTCATCATCTGGCTGAAGGCCGCCCACACGGCCTTGGCCTCTTCGGCCGTGGCATCGAAGAAGTTCTGGTTGACGCCGATGCAGAACAGCGTGCGCAGCGGAAGGGGAGCTTGGCTCATGGCGGGCTTTCGAGAAAGGAATGAAAGAAGGTCGAAGAAGGCTCAGAGGTAGCCGGGCAGCGGGTCGAGGCCGAACAACATCGCGCCCGCGTTCTGGTAGGTGATGTCACCCATGAAGGCGTGCTGCGTGACGGCCAGGCTGTCGCAGGCCTGGGTGGCCAGCGGCGAGCTCTGGTAGATGCTGGTCATGCCGGTCAGCATCTGCACGCCGCGCACCACCTGGGCACCGGTGCGCGTGGCATGGGTGGCCGACAGCCGCAGCAGGTTGGTCTGCTCGCGGCTGACCGGATCGCCGCGCAGCAGGCTGTCCCAGGCGTCGTCCATGGCTTCATAGAAGAAGGCGCGCGCCGAGCGCAGCTGGGCTTCGCAGCGGGCCAGCTCCATCTGCACCTGCGGCCGGTCGCCGATGCGCGGCGCCCCGGTGACCGAGACACGGCCGCCGGCCATGTCGCGCAGCTCCTCGATGGCGCCGCGGGCAATGCCCAGGCTGACGACCGACAGCACCTGCGCCGCGAACGACAGCGAGGGATAGCGGAACATCGGCTCGGTGAGCGTGGCCGTACCGCCGCGCACGAAGGTCCAGTCTTCGGACACGACCGCCTTGTCGACCACCACGTCGTGGCTGCCGGTGCCCACCAGGCCGATCACGTTCCAGTTGGGCTCGATGCGCACACGCTCGCGCGGCAGCACCGCCATGCGGGGCAGCTGCGCCTTCTGGTCGGTGGTGGGCACGATGCCCACGCCGATGACCTGCGCCCCCATGCAGCCGCTGGCAAAGCTCCAGCGGCCGCTGACCTCCAGCCCGCCTTCCACGGTGCGGGCCGGCTGCGGCGGAAAGATGCCGCCGGCGAACACCAGGTCGGGGCCGTCGGCATACAGCGTCTTCAAGGTCGACATCGGCAGGCCGGCCAGGTAGGTGATGCCCATGCCGAAGCTGGCCACCCAGCCCGCCGAGCCGTCCGCCTGCGCGATGCGCTCCACCAGTTCGCAGAACTCGTGCGGCGAGCGCTGCGCGCCGCCCAGCCGCTGCGGCACCAGCGCACGGTAGATGCCGTGGCGCTTGAAGGCGTCGATGATGTCGTGCGAGATGAAGCGCTGGGCCGCGAACTCGCCGCGACGCTCGCGGATCTGCACGAGCAGGGCCTCGAAGCTGTCTGCCACGTGGGCCGGCGCGGCGCCGGCTTCAACGCCGGGGGAAGTCAAGGTCAGCATCGATCACTCCATGAGGGGCGGGCTTGAAAAGGGGCAGGCGTGCGGCTGCATGGGCCGCGACGGCACACAGCAGTCCGTCGGCACCGCGGGGTGCCACCAGCTGCAGGCCGGCGGGCAGACCGCCCGCCGTGCGCAGCGGCAGCGTGATGGCCGGGTGGCCAGATAGATTGAAGGGCCGCACCAGCGACGTCATGCCGATGGCGGCGCGGGTGTCGGCCGCATCGGCCACACGCGGTGGCACATCGGGCATCGTGGGCAGTGCCAGCACGGTGCAGGTCTCGAACAGGACATCGATCTCGGCGATGAAGCGCCGGCGCACCTCTTCGGCCGCCGCCAGCGCGGCCGCATCGGTACCGCGGGCCGCCAGCAGGCGCTGCGCCACGTCGGCCCCCACCAGGCCGGTGCCCACCAGGTGCCCGCTGGCCGACCAGGCCTCGGCATTGATGACAGTCAGCCCCGCGTCATAGGCCCGCGGCAGCAGCGGGCTGTGCACCGCCTGCTGTTCGGTGGCCGACCAGGCTTGCAGCGCCGCCGTGACGGCGGCCTGCACTTCGTCTGCAGCCTGCACCTGCAGCACCCCCACGCGCAGCGTGGCCGGCAGCGGCGGCAGGTTGAAGCCCGGCGCGATGGCCTTCATCGCGTTGATCAGCGTCGGCAGGTCGCGGGCCATCGGGCCTACGCAGTCGAGGCTGGTGGCCGCCGGCATCACACCGTGGCGGCTGACCAGCCCGAAGCTGGGCTTGAGCCCGATGACGCCGCAGCAGGCCGCAGGCACCCGCACCGAACCACCGGTGTCGGTACCCAGCGCCATGTCGGCCAGACCGGCCGCAACTGCGGCGGCCGAACCGCTGGACGAACCGCCCGGCACGCGGTCGGGCCAGAACGGGTTGCCCGGCGTGCCGTCGTGCGCATTGAGGCCGGTGGTGCCGAAGGCCAGCTCATGCAGCTTGGTCTTGCCGGTGATGCGCCAGCCGGCCCGGCGCAGCAGCGACACCGCTTCGGCGTCCTGGTCCGCGGGTGGGGCTGAAGCCAGTGCGCGACTGCCGCCGCGGGTGGGCGTGCCGGCGACGTCGATCGTGTCCTTGACCATCGCCGAAGGCCCGGCACCGGGGTCGTGAAGGGGAAGGAGCACGGGGCTCATGGCGGGGTCAGGCTGGGCATGTGAGGGCTCGCCGGCTGCGTTGGAATGGGCGAACGGTACGATAAAATTACGTGAATCGTCAACTAAAAAGACGCAGGGTTTACTCGAACCATCCCGGTGCTTCGAGCGCCCGAAAACGGGCGCTCCGCCCCACGTTGGGGGCCACCCGCCGATCACCGATCCGCAAGAAATCGCGGAAATTCGCTGGAAATCCCTAGCATCACCGCCGCCATGCGGCACATAGAGTCGTGGCCGGCCAAGACCACGAGGCCCGTGGAAGCAGCGCCAAACCGGCAAATGCATTTACGTGAACTGGCACGCTTAGTGCTGTGGCAGTTCCGTGATCCCACGCGACCGATGACGCCGTTGCACCCAGGCCGCCCTTCCCTCTTCACGCCAGCTTTTCGCGGAGCACCCCATGTCCATGCCCATGCTTGCCAGCGTCGCCTTGAGCGCTGCCCTCTTCGCCGCCACTGCCGCCCATGCGCAGGTCAAGGTCGGCGTGGTGTCGTCCTCCAGCGGCCCCATCGCCGCGGTGGGGGTGCCGCAGAAGAACACGGTGCCGCTGCTGCCCAAGCAGGTGGGCAAGACCACGATCGAGTACATCCCGCTGGACGACGCCAGCGACCCGACGGCTTCGGTGGCCGCCATCAAGAAGCTCATCGGTGAGCACAAGGTCGACGCCATCATCGGACCCAGCGGCTCGCCCAATGCCATGGGCGTGATCCAGTTCGCGGCCGAGGCGGGCGTGCCGCTGTTAGCCCCGGTGGGCACGGCCGCCGTGGTGCTGCCGATGAACGATCAGAAGAAGTGGATCTTCAAGACCACGCAGAACGATGACTTGATCGCCGCGGCGCTGGTGGGCCACATGAAAAAGGCGGGCGTCAAGACCGTCGGCTTCATCGGCACGGCCGACCCCTACGGTGAGAACTGGCAGAAGGTGTTCAGCAGCCTGGCGGCGCCGGCCGGCATCAAGCTGGTCTCGGCCGAGAGCTTCCAGCGCCGTGACACCTCGCTGACGGCGCAGGGCCTGAAGACCGTGGCCGCCCGGCCCGATGCGGTGCTGATCGCCGCGCCGGGCAGCTCGGCCGTGCTGCCGCAGACCACGCTGTTCGACCAGGGCTACAAGGGCCAGATCTACCAGACGCATGGCGCCGCGCTCGACGACTTCCTGAAGCTGGGCGGCAAGAAGGTGGAAGGCACCATCCTGGCCGCCAGCGGCCTGCTGGTGCTGGACGAAATGCCGGCCGAAGACCCGGTGCGCAAGGTGGCCGCCGACTACGTGGCCGGCTACGAGAAGCTGCACGCCACCAAGCCGGCCACCTTCGGCGCCAACGTGTACGACGCGGGCCTGCTGCTGCAGGCCGCCATTCCCGCGGCCTTGAAGGCGGGCCAGCCGGGCACCGCGGCCTTCCGCAGCGGTTTGCGCGACGCGATCGAGCAGACGCGCGAGCTGCCGGGCACGCAGGGCGTGTACACGATGACGGCGCAGGACCACAGCGGCTTCGACGAACGCGGCCGGGTGCTGATCACCGTCAAGGGCGGCCGCTGGTCGCTGCTGAAGTAAGCGCGGTGCCGCCATGAACCTGCAGATCCTCTTACTGCTCGGGCAGGACGGCATGACCAGCGGCGCGGTGTATGCGCTGCTGGCGCTGTCCATTGTGCTGGTGTTCAGCGTCACCCGCGTGCTGCTGGTGCCGCAGGGCGAGTTCGTCACCTTCGGCGCCATGGCCATGGCCGCGATGCAGGCGGGCCGGCCCGTGCTGCTGGCCTGGCTGCTGGTCACCATGGCCGGCCTGCGCGCCGTGGTGGCCACCTGGCACTGGCTGCGCCACGGCGTGCGGCCGACCCTTGGCAGCTGGTGGGCGCTGCCCTATGCGCTGGGCCTGTGGCTGGCGCTGCGGCTGCTGCCGCTGCAAAGCCTGCCCGTCGGCATGCAGGCCCTGCTGACGCTGGCCCTGGTGGTGCCGCTGGGGCCGCTGATGTACGACCTGTTCTTCCGGCCGGTGGCGTCGGCACATGCGCTGGTGCTGCTGATCGTCTCCATCGCGGTGCACGGCGTGCTGGTGGGCCTGTCGCTGCTGATGTTCGGCGCCGAGGGCGCGCGGGCGCAGCCCTTCTCCGAGGCCGGGCTCGAGATCGGGCCGGTGACCTTCAACGCGCAGACGCTGTGGGTGCTGGTGCTGTCGCTGGCCCTGATCGTCGCGCTCTATGCCTTCTTCGAACGTACGCTGATGGGCAAGGCGCTGCGCGCCACCGCCATCCAGCGGCTGGGCGCGGAGCTGATGGGCATCTCGCCGACGATGGCCGGGCAGGCGAGCTTTGCGCTGGCCGCCTTCATCGGGGCGTTGTCAGGCGTGCTCATCTCGCCGATCACCACGCTCTACTTCGACAGCGGCTTCATCATCAGCCTCAAGGGCTTCGTCGGCGCCATCGCCGGCGGTCTGGCCAGCTACCCGGTGGCCGCGGCCGGCGCGCTGGGCGTGGGGCTGGTGGAGTCGTTCTCCACCTTCTGGGCCAGCGACTACAAGGAGGTGATCGTCTTCACCCTGGTGCTGCCCTTTTTGCTGTGGCGATCGCTGACGACCCGCCACACCGAGGAGGAAGCATGAGCGCACTGCACACGCCCCTGGCCACCCCGCCGGTGTCCGGTGCCCACCCGGCCCGGCCCTGGCGGCGCCAGGCCCTGATCGCGGCGGCCGTGCTGCTGCTGGCGGTGGCGCCGATGGTGCTGCCCGGCCACCACGTCACGCTGCTGAACAACATCGGCCTGGCGGCGCTGGTGGCGCTGGGGCTGGTGCTGCTCACCGGCATCGGCGGCATAACCAGCTTCGGGCAGGCGGCCTTCGTCGGCCTGGGCGCCTACACCACCGCCTGGCTGGGCACCGAGCAGCACCTGCCCGCGGCACTGGCCTGGGCCGCCGGCTCGCCCGCCGCAGCGCTGGCCTGCGGCCTGGCCCTCACGCTGGTCGTGGCCTCGGTGCTGGGGCTGGTGACGCTGCGGCTGTCGGGCCACTACCTGCCGCTGGGCACCATCGCCTGGGGCCTGGCGCTGTATGCCTTGTTCGGCACCTTCGAGTCGCTGGGCGGCCACACGGGGCTGACCAACCTGCCCCCACTGACGATGGGCAGCTGGGTGTTCGAGCGTGCCGAGCAGCTGTACCTGGTGATCTGGGGCACGGTGCTGCTGGCCCTGCTGCTGTCGCGCAACCTGCTCGACTCGCGCAGCGGTCGCGCGCTGCGCGCCTTGCATGGTGGCCAGGCCATGGCCGCCAGCATGGGCGTGGACGTGTTCCGCACCAAGCTCACGGCCTTCCTGCTGTCGGCCGCGCTGGCCTGCCTGTCGGGCTGGCTGTATGCCTATACGCAGCGCTTCGTCAGTCCGGCGCCGTTCAGCCTCAACGCCGGCATCGACTACCTGTTCATGGTGCTGATCGGCGGCGCGGGCCACCTGGCCGGCGCCTTGCTGGGCGCCGGGCTCTTCACCTACGCGAAGGACCTGCTGCAAGACCTGCTGCCGCGCCTGCTGGGCGAGGTGGGCAACTTCGAGTCGGTGGTGTTCGGGCTGCTGATCGTGGGCCTGATGCACCGTGCACCGGGCGGGGTGGCCGGCTGGCTGACCACCACCTGGCGGCGCCGGTTCGGCGCCAGCACGCCGCGCCATGCCGCCATCGATCCGGCGGCAGCGGCCTCACTGCCCAGGCGGCCGCTGCCCGCGCGCGGCACCCCGGTGCTCGAAGTGCAGGGGCTGACCCGCCGCTTCGGCGGGCTGGTGGCCAACCGCGACCTGGCGCTCACGCTGCATGCAGGCGAGATCCTGGCCGTGATCGGCCCCAACGGCGCCGGCAAGAGCACGCTGTTCAACCAGCTGTCGGGCTGCGACACGCCCACGCAGGGCACGATCCGCTTCCTCGGCCGCTCGGTGGCCGGCTGGGGGCCGCGCCGCATCGCCGAGGCCGGGCTGTGCCGCACCTTCCAGCACGTGAAGCTGCTGCCGACCATGAGCGTGCTGGACAACGTGGCCATCGGCGCCCACCAGCGCGGCCGCAGCGGCCTGCTGCGCAGCGCGCTGCGCCTGGACCGTGCCGATGAAGCGCGCCTGCTGGCCGAGGCGCAGCGGCAGCTCGAACGCGTGGGCCTGGGCGCCTTCGCACAGGCGGAGGCGGGCAGCCTCTCGCTGGGCCAGCAGCGGCTGGTCGAGATCGCCCGTGCCCTGTGCGCCGACCCCAGCGTGCTGCTGCTCGACGAGCCGGCCGCCGGCCTGCGCCACCTGGAAAAACAGGCACTGGCGGCCTTGCTGCGCCGCCTGCGCGACGAGGGCACCGCGGTGCTGCTGGTCGAGCACGACATGGACTTCGTGATGAACCTCGTGGACCGCGTGATGGTGATGGTGTTTGGCGAAAAGATCGCCGAAGGATTGCCGGCCGAGGTGCAACGCCACCCCGACGTGCTGGCTGCCTACCTGGGAACCGGCGCATGACACACCCCACCCCCCAACCGACCGCAGCCCCCCTGCTGCTGGACGTGCGCGACCTGCACGTGAGCTACGGCAAGATCGATGCACTCTGCGGCGTCTCGCTGCAGGTGGCGGCCGGCCAGATCGTCACCGTCATCGGCCCCAACGGCGCCGGCAAGACCACCTTGCTGTCTGCGCTGATGGGCGTGCTGCCGGCGCGTGGGCACATCTCGGTGGACGGCGCGGCCAACAGCGTGGGCGCCAGCATCGGCCAACGTGCGGGTGAAGGCATCGCGCTGGTGCCCGAAACGCGCGCCCTGTTCGCCAGCATGAGCGTCGAGGACAACCTGCGCCTGGGGGCCTTCCGCTTCCGGCACGAGCCGCGGCAGCGCCATGCCGATGCGCTGGCGCAGGTGTTCGACCTGTTCCCGCGGCTGCAGGAGCGGCGCACCCAGCAAGCGGCCACGCTGTCCGGCGGCGAGCGGCAGATGCTGGCCCTGGGCCGCGCCCTGATGGGCCGGCCGCGCCTGCTGATGCTGGACGAGCCCAGCCTGGGGCTGGCGCCGCTGATCGTGCGCGACATCTTCCGCATCATCGCCGAGTTGCGCAGGCAGGGCGTGTCGGTGCTGCTGGTGGAGCAGAACGCACGCGCGGCGCTGACGCTGGCCGACCATGCCTACGTGCTGGAACTGGGCGAGGTGGCCACCCAGGGCCCGGCCCAAGAACTGGCCCACGACCCACGTCTGGAGCAGGCCTATCTGGGCCATGCCGGACAGCATCAGGAGGTGTTGACCAGCTGATGTGCAGAACACAAAAGCGGGGGTCAGGACGTTGGGCTTAGCATCCCAAGGACTTGTCTCGATGTGCATCCGCCACGATGTCTGCCAACTCGCGCTCCAACAACCGCTTCAACCCGGGAAGCCCCGATTTCCACAAGGAGGAGTACCCGTTTTACTGGATTGCCCGTGTGCACGCGCGCTACTCGCTCGACATGGAGCGCGCGCTGAAGCCGGTCGGCCGCGACATCCCGACCTGGCGCGTGCTGGCCATCCTCAGCGAACAAGGCACGAGCAGTGTGTCCGACATTGCCATGCATGCGGTTGCGAAGCTGTCCACGATCACCAAGATCGTCTACCGCATGAAGGCAGAAGGACTGGTGACCACAGCCACCGCCGAACACGATGGCAGGGTGACCGTGGTGTCGTTGACCGAAGCCGGCGAACGCGCGATGCAACGGGTCAACGACGCCACCCACAGCTTGTGGCTGAAGAGCTTTGCCGGCCTGACCCCAGCGAAGGTGGCCAAGCTGAACGAACTGCTGAAAGCCCTGCTCGCCAACCTCGAACGCTGACCGAGGGCGAGCAGGGCGGAACGGCAGTGCCCATTCCTCCCTCCACCTCAGGAGTCCGTTCTTGGACATCAGACATCAGGCCCCCTAAAGCCGCACCGCCCCTCCAGCGGCCAGCCCCCTTGGTACAGGGCTGACACACCACGCCACGCTATCTGGCAAGCACCTCTGTGCTCCAGTGGGGCCCGGACTTTCCGGGCTCATCAGCGGGCATCCCTTTTTGATGGAGCCTTCCATGCGTGTCTCCTGCCTTCCCACGCCCATCGTCGCCCGGAAGTTCGGCTCTTTTGCCTGGCCTGCGCCCCGCGGGGCAGCGCTCATGGCCGTCTGTCTGGTGCTCGGCGCGTGCGGCGACGGTTCAGACGAGGACCTGCCTTCTGCGACACAACTGAGGGCCACATGCGCCTCGATCGTGGGCAAGCAGCTCGGTGCGGTGACCGTGAGCGCTGCCAAGCGGTACGAGGCCGACAGCGCGCGGGGAACCCCCGCCTTCTGTCAGGTTCAAGCCACGCAGCCCCCCCTACCTGGACTTTGAGGTCGTCCTGCCCGACAACTGGTCGGGGCGACTCTGGCAGCAGGGTGGCGGCGGCTTCGACGGCTTCATCGACTCGGCGGTCGTGCTAGATGCTGCAGGCAAGGTCCAGGCCTTGAGCCGTGCGGTCGGTCAACAGGCGGCGGTTTATGCCACGTCCAATGGCGGCAATCGGCAAAGTGTGGCGGCCGAAGCGGGCCCGATGGTGTGGTTTGACGGCACGCCCGCAGGCGCACAGTCGCTGCAGGACTATGACTATGCGTCCGTCGGCAAGACGGTTCACTTCGCCAAGGCCCTCACTGCGGAGTTTTACGGACGCAAGCCATCGAAGACCTACTTTTCGGGCTGCTCCAACGGCGGACGGAACGCCTATGCGGCCATCCAACGCTGGCCCGAAGAATATGACGGCGTGGTCAGCGGATGCATGGGGATGGACCTGGCCGGCCAGACGGCCATGTGGATGAACATCGCCAAAGTGGACGGCACGCCGGCGATGCCCACCGCGACCCAGTGGAACCGGCTGTATCAGGCTGCAGTGGCCGCCTGCGACGCCAGGGACGGCCTGACGGACGGCATCATCGCCAACTATGCGGGCTGTGACTTCGACGTCGGCACGCAGGCTTGCGGCCAGGCGGGCGCCAGCAGCGACCCGTCCATCTGCCTGTCGGCGGCGCAGGTGGCAACCGCCAAGACGCTGGTCAGCAGCCTGACCTCCTCCGCGGGATCGGTCGTCTACTCGAAGTACCAATGGGCCGACTGGTCGACGTCCTTCTACGGCGTTCTGGGCGGTGCCTACATGGCCATCGCGACCAGCGATGTCTCCTGGATCACCTCCCCGGCCAGGCAGGCGACCTTCGATCTGGGCCAGCACCTGGGCCCGCTGACGGTCGGCCTGCAGCAGACGGGAGCCGACAACGACAAGCGGGCAGTGGCCGACTTCATCGCGGCAGGCAAGAAGGTCATCCATTGGCACGACGGCGCGGACGAGCTGGTCTCGCTCGAAGATCACCAGCGCAACATCGCCCTGGTGCACGAGATGGCGAAGGCCAAGGGGTTGGCGGATCCCGCCCAGGCAAGCCGCTTCTTCATCGTGCCGGGCACGAACCACAGCGGGGGGCAGGCCTTGACGGCCGTGGACTGGTCCCAGGCCATCGTCGACTGGGTGGAAGCCGGCATCGCACCGTCCCAGCTCACCTACACCGCTTCGACCGCCGCGCAGGGTGTACGCACCCTGCCGGTGTGCCCATACCCCCAATACCCTCGCTATGTCTCGGGGGACACCAGTTTGTCGACCAGCTACACCTGCACCGCGCCCTGAGCCAAGAGCCCCGGCCTGACCCCGGCCAAGGTGGCCAAGCTGAACGAGCTGCTGAAGCTGCTGCTCGACAACCTGGACGGCTGAGCCTGTGCGGGTCGCGGGCTCAGCCCGGCCGCCGCAGCGTCTGCAGCACCTGCTGCTCCAGCGCATCGACCGCTGGCACGCCGCGTGAGGCCTTGCTGCGCAACACCACCACCTGCATGGCCGGCAGCGGTGGCAGGCCATGGCGCTCTCCCAGCACCACCAGTCCCGGCGGCACGCTGCAGCGTGTGAGCACGGCCACCGCCATGCCGCTGTGCACCGCCGCCAGCTGGCCGGCCAGGCTGGCGCTGTGATACACGACCCGGTGCGGTCGCCGCTGCGCGGCCAGGGCGGCCAGCGCATCGCGCCGGGCCAGGCTGCCGGGCTCGTACGCGGCCACCGGCAGCGGGTCGCGCCGCCAGGCTTCCTGCTGCGGCGCGCCCACCCACACCAGCGGCTCCTCGAACAGCAGCGTGCCGCGCTTCGGGCGGTCGCGTGAGACCAGTGCCACGTCCAGCTCGCCGCGCTGCACCTGCGGAATCAAGGCGGTGGACTGCTCACACACCAGAGCGATCTCCACCTCGGGCTGCAGGCTGCGAAAGCTGCGCAGCACCGGTGTGAGGTAGCTGGCCGCGTAGTCGTCGGGCACGCCCAGTCGCACCTGGCCCTGCAGCGCCGGGCCGGTGAGCATGGCCAGCGCCTCGCCGTGCAGTGCCAGCAGGCGCCGCGCGTAGGCCAGCAGCTCGGTGCCGGCGGGCGTCAAGGCCAGGTGGCGCGGACCGCGCAGCAGCACCGGCCGGCCCACCACCTCCTCCAGCTTCTGGATCTGGGTGCTGACCGCCGACTGCGAGCGATGCACCAGCGGCGCTGCGGCCGACAGCGAGCCCGCGTCCACCACCGCCACCAGCGCGCGCAACCAGTCCAGCTGCAGTTCCTTGCCTGCCATCGAGGCCTCCGGCCTTCCATTCGGTTTGCAGATGGTAGCGACCGAAACTATGCGCTTTACCGATTCATGGTGCGGCGGAACCATGCCGGCATGGAACAAGGCAAGGCATCGGCCCACTCGGGACAACGCTGGATGGTGGCCGGCAGCCTGCTGCTGGGCACGCTCGGCGTCTTTGTGCATGAATCGGGGCAGCACCCGCTGACGGCGGTGTGGGCGCGCTGCCTGTTCGGCGCGCTGGCGCTGGGGGCCTGGGCCGCCGCCACCGGTCAGGCGCGGGCGCTGCGGCTGCATGGCCGCGCGCTGGGCGCGGCGGTGCTCACCGGGCTCCTGATGGTGCTGAACTGGTCGCTCTTCTTCGCCGCCATCGGCCAGGTGCCCATCGGCACCGCCACCGTGGTGGTGCATGCGCAGCCCTTCTGGTTGATGGCGCTGGCCGCCTGGTGGCTGCGCGAGCCGGTGAGCCGATGGCAGATGGGCGCTGCTGCCGTGGCCATGCTGGGCCTGGTGCTGGCGACCGGGCTGGGCACGGGCCTGGGCACCCCGGCCGGCCCGAGCGACGCGCTCGGTGAGGGTCGTGCGCTGGGCCTGGGGCTGTGCCTGGCCGCTTCCTTCACCTATGCGGTGGCCACGCTGCTGGCGCGCCAGGCCGGCATCGCACCGCTGGTGCTGGCCTGGTGGCAATGCGTGGTGGGTGCGGTGGTGCTCACGGCCTGGCCGCTGGTGCACGGCCTGCCCACCGCGCCGGCCGCGTGGGGCTGGCTGCTGGGCCTGGGCGTGCTGCACACCGGCCTGGCTTATGTGCTGCTGTACGAAGGCATGGCCCGGCTGCCGGCCGAGCGCATCGCGGTGCTGCAGTTCGTGTACCCCGGCGCCGCGCTGCTGGTGGACTGGGCGGTGTACGGCCAGGCGCTGGACCTGCTGCAGTGCCTGGGCGTGGGGCTGATGGCGGCTGCGCTGTGGGCCTCGCGCAGCCCGCCTTCAGCACCTCACGCGCCCCGGTGCTGGCGGAAGAAGCGCAGCATCTCGGCCGAGGCATCGGGCCCGGAAGCGTCGGTGTAGCTGCCCGCGGGCTGGCCGCCTGACCAGGCGTGGCCAGCCCCGTGCACCACCCACAGCTCGGCATGGCTGCGGCCATCGGCGCCTTCATGGTGCTGGCGGCTGAAGCTGCGGCCGCCAGGCGCACGGCCCTCGGTGAGCTGCGAGCGCCACTCGGCCGGCGCACCCGCCAGCGCAGCCGCCAGCAGCTGGTGGCCGTTGCGCAGATGCACGGTGCCGTCCTGGTCGCCATGGAACACGATGGTGGGCACCGGCTTCGCGGGTCGCGGCGTGCGGGCATGCGGGCTGGGGCTGGCCGCACCAGCCTTCATCGCGGCCAGGGCTTCCTGCAGGTTGCCGGCGGCATCACCCGGCAGGCCGGAATGCACGCCCGCCGCGGCGAACACGTCCGGGTAGGCCGCCGCCACGATGGCCGCCATCGCGCCCCCGGCCGAGAGGCCGGCCACGTACACGCGGCGCGGGTCCACCGCATGCGCGGCCATCACGGCCTTCACCTGGGCCACGATGCCGGCCGGCTCACCACCGTCACGCTGCTGGTGGTTGTGCTTGAACCAGTTCCAGCAACGCTGCGGGTTGGCGGCCTGCGCCTGCTCCGGGTACAGCACGTAGCAGCCCTGGCTGCGCGCCAGCGCGTTCATGCCGGTGCCGGCGGCAAAGTCGTCAGGGTGCTGGGTGCAACCATGCAGCATCACCACCAGCGGCAGCGGTGCCTGCGGCGTGGCGGTGGCCGCCGCCGGCGGCACATAGAGCTTGTAGCGCCAGCTGCGGCCGCCGTGCGTCAGCGCGCCGGTGGTGAAGCTGTCGGGGGTGGCCGGCTCCAGGGTGGCGGGGTCCGTGCTGGTGTGGGTGCCCGGCATCGGGTGCGCACCGCCCAGGCCCGGCAGATCGGCGAGGGCTATCACCGGGCCCTGGCCGGCCGCCTGGGCCCAGGCGGCCGCGGCATCACGCAGGCCGGCACCCCAGGCGCCCGGGTCCACGCCGGGCACCGTGCCCTGGAAGGCCGCCGGCGCACCGGCGCCCAGCGCCTGCTGCAGCGCGGCCTGCGCTTCGGCCAACTGGCCGGTTTGCGTGAGCCGGGTGGCTTCGCGCATCAGATCGGAGAGCGAGCGGTTCGGCATGGACTTGGTCATCAGGGGCAATCAAAAAGGGACGGTGCGGAAAGCACCGGTCAGCGCGGACGCTGGGTGAGCGCCGCCTTGACGGCCGGCGACGCGTGCAGCGCCCCCAGCACGTCGATGGAAGCGATGGTGTCGCGCGCCAGTTCGGGCGTGACGTCGTCGGCAAAGGTGGCCAGGCCCAGCACACGGATGTGCAGGCGCTCGTTGGCGGCCTGCGCAGCGCGCAGGTCGGCGGCGGTGAAGTGCTGCAGGCCCAGCACCAGCATCTTTCGGGCGACCGCCTGTTTCACCGCATCGGCATGGGCGCCGATCTGGTTGCGGATGGCGGTGCGGATGAAGTCGCTGCGGTGGCTGTAGAAGCCTTCGGCCACCAGCAGGTCGATCTGGCCCAGATCGACGAAGCCGAGGTTGATGGTGATCTTCTCGGAATCGACCGGCTTGGCGGAGGCGACGGTGGCAAGAGCGGGTTTGGACGGCATGGCGCCATCCTAGCGCCATCCAATTGGATGGTTACCGGTAGGGCTAAGCCGGCCGCAGCAGGCGGCGCATGCCCCACAAGCCCAGCAGCGGCCCCGGCAGCAACAGCCATACAGCGCGCGGCCCCCAGGCGGCCAGCGCCGGGGTGAGCAGCAGGATGCTGGCGACCGTGATCAAAAAGCCGATGCCGTTCTGCACCAGCAGGCCGCTGGCCAGCACCGCGGGTGGGCAGTGCTGCGCACTGAGGGCGGAGAACTGCGGCGAATCGGCCACCACGCACACGCCCCACAAGGCCAGCACCGCCAGCTGCAGGCCGACGGCGCCGGCCGGCAGCAGCGGGAACAGCAGGCACATGGCGCCCGAGCCGGCCAGCGCCCCGGCCGCGACGCGGGCGCTGCCGATGCGCCGCGCCAGCTGACCACCGCCGATGCAGCCCAACGCCCCCAGCGCGATGACCACGAAACTGAGCAAGGCCACCGATGGCGCGGCCGATGTACCCCAACGCTGCGACAGCGCGGCACTGAGCGGCGCACACAGCCACGGCAGCAGGCCCCAGAAGGCATACAGCTCCCACATGTGGCCGAAGTAGCCGAAGGCCGAGGCACGGAAACGCGGCACACCGAACACCTGGCGGGCGACGGGCAGCAGGCCCCGGGCGGCCGGCAGCGGCACCGAAGTGGCGGGCGCGCCTTGCGCGGGACCCGGCCCTTCGCCCAGCCAGGCCACCAGCGCGCCACCCATCAGGGCCAGTGCCGAGGAAGCCAGCAGCACCACTTCCCAGGGCCAGCTGGCGCCGGCCGCGCGCAGGCCATGCGGCATCGCGGTGCCCAGTGTGAGCATGCCGATCAGCCAGCCCAGGGCGGCGGCCGGCCGGCCACCCACCCAGTGCACGATCATCTTCATGCCCAGCGGGTAGATGCCGGCCAGCGACAGGCCCACCACGAAGCGCAGCGCCCAGGTGCCGGCATAGCCCAGTGCGGGCCAGGCCACGGCCGCATTGGCCAGCGCCCCGGCAACACAGCTGAGCGCGAAGATGCGGCTGGCCCGGTAGCGGTCGGCCGCGCCACTGGCCGCAAAGGCCAGCGTGCCGGCGATGAAGCCCAGCTGGGTGGCCGCCAGCAGCCCGCCGAACTGGGACGCCGTGAGCTGCAGCCGCTGCATCAGGTCGTCGGCCGCGCCGCTCGGGCTGAACCACAGCGAGGTGCCCAGCCACTGGGCCACGACGATCAGGGCGACGGCCTGGCGGGGCCGCATCAGCGCAACGATGGGGACAGCATGGCCGCCAGTAGACCGCAAGAAGCCCGCTGCCCACCAGCGGGCGTGGCCTAGACCGGCAGCGGCACCGGCTTGATGCGCGAGGCCTGGCCCGCGGTGCCGAAAGCCTCGAAGCGCTGGGCGCACAGGTCGCGGGCGGCCACCAGCGCGTCCTTCAGGAACTTGCGGGGGTCGAACTCCGACGGCGTGCGGGCCATCGCGCGGCGCATCGCACCGGTCATCGCCAGCCGGATGTCGGTGTCGATGTTGACCTTGCGCACGCCGTGGCGGATGCCCTCGCGGATCTCGGCCACCGGCACGCCGTAGGTCTCCTTGATGTCGCCGCCATGCTCGCGGATGACGGCCAGCCATTCCTGCGGCACCGACGACGAGCCGTGCATCACCAGGTGCGTGTCGGGGATGCGCTGGTGAATGGCCTTGATGCGGTCGATGGCCAGGATGTCGCCGGTGGGCTGGCGGCTGAACTTGTAGGCGCCATGGCTGGTGCCGATGGCGATGGCCAACGCATCCACACCGGTCCTGCGCACGAAGTCGGCGGCCTGCTCGGGGTCGGTGAGCATCTGCTCGTGCGTCAGCGCGCCTTCGGCGCCTACGCCGTCCTCCTCGCCGGCCAGGCCCGATTCCAGCGAGCCCAGGCAGCCCAGCTCACCTTCCACCGACACGCCCACCGCATGCGCCATTTCCACCACGCGGCGGGTGACGTCCACGTTGTAGTCGTAGCTGGCGGGTGTCTTGGCGTCTTCCTGCAGGCTGCCGTCCATCATCACGCTGGTGAAGCCCGAGCGGATGGACTGCAGGCACTGCGCCGGGCTGGCGCCATGGTCCTGGTGCATCACGATGGGGATGTCGGGGTACATCTCGGCCGCGGCCTCGACCATCTTGCGCAGGAAGGGCTCGCCCGCGTACTTGCGGGCGCCGGCGCTGGCCTGCAGGATCACCGGGCTGTTGGTGCGCTGCGCCGCCTGCATGATGGCCTGGATCTGCTCCAGGTTGTTGACGTTGAAGGCCGGCACGCCGTAGCTGTGCTCGGCCGCATGGTCGAGCAGCTGGCGCAAAGAGATCATCGCCATCGTGGTTCTCCTGAGGTGAAAGGGATGCGGTCGGTATTCAGGCGGTGGCCAGCGGGCGGGCCGCCTCAGGTGCGGCTGCGGCGGCCGGCAGCAGCCGCAGCGCCCGCTCCACCACCGCCTCGGGCGTGAAGCCGAACAGCTTGAAGAGCTGCGCCGCGGGCGCCGATTCGCCGAAGCTGTCGAGGCCGATCACGTCGCCCTGCTCGCCCACGTACTTCCACCACAGGCCGGTGCTACCGGCCTCGATGGCCAGGCGCGGCAAGTGGCGCGGCAGCGTGTCGGCGCGGTAGGTGGCGTCCTGGCGGTCGAACACGTCCAGGCAGGGCACCGACACCACGCGGGCCGCCACGCCCTGCTGCGCCAACCGCTCGGCCGCGGCCAGTGCCAGCGACACCTCGGAGCCGCTGGCCAGCAGCACCAGGCGTTCGTTCGCCGGGCGGCGCAGCACATAAGCGCCGCGGGCGATGGCCTCGGCCCGCGGCGTGCCGTCACTCGCATGCGGCAGGGCCTGGCGCGTGAGCAGCAGCGCGGCCGGGCCATCAGTGCGTTGCAGGGCCGCGCGCCAGGCCACCGCGGTTTCGGTGGCATCGGCCGGCCGCCACACGTCCAGGCCGGGAATCAGCCGCAGGCTGCTGGCATGTTCCACCGGCTGGTGGGTGGGGCCGTCTTCGCCCAGGCCGATGGAGTCGTGGGTGAACACATGCACCACTGGCAGCTTCATCAGCGCCGACATGCGCAGCGCATTGCGCGCGTAGTCGCTGAAGGTGAGGAAGGTGCCCCCATAAGGCCGGTAGCCGCCATGCAGCGCGATGCCGTTCATCACCGCGGCCATGCCGAACTCGCGCACGCCATAGTGCACATGGTTGCCCGTGCCCCGGCCGGTCAGCGGCTGGTGGCCGCGCCAGTCGGTCAGGTTGGAACCGGTCAGGTCGGCCGATCCCCCCAGCAGCGCCGGCATCGCCGGGCCGAACACGTTCAGGCAGTCTTGCGAGGCCTTGCGCGTGGCGACCGCCGCACGCCGGGCTTCGGCTTCTTCGATGGCCTGGGCCAATGCGGCCTCGGCCGGTGCATCGAGCGCGCCGCCGCCGCGGCCCGCGGTGCGCTGCAACAGCGCATGGGCCAACTCGGGGTAGGCCTCGGCATAAGCGGCGAAGCGGGCCTTCCAGGCGCAGTAGCGGCTTTCACCGTCGGCGCGCGCGTCCCAGGCCTGCGCCACGTCCTCGGGCACCTCGAACGGTGCAGCCTGCCAGCCCAGGCGCTCACGCGTCAGCGCGATCTCGGCCGCGCCCAGTGGCGCGCCGTGCACGTCGGCCGTGTTGGCGCGGTTGGGCGAGCCGTGGCCGATCTCGGTCTTGCAGCACACCAGCACCGGCTTGTCGCTGGCCAGCGCTTCGTCGATGGCGGCGTCCAGCAGCTCGGCGTCGTGGCCGTCCACGTCGCGCAGCACGGTCCAGCCATAGGCCTCGAAGCGGGCCGGCGTGTCGTCGGCGAACCAGCCGCTCACCGCACCGTCGATGCTGATGCCGTTGTCGTCATAGAACACCACCAGCTTGTGCAGGCCCCAGGTGCCGGCCAGCGAACAGGCTTCATGGCTGATGCCTTCCATCAGGCAGCCGTCGCCGCAGAAGACGAAGGTGCGGTGGTCGATGACGGTGTGCCCCGGCCGGTTGAACTCGGCGGCCAGCAGCTTTTCGGCCAGCGCCATGCCCACCGCATTGGCCAGGCCCTGGCCCAGCGGGCCGGTGGTGGTTTCCACGCCGGGCGTCACGTCCACCTCGGGGTGGCCGGGGGTCTTGCTGTGCAGCTGGCGAAAGCGCTTCAACTCCTCGATCGGCAGCGCATGGCCGCTCAGGTGCAGCAGCCCGTACAGCAGCATCGAGCCATGGCCGTTGCTGAGCACGAAGCGGTCGCGGTCGATCCACTGCGGGTGCGCCGGGTCGTGCTTCAGCCGGTGCCGCCACAAGGCCTCCGCGATGTCGGCCATGCCCATCGGCATGCCGGGGTGCCCCGAATTGGCGGCCTGCACCGCCTCCACCGCCAGCATGCGCAAGGCATCCGCGCAGGCACGCCGCAACGACAAGTTGTCCATACAACCTCGCAAGGAAAGGTGAATTGATCAAGCAGCCACCGCGGATCCGGCTCCGCCGGTCCGCCAGTGGCGCCCCCCTGGGGGGGTGCGGCGAAGCCGCTACGGGGGGGAGACCCTCTTTCTCCGCTCGACGAGGCGAAGGATCATGGGCGTGAAGATCAGCTGCATCGCCAGGTCCATCTTGCCGCCCGGCACCACCAGCGTGTTGGCGCGCGACATCCACGAGTCGTGCAACATGCTCAGCAGGTACGGGAAGTCGATGCCCGCCGGGTTGGCGAAGCGGATGACCACCAGGCTTTCGTCCGCCGTGGGAATGGTGCGGGCGATGAAGGGATCGGAGGTGTCCACCACCGGCACCCGCTGGAAGTTGATGTGGGTGCGGGTGAACTGCGGGCAGATGTAGTGCACGTACTCGTGCATGCGGCGCAGGATCACGTCGGTCACCGCTTCGGTGCTGTAGCCGCGGGTGGCCTTGTCGCGGTGGATCTTCTGGATCCATTCCAGGTTGATCACCGGCACCACGCCGATCAGCAGGTCGACGAAGCGGGCCACGTCCACCTGGCTGGTCTGCACGCCGCCGTGCAGGCCCTCATAGAACAGCAGGTCGCTGGGCGGCAGGTTCTGCCAGGGGGTGAAGGTGCCGGGCGGCTGCTGAAAGGGCGCCGCCTCTTCCGCGTCGTGCAGGTACTTGCGGCTGGCGCCGGTGCCCGACTCGGCATAGTCGCGGAACAGCTGCTCCAGTTCCTGGAACAGGTTGGCTTCTTCGCCGAAGTGGCTGAAGGTGCGGTTGCCGGCCTTCTCGGCCTCCGCGGCGGCCACCTTCATCGCCTGCCGGTCGTAGCGGTGGAAGCTGTCGCCTTCGATGATGGCGGCATTGACCTTCTCGCGGCGGAAGATGTTCTCGAAGGTGCGCGTCACCGAGGTGGTGCCGGCGCCCGACGAGCCGGTGATGGCGATGATGGGGTGCTTGTTGGACATGCTGGTCTCCCTCCGTCTTCTTCGTCGTTGTGCGTGCAGGTCACATGGCGCTGGCGGCAAACAGCCCGCGTTTGCCGAACAGCGGCGACGAGTAGCTGTCCATCGGCTCGTCGCGGTGGTAGCCCTCCAGCCGCTCCACCTCTTGCGCGCTGCCGAACACGAAGCCGATGCGCTGGTGCAGCGACTCGGGCTGCACCGTCATCAGGCGCCGGCGGCCGGTGCTGGCCCAGCCGCCCGCCTGCTCCACCAGGAAGCTGATCGGGTTGGCCTCGTACAGCAGGCGCAGCCGGCCGGGCTTGCCCGGGTCCTTGGTGTCGCGCGGGTACATGAACATGCCGCCGCGCATCAGGATGCGGTGCGTCTCTGCCACCAGCGAAGCGATCCAGCGCATGTTGAAGTCGGCGCCGCGCGGGCCGGTCTGGCCGGCCAGGCACTCGTCCACGTAGCGCTTAACGGCCGGCTCCCAGAAACGGCTGTTGGAGGCGTTGATCGCGAACTCGCGCGTCTTCTCGGGGATCTTCAGGTGCGGGTGGCTGAGCACCCACTCGCCCAGCTGCGGCTCCAGGGTGAAGGCGTGGGTGCCGTTGCCCAGCGTCAGCACCAGCATGGTGGAAGGGCCGTAGATCGCGTAGCCGGCGCCGATCTGCTGGGTGCCCGGCTGCAAAAAGTCCTCGGGCTTGGCATCCTGCCCCGGGTTGGGCGCCCGCAGGATGGAGAAGATGCTGCCCACCGACACGTTCACGTCGATGTTGGAGGAGCCGTCCAGCGGATCGAACAGCAGCAGGTACTTGCCGCGCGGGTACTGGGGCGGCAGGGTGTAAGCCTCCTCCATCTCCTCGGACACCATGCCGGCCACGTGGCCGCCCCATTCGTTGGCGCGCAGGAACATCTGGTTGGACAGCACGTCCAGCGGCTTCTGCTCCTCACCCTGCACGTTGACGGCGGGCGCGGTGGGCACCGAGGCATTGGGCGCCAGCGCACCGAAGGCCACCCGCTTGGCAATGGCCTTGCAGGCCAGTGACAGGTCGGTGATCAGCGCGTTCAGCTCGCCGGTGGCGTTGGGGTGACGTCGTCGCTCCTCGATGAGGAACTGGGTCAGCGTGGGCCTTCCGCCTGTGGGCATGGTGTCTCTCCTGTTCTAGAAATGAAGCAGAGTGTTCTGGTTCGCACGGAGCTGCACGGGCAGCTCCGCCGGTGAATCCATGCGCCAGGGCGGCGGGCCTTCCCAGCCGGTGGCGCCGTAGCCCCAGTCGGCCAGCACCGCCGGGCAGCCGGCACTGGCAGCCGCCTGCAGGTCGGCACGACCATCGCCCACCATCAGCAGCGCGGCCGGCGCCAGGCCCAGGCGATCGGCCGCCGCCTGCAGCAGCACCGGGCTGGGCTTGCGCTGGCCCGGCTCGTCGGCCCCAAACACCGTCATCACATGCGGCAACAGGTGGGCGGCGTTCAGCAAGGCGCGCGCCAGCGGCGTGGGCTTGTTGGTCACCACCACGCAGGGGTAGTCGCGTGCCAGCTCGGCCAGCATCTCGGGCACGCCGTCGAACACCCGGCCCAGGCTCATCGGCGCCGACAGCGCGGTCATGTCGAAGCTGCGGCGCAGGTGGTCGCACAGCGTGCGGCCGGCCGAGTTGGTGGGATCGATGGCCTGGGCCACCAGCGCGCGGGCGATGGTGGCGTCGGGGCCGTCGCCGATCCAGCCGCGCACGGTGGGCAGGTCGAAGCTGCGCAGCCCCGCCTTGTGCAGCGCCGAGTTGAGCGCGTGGCGGATGTCGGGCGCGCTGTCCACCAGCGTGCCGTCGAGGTCGAAGGCGATGGCGTCCACCCGTTGCAGCAGGCGGGGCGCTGCGGCCGGGCGCAGCGGCGCGGCGGCCACGGTGGGGGCGCCGTTCATGCCGTCACCTCTTCGGTCTGGCGCACAGTTGAGGTGCCGCGGCTGGCGCGGCCCTGCAAGGCCGCCTGGCGCACCGCGTCGATGGCCTGGCGGTATTGGCCAGGGCCGGCGCCGAACACCGCCGAGCCAGCCACCAGCGTGTCGGCGCCGGCCGCGGCGATGCGGGCCGCGTTGCCGGGCTTTACGCCACCGTCCACCTCCAGCCAGATGTCGCGGCCGGTGGCGTCGATGCGGCGGCGGATGGCCTCGATCTTGGGCAACGCACTCTCGATGAAGGCCTGGCCGCCGAAGCCGGGGTTCACCGACATCACCAGCACCAGGTCGAGGTCGTCCAGCACATGGTCCAGCACCGACAGCGGCGTGGCCGGGTTGAGCACCAGGCCCGGCTTGCAGCCGTGCGAGCGGATCAGCTGGATGGTGCGGTGCACATGCTCGCTGGCCTCGGGGTGGAAGCTGATGAGGCCGGCACCGGCCTGCGCGAACATCGGCACCAGCGCGTCCACCGGCCGCACCATCAGGTGCACGTCGATCGGCACCCGGCTGTGCGGGCGGATGGCTTCGCACACCAGCGGCCCGACGGTGAGGTTGGGCACGTAATGGTTGTCCATCACGTCGAAGTGAATGAGGTCGGCCCCCGCGTCGATCACGGCCTCCACCTCTTCGCCCAGGCGGGCGAAGTTGGCGGACAGCAGGCTGGGGGCGATGCGCAAGCTGGAAGTCATGAGCAGGTTCCGCGTTGGGGGTGAAAGTCAGTGGTACAGCGCCTGCACGCGGTCGGCGTCACGCGCACAGGCCAGCGCCTGCAACTCCTGCACGCCCAGCCAGGCGGCGCGCTGCAGCTGGCCGCCGGGCTCGCCGGCGATGGGCTGCTGCACGTCGCCCAGGTGGGGCAGCAGCAGGCCGGCGCCACGGAAGTCGCTGCCTTCGGTCCAGTAGGTGGGCGTGACCACGGTCCACAGCCCGGCGGCGCGGGCCGAGGCCAGGCCGTTGGCCGAATCCTCGAACGCGATGCAACGCTCGGGCGGCAGGCCCAGCGCATCCATCGCCAGCTGGTAGATGTCGGGCGCGGGCTTCTTGTGGCGCACCTGGTCGCCGCAGGCGATCACGTCGAACAGCTCCAGCCCGCGGGCGCCCCAGGCGGCCTGCAGCAGCGCGTCGATGTTGGCGGCGGTGGTGGTGCTGGCGATGGCCAGGCGCAGGCCGGCAGCGCGGGCCTCGTCCAGCAACCGCTCCACGCCGGTGCGCAGGGCGATGCCGCCTTCGCGCGCCGTGCTTGTGTAGACATGGGTCTTCAATGCATGGATCTCGGGCACCCGGGCCAGCAGCGCCTTGCGCTGGGCCGGCGGCAGCTGCGCCTCTTCGATGAAGGCGGCAATGCGCTCCTTGCCGCCGGTGATGGCCAGCAGTCGCCGGTAGGTGGGCGCACTCCATTGCCAGCCGAGCTGCATCTGCTCGAAGGCGGTGTTGAAGGACTGGCGGTGCGCCTCCTCGGTGTCGGCCAGGGTGCCGTCCACGTCCAGGATCAGGGCTTCGGTGGTCATCGCGTCACCTCCTGCAAGACCGGCGCGGACGGCGCCATGCCAAACACCCGCGAGGCCAGCACGTCCTCGGCCTGCAACGTGCACAGCTGCTCCTTGCTCAGCGCCGATTGCGAGTCGAAGAGGCGCGTGGCATGCCGCAGCCGCATGCGGTCGAGCGCATTGCGCACCGAGCGTGCATTGGCAAAGTGCGGCTGCTGGCGCCGCAGGTGCAGGTAGCGGCCGAAGGCATGCGCCGCCGGGCCGTCGAAGCGGTAATTCAGGCCCTGCAGCATCAGCTCGGCGATCTGCATCAGCTCGGCCTCGCTGTAGTCCGGAAAGTCGATGTGGTGCGCGATGCGCGAGGCCATCCCCGGGTTGCTGCCGAAGAAGGTGTCCATCCGGTCCTTGTAGCCCGCCAGGATCACCACCAGGTCGTCGCGCTGGTTCTCCATCACCTGCAGCAGGATCTCGATGGATTCCTGGCCGTAGTCGCGCTCGTTCTCGGGGCGGTACAGGTAGTAGGCCTCGTCGATGAACAGCACGCCGCCCATCGCCTTCTTGATCACTTCCTTGGTCTTGGGCGCGGTGTGGCCGATGAACTGCCCCACCAGGTCGTCACGCGTCACTGCCACCAGGTGGCCCTTGCGCACATAGCCCAGCTGCTTGAGCACGCCGGCCATGCGCATGGCCACGGTGGTCTTGCCGGTGCCCGGGTTGCCGGTGAAACACATGTGCAGGCTGGGCGGCGTGCTCTGCAGGCCCTGCTCCTCGCGCAGCTTGTCGATGAGCAGCAACGCCGCGATGTCGCGGATGCGGCCCTTGACCGGCGCCAGCCCGATCAGCTCGGCGTCCAGCTGGTCGAGCAGCGCCTTGACGCCGGAGCTTTCGAACAATGCGCGCGGGGCGGTGGCCGTGTCCACGGTGCTTCTCCTTCAATCGGACGGGTGCCTTCAGCGCGTTGCCGAAGGTCCGCTGTAGCGCGTGCCTTCGGGCCGCGCCTGCACCGAGTAGCTCTCGATGCTGTAGCGCAGCGTGCGGCCGGGCTCCTCGGTGCGGATGAGGCGGAAGCCGGGCTCTTCCTTCGGCCGGTTGACGATGAAGCTCAGCACCACCGATTCGGTGCCGTGGGTGCTGTCGAAGGCGGTGACGCGGATGTACTGGTCAGGGAAGGTCTTGCGGCAGTCGTTGATCTCCTGCAGCACGCCGGCGGCGTCGCGCAGGTCGAACATCGGGTTGCCGTGCATTTCCCAGAAGGTGTTGCGCGGGTGCGGGTCGTCGGTGTATTCCACGCCGATGGCCCAGCCCTTTTGCAGGCAATACTCCAGCTGGCGGGTGATCTGGGCGTCCGTCAGCTCGGGCAGGAACGAGAAGGTGCCTTGGGTGATGCGCATGGGTTGCTCCTTGGCTTTGTGCAGGCTGACGGTTCAAGCCACGGAAGGCGTGGCCACGTAGTCCGAGGTGTCGGTCGACGTGTAGTTGAAGGTGATGTCGCCCCAGGTGTCGAGCGCGGCGGCCAGCGGGCTGCACCACTTGGCTGCGTCGCGCAGGATCTGCGGCCCTTCTTCCAGCAGGTTGCGGCCTTCGTTGCGGGCCAGCACCATGGCTTCCAGCGCCACGCGGTTGGCGGTGGCACCGGCCTGGATGCCCTGCGGATGGCCGATGGTGCCGCCGCCGAACTGCAGCACCACGTCGTCGCCGAAGAGGTCGATCAGCTGGTGCATCTGGCCGGCGTGGATGCCGCCCGAGGCCACCGGCATCACCTTCTTCAGCGCGCCCCAGTCCTGGTCGAAGTAGATGCCGCGCGGCAGGTCCACCTTCGTCTGCGTGTCGCGGCACACGTTGTAGTAGCCCTGCACCGTCATCGGGTCGCCTTCCAGCTTGCCCACCGCGGTGCCGGCATGGATGTGGTCCACGCCGGCCAGGCGCATCCACTTGGCAATGACGCGGAAGCTCACACCATGGTTCTTCTGGCGGGTGTAGGTGCCGTGGCCTGCGCGGTGCAGGTGCAGGATCATGTCGTTCTGCCGGCACCAGTGGCTCAGGCTCTGGATGCCGGTGTAACCCACCACCAGGTCCACCATCACGATGACCGAGCCCAGGCTCTTGGCGAACTCGGCACGGCGGTACATCTCCTCCATCGTGCCGGCGGTCACGTTGAGGTAGCTGCCCTTGACCTCTCCGGTGGCGGCGCTGGCCTTGTTCACCGCGTCCATCACGAACAGGAAGCGGTCGCGCCAGTGCATGAAGGGCTGCGAGTTGATGTTCTCGTCGTCCTTCATGAAGTCCAGCCCGCCGCGCAGGCCCTCGTACACCACGCGGCCGTAGTTGCGGCCCGACAGGCCCAGCTTGGGCTTGGTGGTGGCGCCCAGCAGCGGGCGACCGAACTTGTCCAGCCGCTCACGCTCCACCACGATGCCGGTGGGCGGGCCGCTGAAGGTCTTGACGTAGGCCACCGGGAACTTCATGTCCTCCAGCCGCGCGGCCTTCAGCGGCTTGAAGCTGAACACGTTGCCGATGACGGAGGCCGCCACGTTGGTGATGGAGCCTTCTTCGAACAGGCTGAGGTCGTAGGCCACGTAGCAGAAGAACTGGCCCGGCGTGCCCGGCACCGGGTCGACGCGGTAGGCCTTGGCGCGGTACATGTCGCAAGCGGTCAGGCGGTCGGTCCACACCACCGTCCAGGTGGCGGTGCTGCTTTCGCCGGCCACCGCGGCAGCGGCCTCCACCGGGTCCACCCCGTCTTGCGGCGTGATGCGGAACAGCGCCAGGATGTCGGTGGCCTTGGGCTCGTAGTCGGGGTCCCAGTAGCCCATCTGTGCGTACTTCAACACCCCGGCGGCATAACGCTTCTTGGTGTCGGTGATCTGCTTGGCTTCGCTCATGCTGCCCATGGGGTCTCCTCGATGTGGTTGAGGTCTGGCGGTGCTGCCGTGAGATCAATGTAGAGATTTCGCCCTCTATATAAAAATTAAACTTTCTGGCGCTGGCATAAGCTGCGACTAATATGTAGCCATGCCGCTCACCCGTAACGCCACCTTTCGCCAGTTGGCCGCGTTCCATGCCGTTGCGCGGCTGGGCAGCGTGTCGATGGCCGCCGACGAACTGCACCTCACGCAGCCGGCCATCTCCATCCAGATCCGCGCGCTGGAAGAGTCGGCGCGCACACCGCTGCTGCAGCGCGCCGGGCGCGGCGTGCGGCTCACCGAAGCCGGCGAACTGCTGGCCGGCTATGCGGCCCGCATCATCGAGCTCTGGCGCGAGGCGGGCGAAGAGATGGCCACGCTGCAGGGCGTGTTCTCGGGCACGCTGCGGGTGGGCGCCGTCACCACCGCCGAGTACCTGCTGCCGCCGCTGCTGGTGACCTTTGCCAACGAGCACCCCAAGGTGAAGGTGAAGCTGCAGGTGGGCAACCGCGACGAGATCGTGCGCATGCTGGCCGGCCAGGACATCGACCTGGCCATCATGGGCCGGCCGCCGGCCGAGCTGAAGACCGAGGCCACCGCCTTCGCCCGCCACCCGATGGCCTTTCTGGCGGCGCCCGGGCATGCCACGCTCAAGCAGGGCGAAATGGGCCTGGCCGACCTGGCCGGCATGCACCTGCTGGTGCGTGAGCGTGGCTCAGGCACCCGCGCCACACTGGAGCGCCTGTTCAAGGACGCGCGGCTGCCGCTGCGCATCGGCAGCGAGATGTCGAGCAACGAGGCCATCAAGCAGATGTGCGCGGCCGGCTTCGGCGTCGCCTTCCTGTCGATGCACACCTGCGTGCTGGAGCTGGAAGCCGGCCTGCTGGAGCTACTGCCCATGGCCGCCAACCCGGTGGAGCGTGAGTGGTTCGTGATGCGTTTGGCCTCACGTCAGCTGTCCCAGGTCGCCAGCGCGTTCGAGCGCTTCCTGATCGACCAGGGCCAGGACCAGCTGATCCAGCAGCTCAAGCCCCGCGCGCGCCGGCGGCGGGCGGGGCGGGCCTAGGCCGCGGGCGGCGCCCGCGCCAGCGCCGCCACAGCTGCCACCCATAAGGCAGCACCAACACCACCAGCGCCAGCGGCGCCAGCACGTCGCGCAGCGGCAGTTTCACCGGCACCGGCCGCTGGAACTGCGGGGCGCGCAGCGCCTCGCTCAGGCCGCGCGGCCCGTCGAGGTGGTGGTACTGCAGGCCGTCTTCCTGCGCCAGCAGGCGCAGGTAGGGCTCACGCAGGCCCGACAGGTGCTCGGTCCCCGGCGTGGCACCCACCGAGACGCTGGGGCCGGCCGCATCGTCGGCCATGCCTTCACCGGCCACGCTGCCGCTGCGGCCGCGGCTGCGTGGGTCGGCCTGCAGCACTTCATCCGCACCCCACACGCCGATGGGGCGGCCCTGCGGGTCGCGCTTGGGGATGGGCGAGGGCTGGGCCTGGCCGACGCCGACGATGAGGCCGGGTACCTCGCCCGGCTCGCCATTGAGCTTGGGCCGGTGGCGCGGGTGCAGCGGCGGCGACTCGTGGCCATCGGTGATGAAGACCAGCGAAGGCTTGTCTTCCAGCTGTTTGGCCACGGCCAGGCCGCTGTGCAGGCCCTTGGCCACTTCGCTGCCGTTGATCCAGGCCATGCGGCCGTCCAGGTTGGCCAGCGTGGCGCGCAGCTCGCCCAGGTTCTCGCACACCTCCACCGGCGCCAGCACCAGCAGCGTGCGGTACTCGGTGAAGATGCCCCAACCCAGCTTGGAGCCGCAGGGCAGATCGAGCAGCACCTCGCGCAGCGCGTGCTTGGCGGCGTCGATGCGTGGCGCGGGCCGGCCATCGATCAGCGCATCGGGCACGTTCATGCTCTGGGTGATGTCCAGCACCACCACATGGTCGAAGCGGGCGCGCTGCAGCGTGAGGTGGCCTGGCAGCAGGCAGCCCAGCAGCAGCAGCGCGGCCAGGGCCAGCAGCGCCGCTTCCTGCCGCTGGCGCAGCCAGGCCCAGGCCCGGCCCGGCTGCAGCACCCAGCGCCTCACGGCAGCCCGGCGCTGTGGCCGCGCATGGTGGTGACGGCGCGCTCGGCCTCGGGCGCCGGCTCGTTGACGGGCGGGTCTTCTTCGTCCGCATCGGGCAGCAGGCGTTGCGCCCGCTCGAGGTTGTAGCGCGCGGCCCAGAAGCCGGGGTCGTGGCGCAGCACGTCGCGGTAGCCTTCCTTGGCCAGCTCCAGCAGCGCGATGGCCTGGCCGGGCTGCAGCGTGGCGCGCACCTCCATGGCCTGGCGCAGCAGCAGGTTGGCGCTGTTGAAGCGCGCCGCCTGGCCCAGCGGCGTGTCGTTCTGCAGCGGGCGGTAGCGCGCCAGCGCGGCTTCACGCTCGCTGGCCGAGGCCTGCTGCCGCGCCCGCTGCGCGCTGCCATAGGCCGCCGCAAAGCGCAGCTCGGGCGCCGCATCGTCGGCTGGTGCGGGGGCTGACCCAGGTGCCGATCCCGCAGGCGCCGTATCGGCGCCGGCAGCCAGCGCCTCGACACGCCGGTTCAAGTCGGCATCGCGCCACCACCAGGCGGCCTGCAGCGCGGCCAGCACCGCCACGGCCAGCAGGGCCAGCCACGCGGTGCGGGTGCGGCCACGGGTGGCCAGGTTCATGACCATCGGCGGATCTCCAGCGTGCGCGCGACCAGCAGCAGCAGCACGGCCACCAGAGCCGCACCCAGCGCCCACGGGGCCAGGCTGCGGCGGGGCACCACGTCTTCATAGACGATGGGCAGGTTCTCCAGCCGGTTCACGTCGTCGATGGCCTTCTGCAGCGCCTCGGGGTTGTCGGCTTCATAGGCGCGGTAAGGGGTGCCCAGCGATTCGAAGAAGCGGTGCAGGAAGAACTCGGGCGCGGCCTCGGCATCGACCGGTGCCGCCGCGTTGCCGGCCTCGGCGGGCTGCAGCCCCGCGCTCATGGCCGAGCGGATGTAAATCCAGTAGATGGCCACGCGGTGCTTGTGCACCAGGTGGCTGATGCGATCGCGGATCGCGGCGTCCAGCCGGTCGCCACCGTCGGACACCAGCATCACGATGCGCGAGCCGGTGTACGGCCGGTCGGCGAAGAAGCCCAGCGAGCTTTCCAGCGCCAGGCCGATGTTGGTCTCGCTCAGGCCGCGGCCGATGTTGCCGGCCGCGATGGCGGCCTGGATGGCCTCGGGCTTCTGCGTGAACTCCAGCACCCGCATCGGCAGCGTGCTGAACAGCACCATGCCGAAACGGTCTTCCGGCCGCCGGCCGGCAAAGTCGGCCAGCAGCTGGCGGGCCACCTGGCCCTTGGATTCACGGTTCTGCGCCGCGCGCAGGCGCGAGTAGTAGTCCAGCGCCTCGGGCCCGGTGCCACGCACCGGCGCACCGGCGGCGCGCGCGCCTCCAAAGCCCTGGTCCATGCTGCGGCTGCGGTCCAGCACCAGCACGATCTCGGCGCCGCGACCCACACGCTCCACGGTGTATTCGGGCCGGTAGGGGTCAGCCAGCGCCACCACCAGCCCGGCCAGCGCCAGCGCGGCGGCGGCATGCAGCGCCAGCGCCAGGCTGTCGGAGGCCAGGTCGTGCGGCATGGTGGCCAGCCAGGTGTTGGGCATGGCATCGCGCTGGCGCAGCAGCCAGGGCAAGGCGGCCAGCGGCAACAGCAGCAACCAGCCGGGCGTGTCGAAGCGGATCATGCGGCGCCCCGCTCCAAGTCGCGGCAGCGGCGGCAGAAGCCGCGCAGCCAGGCCAGGTCGTCGCCCGCCGGTTCACCGGCGAAAAAGCTGCGGCGAGAACGGGCGAAGAATTCATGCAGATCGGCCTGCAGGCCGCGCCAGCGCGGGTGGGTGCTGACGAAGGCGGGCACGCCGTCATCGAGCAGCGCGGTGCCTGCCGTGCGGTTGAGGGCCGCATGCACCTGGGCCCAGGCCTGGCGCTGCGCCGCTTCGCCGGGTTGTGGCGGCAGGCCGCGCAAGGCCTGCCAGGCTTGGCCAAAGGGCCGGTGCCGGCGTGCCCACCAGGGCAGCCCCACGTAGACATGCAGCAGGTACAGCCCCAGCACCGCGGCCACCGCGGCCAAGGCCAGCAAGCGCTGCGCATGGGGCCGCAGGTCGCGCTGCGGGGGCGTTTCGTCGGGCTGCATCTCGCCATAGCCGCGGCGGGCCGGTGGATCGCCGGCGGCCACCAGCGGCGACACGGCCACCGGCCAGGCATCGATGCGCAGGCTGCCGGCCGGCTGGCCACCGGCGCCGGTGAAGCGCAGCTCGAAGGGCGGCATCTCCAGCACCCGCGGCGTGGGCGGCGACAGCAGCACCTGGTACTCCACCACCAGTTCGTGCGCGGACTGGCGCCAGGCCACGCTGCGCAACTCCAGCGCGCCGCCGCGCTTGCCGGGGCGCGGCAGCGAGGCGGTGTCCAGCGCCACGCCGTCCGGCAGTTGCAGCTGGATGCGGCGGGCGACCACGTCGCCGACGAAGTAGCCGTAGGCACGCGGCTCCTCGATCTGCGCCACGGGTTCAGCCATGGGCTGGGCGCGCGGCGCCCCCATGAAAGCCAAGGTCAGGGCCAGCGCCGCAACAAGACGGCTCATGAATAGAAGTGCCGCGTCACGGCATCCGCATCGAAGCCGCCTTCGATGATCAAGGGCTGCAGCCGGCGGGTCTGCAGGGCCTGCATCAGCGCGGCGCGGTGGGCCGTGCGCGCCGCCTGCCAGCGGGCACGCAGCGCGGCCCGCCACCACACCAGCCGCTGGCGGCCGCTTTCGGGGTCCACCACCGTCAGCAGGCCGCGGCGGGCGCTGGGGCCGAACTCCAGCGGGTCCCACAGCACCACGGGCACCACCTCATGGGCGGACAGCCCGTCCAGCACACGCTCGATCAGCGGCAGCGGCAGGTGGAAGTCGGACACCAGGAACACCAGGCTGCGCTGGCGCGACAGGTGCTGCGGCACCTGCAGCAGACCCTCAGCGCTGCGGCCGGTGGGCTGCCAGCCGCGCAGCGCCTGGGCCAGCAGGCCGCCGGCGCCGCGCTGGCGCGTCTGCGCTTGCAGCAGCGCCGGCTCCACCTGCGCGCCGCAACCCACGAAGCCGAAGCTGTCGCCGGTGCGCCAGGCCGACCAGGCCAGGCTGTCGGTGAAGTCGGCCACCACGTCCAGCTTGCGGCGTGCGCCTTCGAAGCCCATCGAGGCCGAGAGGTCCACCACCATCGTCACCGGCACCGACATGCGCTGCGCATGGATGCGCACGCGCCAGCCGCCAAAGGGGTCGCGCAGGCTGGCATGCAGGTCGAGCCGGCGCGGGTCGGGCGCATCCAGCAGCGAGGCATGGCCGCGGAACTCGAAGCCGCTGTCGCCCCGGCTGCTGCGGTGGTGGCCGGGAAAGTGGCCCTGCACCGGGCCACCCACGCGGTACTGGATCTCCTGCATCGTGGCCGCTCCTTCAGGGCGCGGCCACCGCGGCCAGGATGCCGGCCATCAGCGGGCCGGTGATCTCGGGCCGGCGCATCTCGTACACCGGCTGCAAGCACAGCCGGTGCGCCAGCGTGTCGAAGAACACGGCCTGCACGTCCTCGGGCGTGGCGTAGTCGCGGCCGGCCAGCCAGGCGGCCACGCGGGTGGCCCGCATCAGCATGCTCATGCCGCGGGGGCTGGCGCCGGCCAGCATCAGCCGCGCGGTATCCAGGTCGGGCAGCTTGACGCCGTACTCGGCCGGCACCGCAGTGGCCCGCCACAGGCCCAGCGCATAGTCCTGCAGCGCGGGCGCGGCCCGCACCTGGTGCTGGATGGCTTCGGCCACCGCATTGAGTTCGGCATACGGCACCATGGCCGGCTGCAGCGTGGCCACCAGCCGGTCGGTGTCGTGGAAGCGCGGGTCGAGCATCAGCGCCCGGCGGTCGTCGTCGGTGGCCGGCGCGTCGATGGTGATCTCCATCATGAAGCGGTCGCGCGCGGCGGACGAGATCTCGAAGGTCTCCTCCCGCTCCACCCGGTTGCGGTCGGCAAACACCAGCAGGTGCGGAAAGCGCACCTCGCGGTTGAAGGCCGAGACGCTGCGCTCGGCCATCACCCGCAGCAGCAGCGAGTGCACCTGCGGCCGGGCGCGGTTGATCTCGTTGAAGAAGAAGATGGCCAGTTCGGGGCCATGCTCGATCAAGGGCCCCGCCTCCACCGCCGGCCGCCCGTCGGCGCCGATGTAGGTGTAGTACACGAGGTCGTTGGGCATCAGGTCGATGGTGCCTTCGGTGCGCGCGAAGGCGCCGCCCAGCACCCGCGCAAAGGCCCGCAGCAGCGTGGTCTTGCCCACGCCCACGTCGCCCTGCAGCAGCACATGGCCTCGGGCGAACACCGCCGTGTTGACCGCGCGGATCACGCGCTGCTGGCCGATGACGGCCTTGGCCACCTCGGCTTCCAGCGCCAGCGCACGCTGGCGCCAATCGTTCAGCAACGCGTCGTCTCGCTCCATCGGCACTTCCTTGGCCGCTGGGGCGGCTCTGCACACCGGCCGCACCGCGCGGGATGCGCGGCACACACTGTCACGCCGGTGGCACAGGGCGCGGCAGCGGCGGCCGATGCGCCTGTGGGCGAGCAAGAGCTGCGCCTTCGGGACTAACCCGCGGGCGCCGCCAACGACTGCTGACGCGGCAGTCAGGAGCCGAAGCGGTAGCGCACGCCGGCCCACACGGTGCGCGGCGCGCCCGGGGCGTAGAAGGTGGAATGCTGCAGCGGGTACTCGCCCTCGGCATTGCGTGCGAAGGGCCGCGCCTGGAAGTTGCCATTGGCATCGAAGCCGGTGGCGCCCAGCTGCGCCGCGGTGCTGTACTTGCGGTCGAACACGTTGTTCACCTGCACGAAGAAGCGCCAGGCCGCGGTGGGCTCGTAATCGGCACTGAGGTTGAGCACCGCATAACCGCCGCTGCGGCCGCTGCCCAGGTAGTAGGTGCCATCGGCCTGGTGGCGGCCGTTCTCGTTGCCGCGGGCGATGGAGCCGCCCACCGCGGTGACGTCGGCGCCCAGGCTCCAGCCGCTGCCCACGCGCCAGTCGGCGAACAGCTTGAGCATGTGCCGCGGGATCAGCGGAATGCGGTCCCCGGGGCGGATCTCGATGGTGCCTTCGGTGCCCGGGTTGCCTTCCTCGGCTTCGCTGTTGCTGCTGTTGCTCGAGCCGTCCACCACCTCGGCGCTGCGGTAGGTGGCCTGCAGGTAGGTGTAGTTGGCCCCCACGGTCACGTCGCGGCCCAGCGGCAGGCTGAGGCCCGCCTCCAGGCCTTGCCGGCGCGTCTTGCCGAAGTTGCGGAAGTAACCGAAGCCGGCCTGGTCGTCGGCCACGAAGAGGATGTCGTCGCGGTTGTCGGCGCGGAAGATGCCGACGTTCCAGTTCAGGCCGCCCGGGCTGCCGCCGCGCAGGCCCGCTTCCAGGGTGCGGGTGACCACCTGCTTGAGCGGCGGGTCGCCGGCCATCGCATTGGGCAGCTTGCAGGGGTTGGCCGGGTCGGCGCAGCCCAGTTCGATCGCCGAAGGCGCGCGGCTGCCTTCGTTGTAGCCCACGTAGGCATTGAGCGTGGCGCTGGGCGAGAAGGTGAGCCCCACCGCCGGGTTGAAGCGCTTGAACACATGGTGACCATCGAGCGAGCCGGGGCCGCCGCCGGGGTTGATGGCATCCCGCGTGGTCACGGTGCTGCGGTTGTAGCGGCCCGACAGCGTGAGGTGCGTGTTGCGGTTGATCGCGATGGTGTCGGTGGCCAGCACGCTCCAGGTGCGGGTCTTGGCACCCAGGTCCACCCGGGTGTCGTAGGGCTCGCCGTCTTCGTCGCCGCCGGTCACGCCGTCGCCGAAGGCGCCCACGCCCACCACGCCGCGGTCGGGCGTCAGGTAGCCCAGCTCCGACAGCTGGTTGAACTGCACGCGGCTCCAGTCCAGCGCGCCGCCCAGCGCCACCTGGTGGCCCAGGCCGCCCAGCTGCCCTTCCCAGTTCAGCTGGCCCTGCACGCCCCAGTTGCGCTGCGTGGTGCGTGTGGTGTTGAGCAGGCCGTTGCACTTCTCGGCCGGTTCGTCGACCAAAAGGGCCTGGGCGATGCAGCGCCACTTCGGGAAGGGTGTGTTGCCAGCGTTCTCGCCGCTCAGCGGAAAGTCGGTGTAGCCCGCCTCGGTCAGGGCCTCGCGCTCTTCGGCATTGGGCTGGTAGACCGACTGGCCCAGCGCGTCGTCGTTCAAGTCGCCGTTGAGGGTGTGGGTGCGGATGCGCCGCCAATAGGTGTTGCCCGACAGCGAGAAGCCGTTGCCCAGCTGGTGGGTGGCCGTGAGGTTGAGCATCACCGCGCGGTTGTCGGTCTCGTCGGGCTTGGTGTAGATGCTGCTGTAGTCGCGCGCCATCAGCTGCTGCTCCAGCAGCCCGTTGCCGGTGAGCGCGTTGTCGGCCACCGCGGCGCTGAGCGCGATGCGGGTGTCGGCCGTGCGCAGGCCCAGCTTGCCGAACAGCTGCCGCACGTCGCTGGGCGAGGCATCGCGCCAGCCGTCTTCCTTGAAGCGGTTGCCGGTGACGTACCAGTCGATGCCGGTGGCGCCCTGGTGGCCGCCGGTCTCGAAACTGAGCTGGCGACGTGCGTGCGAGCCCACCAACAGCTCCACCGAGGTGCCGGGGTGGCTGATGCCGTCCTTGGTCTGCACGCTGAGCGCGCCGCCCAGGGTGTTGAGGCCGAACAGCGGGTTGCTGCCCGGCATCAGCGCGATGCTGCTGATGGCGGCCTTGGGAATCAGGTCCCAGCTCACCACATCGCCAAAGGGCTGGTTGATGCGCACACCGTCGACATACACCGACAGGCCCTGCCCGGTGCCCAGCAGGGGCGAGGCGGTGAAGCCGCGGAAGTTGACGTCGGCCTGGAACGGGTTGTTCTGCACCTCGTTGATGTGCACGCCGCCCAGCGTGCGGTTCATGAAGTTGGTGAGGTCCGCGGCATGCCGCCGCTCGATGTCGGCCGCCCGCCCGGTCTGCACGTTGGCCGGCACCTCGTTGCGCGGCAGGCCCAGGCCCGGCAGCGGCGTGACGCCGATGATGGTGACCTGGTTGGTGGGCGTGTCGGCAGGCTGCGCCTGGGCCGTGGGCGACAGGCCTGCGGCTGCAGCGGCCAACGCCAGCAGGCGGGGGCGGAACGCGAAACGAACAGAGGCACGGACGGGGGCACGAAACAGGCGTGGCGCGGGCATGGGTCTCCTCCAGAAACGCTTTTCCAGGAGTGGGCCCGCGCCCGTGGGCAGCGAGAAGGGAAAACTTCCCTGCGGGCATGCGGGCTGTCCCAGGGGAGCGCCCGGAGAGCCTTCGTCTTCCAGAAATCGCTCTATGCTCCGATTTTAGATAAATTACACTTGCACTAAGTACAATGTTTAGGAAGGAAAGCGCGCATGCAGGTCTCCAAGAACGAGCTGCTCGCCGTGCTGGCCCAGTTCAACCCGTGGTGGCGGGGAGAAGCCATCGCCGACCTGCCGGGCTGGCGCCGGGCCGCTTTCAGGGAGCTGTCGTCGTGGATGACGCAGCCGCCCGCCCCGCGGGCGGTGCTGCTGTCGGGTGCGCGCCAGATCGGCAAGACCACCTTGCTGCTGCAGGCCGCCGACGCCCTGCTGCGACAGGGCGTGCCAGCCGCCAACATCCTCTACGCCACGTTCGACCATCCGATCGTCAAGCTGGCAGGCATCGACGCGGTGATCAGCGCCTGGCGCGAGCGTGAGCCGCGCGTGGATGGCCCGGAATACCTGCTGCTGGACGAGGCCCAGTTCATCCGCGAATGGGGCACCTGGGTGAAGCATCAGGTGGACTTTCGCAAGGACCGCCGCATCGCCTTCACCGGCTCGGCCATGCCGCTTGTGGAAGCCGGCCAGGAATCGGGTGTGGGCCGCTGGCACACCATCCGGCTGACGACGCTGTCGTTCTACGAGTACCTGCAGATCAAGCAGCTGCAGTTGCCGGCGTTGCCACGCCTGCGCAGCCTGCGCGACCTGATGGGCTGGAGCGCGTCCGACTTCTACCGCGTCACCGACCTGGCCGTGCCCTACGTGGGCCACTTCCATGAGTACCTGGTGCGCGGCGGCTTTCCGCAGACGGCCCAGGTGGACAGCATCACGCAGGCGCAGCGGCTGCTGCGCGAAGACATCATCGACAAAGTGCTCAAGCGCGACATGACCGCGCTGTTCGGCGTGCGCCGCGTGCTGGACCTGGAGCACACCTTCCTGTACCTGTGCATGCACGACGGCGGCCTGCTGGACATGGTGGACCTGTGCGGCAACCTCGAAGTCAAGCGGCCCACGGCGCAGAGCTTCATCGAGCTGCTGCAAGCCACCCATCTGATCTATCGACTGGCCCCTTTCGGTTACGGCAAGGACGTGCTGCGCGCCCGCTTCAAGATCTACCTGGCCGACGCCGCCATCGCACCCGCGGTGATGCTCAAGGGCAAGGCCATCCTCGAAGACCCCGCCGCCCTGGGCGTGGCCACCGAGACGGCGGTGTTCAAGCATCTGTTCGCGCGCTACTACGCACAGAACGTGCGCTTCAGCTACTGGCGCGGCAAGCGCGACCATGAAGTCGATCTGGTGGCCGAGGTGGGGAGTGAGCTGATCCCGTTCGAGGTGAAGTACCGCGCCCAGCACACCGGCACGCGCGAGCTGAAAGGCCTGGTGGAGCTGTGCAGGTCGCGGCAGATTGAGCGTGGCTATGTGGTCACCAAGTCGCTGACCGACTTCGGCCCCATGGAGGGCCTGGACACCGCCGCGCAGGTGATGCGGGTGCCCGCGCCGCTGCTGTGCTACTGGATGGGTGCGAGCGAGGTGCCGGGCGACGATGACTGACCGGAGCCCCCCGGGGCGCCGTGCCCGATCACCCCATGCCGCAGCGCCAGGTGCACCAGCGCGGCGGTGGTGCTGACGCCCAGCTTCTCCTTGATCACCGTCTGGTGGTTGCTGACGGTCTTGGGGCTGAGCTTCAGCGCCTGCGCGCATTCGGTGGCCGAGGCGCCCTGGGCCAGCAGGCGGAAGATCTCGAACTCGCGGCTGCTGAGGGCGGCCAGGCCGCTGTCGGCATCGGCCTGGCCGGTGGCGGGTGCATCGAGCAGCCAGGCCGGCAGCTCGGCGGCCAGGTAACGCTCGCCGCGGGCCAGGGCGCGCACCGCGTCCACCAGGCTTTCGGGGGCGCTGGCCTTGGTGAGAAAGCCGCGCGCTCCGCTGGCCAGCGCCTGCCGTACCAGGGTGGGGCTGTCGTGCATGCTGAACACCAGCACCCGCGCCCGCGGCTCGCGGCGCAGCACGCGGCGTATCAGGTCCAGCCCGCCACCGCCCGGCATGGTGAGGTCGGTGACCACCACGTCGGGCTGGTGCTGCAGGTAGGCGGCATAGGCCGCGTCGGCATCGGCGGCTTCGGCCACCACGCGCAGGTCGGGCTCCAGCGCCAGCAGGCGCTGGTAGCCGCTGCGCACCACCGGATGGTCGTCGGCCAGCAGCACACGGATCATGCGGCGTCCTTCAAGGCGTTGGCGGGCGCGGCCAGGCGCTCCGCCGGAATGTGCAGGTGCAGTTGCACGCCGTTGCCGGGCGCGGCCACGATGCGCAGCTGGCCGCCCACCATCGCGGCCCGCTCGGTGCAGCCCAGCAGGCCCAGGCCCGGCGTGGCGGCCTGCGGGTCCATGCCCACGCCGTCGTCGCGCAGGGTCAGCCGCAGGCCGTCCACGTCGTGCAGCTGCAGCCGCAGGCTCACCTGCCGTGCCTGCGCGTGGCGCTGCACGTTGGTCAGCGACTCCTGCACGATGCGGTAGACGGTGATGTTCACCAGGTCGGGCAGCGGCTGCGACAGCCCCTGCTGTTCCAGCAGGCAGGGCACGCCCACGCGGCGCGACCAGGCGCCGCACAGGGCCTGCAGCGCCGCCTCCAGGCCCAGCGCGTCCAGGTCGGCCGGGCGCAGCCGGCGCAGCAGCTCGCGCACCTGCTGGTACATGGTCTGCGCCGCCAGGTCGGCGCGCGCCGCGGCGGCCAGCAGCGACACATCCTCGGCCCGGGCACAGCGGCGCAGCAGCGCGGTTTCCACGCGGATGGCGCTGCAGCCCTGGCCCAGCTCGTCGTGCAGCTCACGCGCCAGCGCCAGCCGTTCACGCTCCTGCACCCCGATGAGGTGGTGCGACAGCTCCCGGTTGTGGGCCAGCAAGCTGGCGGCGCGGGCCTCGGCCTCGCGGCGCAGGGCCAGCTCGCTGCGCATTTCCTGCGTGCGGCGGCCGGCGTACCAGGCCAGGCCGAAGGCCAGCACCGTGAGCGTCAGCGGCAGCTCGTCCAGCTCCCAGCGCTCGAAGCGGCCCAGCCAGCGCACCATGCGCTCATGCAGTTCCAGCGACACCGAGAGCACGAAGCACCCGGCTGCCAGCGCCAGCACCCAGGCCAGGTCGGTACGCCAGCGGCCGGCGGCCGGGCGCCGGGTGGGCGCGCGCCGTTCAGCCACCGGTGCTCTCCTTCGCCAGGCCCAGGCGTTCCACGTTGATGCGTTCCTGCGCCAGCATCTCGCGGCAGGCGCGGGCGTAGTCGGCCGGGCCCAGGTAGTCCAGCTCCTGGTCGTACTTGGCGATCTCGTTGATGAAGACGGGGTCGAACATGGCCTTGCGGAAGGCGTTGTGCAGCGTCTCGACCACCGGCGCCGGGATGCCGCGCGGGCCGGCCAGGCCATAGGGCGATTGCGCCACGATGTCGAAGCCCAGCTCACGCAGCGTGGGCACCGTGGGCCAGCGCTTGGAGCGCTGCGCCGCGAAGGTGGCCAGCAGGCGCAGCCGGCCCGAGTCCACCGCCGGGCCGAAGCCGGTGGAGTTGACGCCGGCCATCACCTGGCCCGACGCGATGGCATTGATCTGCTCGGCCGTGCCCTTGTAGGGCACGTGGATGTAGCGCAGGCCACGGGCGGTGAACAGGCTTTCCAGCACCACGTGCGGCGTGGTGCCCACGCCGTTGGTGGCGATGCTCAGCTCACCCGGCCGCGCCTTGGCGTACGCGAACATCTCTTCCAGCGACTGGAAGCTGCTGCCCGCCTGCACCAGCAGGCCGAAGGTGACGCCGGAGACCTGGATGATGGGCGTGGTGTCGCGCACCGGGTCCCACAGCACCTTCTGCGTGTGCGCCAGGCGGAACACCGGGTACGGCAGCTGGGCGATGGTGTAGCCATCGGGCGCCGCGCTGTGCAGGATGGGCATGGCCAGCGTGCCACCGGCGCCGCCGCGGTTCTCGGTGATCACCGTCACGCCCAGCTGGCGGCCGGCCAGCTCGGCCAGCACCCGCATCGAGATGTCGGTGGCGCCGCCGGCCGCCCAGGGCACCCACAGCGTGATGGGCCGGCTGGGGAATGCCGGCGCGGCGGCGCTGACTGCCGACCAGGCGCCGCCGCCCAGCGCCCAGCCGCCAGTGCCGGCCAGCCATTCACGGCGGGTCATCTTCTTCATGCCGGACCCCCACCGCGCTTGGCCAGGCCGCCGAAGCCGCGCTGCGGGTCGTAGCCCCAGCAGGCCACCACGAAGAACACCGCCAGGCAACCCAGCACCACCCAGGGCGCGGCGCCCGGGTCCTTGCCGTAGAGCGCGAAGCGGATCCACTCGATGGCGTGGGTGAAGGGGTTGAAGCGGGCCAACTGGTACACCCACTCGGCGCCCGATTCCTGCAGCTTCCACAGCGGGTAGAGCGCGGTGGACATGAAGTACATCGGGAAGATCACGAAGTTCATCGTGCCGGCAAAGTTCTCCAGCTGCTTGATGTGCACCGACAGCAGCAGCCCCAGCGCCCCCAGCATCAGCGCACCGCACAGCAGCGCCAGCAGCGCATGCAGCCCAGCCCAGCTGAACACCGGCAGGTCGGTGCCCACCAGCAGCGCCACCGCCACGAAGGCCAGCGCCTGCAGCACCGACAGCAGCGCAGTGGCGCACAACTTGCAGAACAGCAGCCAGGGCCGCGGCAGCGGCGCGGTGAGCAGCAGCCGCATCAGCCCCATCTCGCGGTCGTACACCATCGCCAGCGACGACTGCATGCCGTTGAACAGCAGCACCATGCCCACCAGGCCGGGTGCGATGTACACGTCATACGGCACGTAGGTGTCGTAGGGCTCGACGATCGACACGCCGAACACGTTGCGAAAGCCCGCGGCGAACACCGCCAGCCACAGCAGCGGCCGCACGAGTGCGCTCACCAGCCGGCCGGTCTGCTGGCTGAACTTGAGCACCTCGCGCAGCACGATGGCTTGCAGGGCCTGCACACTATGCAGGACACCCCTGCGACCCTTGGGTGTTTCAGCCCCTCGCCCGACGCGTACGTCGGTCGGTCCCCCGAGGGGACCCGGGCCGGCTTGGGAGCGGCCCGGCGGGGCGGTTGGTGTTGCGGGGTCGGTCATCGCGCCACCTTGCACAGCTTCTCGGGCGCGTCGGCGCCCAGCGTGTCGAGCACGTTGCTCGGGTGCAGCAGCCCTTCTATGGGCGCCTGCGCGATCACGCCCTGGCCGTCGGTCAGCAGCAAGGTCTGGCGCAGCTGGCCGTCCCAGGCGCGGAAGCTGAGCGGCGTGCCCTTGGAGCCATCCAGCGACAGCTTGGGCAGGGTCTGCGTCCAGGCCGCCGCGGTCGGCGCCTTGGTGCCCGCGGGCTGCGCGGTGGCCAGCGCGATCAAGGCCTTGCCCGCCATCCAGGAAGCCCAGTCCTGCGCCGTCATCGGCCGCTGGTGCGCCTTGGCAAAGCGGCGCGCCACCTGGGGCGCGCCATAGCGCTCGAACTGCGCATGCCAGCCCACCGCCACCAGGCCGCCATCGCCCACCACCGGGCGCGGCAGCACCGTGCGGTAAGGCATGTTGCGGGCAAATTCACCATCGCTGTCCACCACCCACACCGCGTCGTAGGTGGCGCCGCCGGTCAGCAGCAGCGGGTTGGCCAGGTCACGCTCGCGCGGGTCGGCCGAGAGCTTGAACGGCTTGCTGGCCACCACCTGCAGCCCGTAGCGCTTGAGGGAGGCCTGCACCGTCAGCGCCCGTTGCTGGTCGGCCGGCGTGGTGCCGGTGAGCAGCAACAGCTTGCTCCACTTGCGTGACACCAGCAGCTGCGCCAGCGCATCGGCGCGCATGCGCTCGCTGGGCAGCAGGTGATACAGGCGCGCCCGGCAGTCCTGCTGGCGCAGCCGGTCGTCGGCGGCGCCCACGTTCAGCACCGGCAGCTTCACCGCATCGGCCACCGCCAGCGTCCAGTCGGCCGGCAGGTCGGTGATCAACACCGCGGCGCCGGCCTTCTCGGCCGCCTGGGCGGCGGCCTTGGCCGCTTCCAGCGAGGCGGCTTCGCTGGTGGTGAGCGCGATCTCGTGGCCGGCTGCGTCCAGCTCGAAACGGCCCTCTTCCATCGCCACCGCCAGGCCGTCGGCGGCCGGCCCGGTGGGGTGGCCCAGGTAGGCGCGCTGCACGCGCGAGCGCTCCAGCCGCGCGTCGTCCTGCGGCGCAATCAGCGTGGCCTTGAGCGTGGCCGCCTGCGCCGGCCGCAGGCCCGGGCCGGCCAGCGCAACGCCGGCCAGCACGGCAGCAAGCGCGGCCTGCTTCATTCGACGATCACCAGCCCGTAGGGCACACGCCCCACCGGGATGCTCTTGAGCGCCTTGCCACCGGCCACGTCGACCACCGTCACGTCGTCGCTCAGGCCGTTGACCACGTACAGCCGCTGCTCCGCCTTGTCCAGCGTGACGTTCCAGGCCCGCTTGCCCACCAGCACCAGCTGCGTGACCTTGCGCGTGGGCACGTCGACGAAGGCCACGTGGTTGGCACGCCCCAGGGCCACGAAGGCGCGCTTGCCGTCGCGCGTCATCTGGATCCCCACCGGGGTGATGTCCTGCTCGCGGGCGCCCTTGACCTCGAACTTGAGACTGCCGGCCACGCTGTGGTCGGCGGTGTTGACGATGGTGACCGTGGCGTCCAGCTCGTTGGTGATCCACAGCTGCTGGCCATCGGGCGTCAGCGCCATGCGCCGCGGCCGCTTGCCGGCCTTGATGTTCTTGACGATCTTGCCGCTGGCCACGTCGATCACGTGCACGAGGTTGGCCACCTCCGACGTGACGTAGAGCGTCTTGCCGTCCAGGCTCACCTTCACGCCCTCGGGCTCGCCGCCCACCTTGACCGCCTTGGTCTTCTTGCCGCTGGCAAAGTCGATGAAGCTGGCTTCGCCGTCGTCCTCGTTCGAGACGTAGATGGTCTTGCCGTCGGGCGAAAGGTCGAAGGCCTCGGGCTCGTCGCCCAGCGGAATGCGGCGCAGCGACTGGTTGGTGGCCGGGTCGATCAGGTCGGCCGCATTGCTGTCGGTGCACGCCACCAGCAGCTTGCGGTCGGGCGTGAGCATCATGTGGCGGCCGCGCTTGCAGGTGGGCACCGTGCCCTTGACGGACATCGTGGACAGGTCGATGAGCGTCAGCGCGTCGTCCTTCTCGCTGGACACATAGGCGGTGCCTTGCGCCGACACGGTGCCGCAGAAAAGGGCCGCAGCCAGTACCACGGCAGCGCGCCGGGCGGTCATCAGCGGATGGGTCATGGCTCTTTGTCTCCTGGGTTGTCGTTGTGGGAAAGCAAGTCAGGTGGTGCGCTGGATGAAGCCGGCTTCGAGCGTCGGACCACCCAGTGCCTGGGCCACCTCGGCCGGCGTGCCATCGGCCAGCAGGCTGCCCTTGTGCAGCACCAGCACGCGGTCGGCGGCCTCGGCCTCTTCCACCCAGTGGGTGGCCCACAGCACGCAGGTGCCACGCTCGCGCACGTCGGCGCGTATGGCGGCCAGCAGGTCGCGGCGCGACTTGGGGTCAAGGCCGACGGTGGCTTCATCCATCAGCATCACACGCGGTTCGTGCAGCCAGGCACGCACGAGTTCCACCTTGCGGCGGTTGCCACCCGACAGCTCTCGCACCTTGCGGTCGAGCTTGGGTTCGAGGTTGAGCCGCGCGCAGCCGGCTTCGATGCGCTGCAGCGCCAGCCGGCGTGGCAGGCCGTGCAGATCGGCCTGGAACAGCAGGTTGCGGCGGATGCTCAGGTCCAGGTCCAGCGACATCTGCTGGAACACCACGCCGATATGCCGCAGTGCAGCAGTGGCTGCGTGGCGCAATGAATGACCGGCCACCTCCACCTCACCTTCGTCGGCGGCGAAAAGACCGGTGAGCACCTGGAACAAGGTGGATTTGCCCGCGCCATTGGGCCCGAGCAGGGCGGTGAATTGGCCCGCGCTCAATTGCATCGTCAGCGACTGCAGCGCGGTGTGCTTTCCATAACGCTGGGTAAGGCCTTGGGTACGGAGCATGGGGTGACGTCTGGTTGGCCCGAAGGCCTGCAACTTCCGCGCCTTTGCACGCGCTTGCACGCAGGTGAAGGCACACGTCCTGGTGACCATTCTGCGGCACGCCGGGCGCTGCCCTCTTGTTGCAACACTCTGCGCCAAAAATGCGGCCCGCACTGTGGCGCAGGTCTTTGTACCGCACCCGGCTGCTGCCGCGCACCGCCACCCGCGATGGCCGCCCGGCCTCAGTGCTTTCCCGGGTGTTCAGTTGCCTAGACAGGCGAAATAGCCGTTGCAGGTGGAATTGCAAGCCGGCTTTTTGCAGGGTTTCACCTAGGCCCACGTGAACCCTTCACACATCCGGCCTTCGCCGACCCGCGTACGGTCCGCCAGCCGCATCCGCAGCCCGCCGGCATGGGCATGGTTGTTGCGGACCGGCCAGCCTGCGTACACGCTTCGAAGGACTTCGGTGGTAGGCCTTCGCACAACCAAAGACCACCCTGAGAAGGAGACATCGATGAAGCTTTCCCGGCAATCGAGCGTTGGCGTCTTGCAGCGCTTGGGGCTAGCGTTGTTGGCTCTTCCGGCCTTGGCGTTCGCCAACGCCGATGTTGAGAAAAACATCGCCAATTCCAAGAACTGGGCGACCCAGGCTGGTGACATGTTCAACCAGCGCTACAGCAAGCTGAACCAGATCAACAAGAACAACGTCGGCAAGATGCAGGTCGCGTGGACCTTCTCCACCGGCGTGCTGCGCGGCCACGAGGGCTCGCCCCTGGTGATCGACGGCACCATGTACCTGCACACGCCGTTCCCCAACAAGGTCTTCGCGCTCGACCTCGACACGCAGAAGATCAAGTGGAAGTACGAGCCCAAGCAGGATCCGGCCGTCATTCCGCAGATGTGTTGCGACACGGTCAACCGCGGCCTGGCCTATGCCGAAGGCAAGGTCATCCTGCAGCAGGCCGACTCGATGCTGGTGGCGCTCGATGCCAAGACTGGCAAGGTGATCTGGCAGACCAAGAACGGCGACCCCAAGCTGGGGGCGGTGAACACCAACGCGCCGCACGTCTTCAAGGACAAGGTGATCACCGGCATCTCCGGCGGTGAATGGGGTGTGCGCGGCTTCATCGCGGCGTACAACCTGAGCGACGGCAAGCTGGCCTGGAAGGGCTACAGCGTGGGTCCGGACGCCGAGATGCTGATCGACCCCGAGAAGACGATGACCTGGACCGACGGGCAGATGAAGCCGGTGGGCAAGGACTCGTCGCTCAAGACCTGGCAGGGCGACCAGTGGAAGATCGGCGGCGGCACCACCTGGGGCTGGTACAGCTACGACAAGGCCACCAACCTGATGTACTACGGCACGGGCAACCCGTCGACGTGGAACCCCTCGCAGCGGCCGGGTGACAACAAGTGGTCCATGACCATCTTCGCGCGTGACCTGGACACCGGCGTGGCCAAGTGGGTCTACCAGATGACCCCGTTCGACGAGTGGGACTTCGACGGCATCAACGAGATGATCCTCGCGGACATCGACGTCAAGGGCAAGCCGACGAAGGCGCTGGTGCACTTCGACCGCAACGGCTTCGCCTACACGATGGACCGCGTGACCGGTGCGCTGCTGGTGGCCGAGAAGTACGACCCGGTGGTGAACTGGGCCACGCACGTGGACATGAAGACCGGCCGCCCGCAGGTCGTGTCCAAGTACTCCACGGCGCAGAACGGTCCTGACGTCAACACCAAGGGCATCTGCCCGGCGGCACTGGGCACCAAGGACCAGCAGCCGGCGTCGTTCGACCCCGAGACCAAGCTCTTCTACGTGCCGACCAACCACGTCTGCATGGACTATGAGCCGTTCAAGGTCGAGTACACCGCCGGCCAGCCGTACGTGGGTGCCACGCTGTCGATGTACCCGGCCCCGGGCAGCCACGGTGGCATGGGCAACTACATCACCTGGAACGCCGGCACCGGCAAGATCGTGCAGAGCAAGGCCGAGAAGTTCTCGGTGTGGAGCGGCTCGCTCAACACCGCGGGCGGCCTGAGCTGCTACGGCACGCTGGAGGGCTACCTGAAGTGCGTCGACAAGAACGACATCAAGAAGGAACTGTTCAAGTTCAAGACGCCCTCCGGGATCATCGGCAACGTGTTCACCTACGAGCACAAGGGCAAGCAGTACATGGGCGTGTTCTCGGGCATCGGTGGCTGGGCCGGCATCGGCATGGCTGCGGGCCTCGAGAAGGACCAGGATGGTCTGGGCGCCGTGGGCGGCTACCGGGAACTGTCCCAGTACACCGAACTGGGCGGTTCGTTGACAGTGTTTGCTCTGCCCAATTGATCGGGCAAGAGGTTTAAAAAGGTTGGATGGGTGGGGGGCAGGTTCCCGCCGGGCCATCGGCGGGCCAGCCCCCTTTTTTTTCGGATCTCAAGGACACAGACTCATGAAGTTGAAGCAGACGCTGGCGCTCCTGGCCTGCGCAGGGTTCACGATGGCCGCGACGGCGCAGGACAAGCTCTACACCGTGGTGGACGGCACCAAGGTGGATGCCAAGACGATGGAAGGCTTTCGGGCCTGGCGTGCCGCGGCTTGCGACCGCTGCCACGGCGCCAACCAGGAAGGCATGGTCGGCCCTTCGCTGATCACCAGCCTCAAGACGCTGAGCAAGGAAGACTTCGTCAAGACCGTGCGCGACGGCCGGCTGGACAAGGGCATGCAGAGTTTCGGCACCAACAAGATGGTGATGGACAACATGGACAACCTGTACGCCTACCTGAAGGGCCGTTCGGACGGCGCCATCACCCAGGCCAAGGTCACCCCGATTCCCTGAAGGACCCCGTCATGACCGCACGCAAGCTTTACCGGCGGTTGGCCGCGGCCACGCTGCTCGCGGTGGCGGCAGCCGGCCCTGCGCTGGCCCAGGCGCCTGCGCCGGCGGCGGATGACCCGGCTCCACGCAAGGCGCTGCGCGTCTGCCAGGACCCCAACAACCTGCCCTTCTCCAACGTCAAGGGCGAAGGCATCGAGAACCGCATCGCCGAACTGTTCGGCCAGTCGCTGGGTCTGCCGGTGACCTACTACTCGTTCCCGCAGCGCATGGCCTTCATCCGCAACACGCTGCGCTACAAGCTGCCGGGGCAGGACTACCCCTGCGACATCGTGATGGGCGTGCCCGTGGGCTTCGACCAGGGCGTCTCCGTCACCAAGCCCTACTACCGCTCCACCTACGCGCTGGTGATTCCGCGCGGCAAGGGCATGGACAACGTGGCCTCGGCGGACGATTTCCTGAAGCTGCCGCCGCAGAAGCTCAAGTCGCTGAAGATCGGCATCTACGACCGCTCGCCGGCCAGCGACTGGCTCAAGAAGCACGACCTGGTGGACCAGGGCGTGCCGTACAAGATGATGAGCGCCGACCCGGCGCAGTACCCCGGCCAGATCATCGAGAACGACCTGGCCGCCGGCACCATCGATGCCGCCGTCGTCTGGGGCCCGATCGCCGGCTACTTCGCGCAGCGCGTCAAGCAGCCCGCGCTCACCGTGCTGCCGCTGAAGTCGGAAGAAGGCGTGCAGTTCGACTATGCGATGGCGATGGGCGTGCGCTACGGCGAGCGTGAATGGAAGCAGCAGATCGAAGGCCTGATCAGCACCAAGCAGGCCGACATCCAGGCCATCCTGAAGGAGTTCGGTGTTCCGTTGCTCGACAACACCGCGGGCGAACGCCGCAACTGAAGGCGGCACCGCCTCGATGAGGCTCGCCAGCGCAGCCACGGCGCTGCTGGCCGGCCTGGTGGTGCCGCATGCCCAGGCGCTGGAAGGTGCCGACCTGGTGCAGGTGGGCCAGAGCATCGTGAAGGTGGAAGCGCTGCGCACCCAGGGCGGCTATTCGCTGGGCAGCGGCGTGGTGGTGGCCGAGGACCGCGTGGTCACCAACTGTCACGTCACGCGCGATGCCGGCCAGGTGAACGTGCTGCGCGGCGGCCTGCGCTACACCGCTGAGGCACAGGCCAGCGACACGCTGCACGACCTGTGCGTGCTGGCCGTGCCGCGGCTGGGTGCACCCGCCGTGGCCCTGGCCGAGCAGGCGCCGCAGCCCGGCCAGTCGGTCAGCGCGATCGGCTTCACCGGCGGGCTGGGCCTGCAGCACAGCCCCGGCCGGGTGGTGGCCCTGCACCGCTACGACGGCGCTGAGGTCATCCAGAGCACCAACTGGTTCACCTCCGGCGCCAGCGGCGGCGGCCTGTTCGCCGACACGCAGCAGCTGGTGGGCGTGCTCACCTTCCGCCTGCGCGGCGGCAACGCCCACTACTTCTCCGCCCCGGTGGCCTGGCTGCGCCCACTGCTGGCCGAAGGCGCACTGCAGCCCATCGCGCCGCTGCAGGGGCAGCTCCAGCCGTTCTGGGAGCAGCCCGTCGCGGCCCAGCCGCGCTTCCTGCAGGCGGCGGTGTTCGCGCGTGAACGCCGCTGGCAGGAGCTGGACAGCTACGCCAGCACCTGGGCCCGCGAAGACCAGAGCGATGCCCAGCCGTGGCTGATGCGCGGCCTGGCCCAGCAGGAGATGGGCCGGCTGCCCACCGCGCAGCGCTACATCGAACGCGCCCTCACCATCGAGCCGGCTTCGCGCATCGCCTTGCTGCGCCTGGGCCTGGTGCACGTGGCGCAGGGCCACATCGACAAGGCCAAGGCCGTGCTGCTGAGGCTGCAAAGCCTGCGCTCGGACCTGGCCGGCGAACTCGACCGCGCCCTCGACCGGGCGCTGGAACATGCCACCGAGCGTGTGTCGGAGCGGGGTTGAGCCGCCCTTCACCCCCCAGCCCACACACCCCATGCAGTCCCCCTCCTTCACCCCCCACCCCGGCCTGTACGGCCGCCGCCACCTGCTCGCGCTGCTGGCGGCCACCCCTGCCCTGGCCCTGCCCGCCTGGGCGCAATCGGGCAGCGGCGACATCTCCGCGGCCGAGCGTGCCCTCTTCATGCGACCGCACCTGCTGAACGCCCAGCCCGGCCAGGCGCTGCAGTACGGCTTCCGCCATGCCGGCTCGCTGGACGCGCCCTTCGACGACCGCGTGACCATCTCGCTGGGCGCCCGGCCCGAAGGCGGCTGCTGCAGCGCCAGTGGCCAGTTCCTCACCGCCGAGCGCGCGGTGCAGTTGCCCGAGCTGCCGGTGGCCACCAGCAACCCGGTGATCCTGTACTTCCTCGAGCGCGACGTGCGCGAAATGCAGCGGCTGACCAAGGGCCAGCAAAACCACTTCCGCAAGCGCATCCGCGTGGCACTGGCCGAGCGGGCCCAGATCCGCGAAGTCAAGCTCAGCTGGCGCGGCCAGCCGGTGGAAGGCAGCGAAATCAGCATCGCGCCCTACCTGGACGACCCCAACCGCCCGCGCTTCGAGCGGTATGCGGGCAAGACCTACCTGTTCGTGCTCAGCGAGGCCGTACCCGGCGGCGTGGTGGCCTTGCGCACCACGGTGCCCGGCGCGGCCGGCACCGCCGAGCCGCTGATCGAGGACACCCTGACCCTGGACGGCGCAGAGCCCCCGACCCGCGCCCGCAGCTGACACACCCACCCGACCGCCCTCACACCTCCGCCACCCTCACTCCACGCCATGAGCCACCTTCGCACCCTCCTGCGCCCCGCCACCGTGCTGGCCCTGACCTGCGCCGCGCTGGGCAGCGCGCTGGCCGCCGACACGCCCAACGATTACCCCACCATCGACCGCGTGGTGTACGTGCAGGAATGCATGGCCACCCATCCCGGACCGCAGTTCGAGATGATGAACAAGTGCGCCTGCGCGCTGGACGCGATGGCCCGCGAGCTCAAGTACGACGACTACGTGGAGATGAGCACCGCCGCCAAGGCCACCAGCATCGGCGGCGAACGCGGCAGCTACATCCGCGAGGCACCGGCGCTGCAGAAGGACATCAAGCGCTACAAGGAGCTGCAGGCCAAGGTGGAAAAAGGCTGCTTCCTCGGCCCGGCCGTGCAACGCTGATCGGCCCACCCCATGCGCGCCCTGGCCCCCCTGGCCTGGCTGGCCGTTGCGGCCTGCCTGCAGGCGGGCGCGCCTGCCGCACGTGCGGCGGTCACCGCGCCGGAGCCCACGCCCGCCCCGCTGCCGGTGACACAGGTGGCCCCGGGCGTGTGGGTGCACACCGGTGCGGTGGACGACTGGCAGCCCCGCAACGGCGGCGACGTGGCCAACCTGGGCTTCATCGTCGGCAGCCGCTGCGTGGCGGTGATCGACAGCGGCGGCACACCCACGCTGGGTCAGGCGCTGCGGCGCGCGGTGGCGCAGGCCACGCCGCTGCCGGTGTGCTACGTGATCAACACCCATGTGCACCCCGACCACCTGCTGGGCAACGTGGCCTTTCGCTCACCCGGCTCGTCCACACCGGGTGCCGAGGCCCCGCGTTTCGTCGGCCATGCGCGGCTGGCGGCGTCGATCGCGGCGCGCGAGCCTTACTACCGCCAGGCGCTGCAGCGCGAGTTCGGCCTCACGATGCCAGCCACCGACATCGTGCCGCCCACGCTGCCGGTGGAAGGCAGCCTGACGCTGGACCTGGGCGAGCGTGAGCTGCGGCTGCAGGCCTGGCCCACCGCGCACACCGACAACGACCTGACCGTGTACGACGTGCGCAGCCGCACGCTGTTCCTGGGCGACCTGCTGTTCGTGCAGCACCTGCCGGTGGTGGACGGCAGCCTCAACGGCTGGCTGAAGGTGATGGACACGCTGGCCACCCTGGACGTGGCCCTGGCCGTGCCCGGCCACGGCGCCGCCGGCACCGACTGGCCGGCCTTGCTGGCACCGCAGCGCCGCTACCTCGAGGCGCTGCGCACCGACACGCGCGCGGTCATCCGCGCCGGGCAGCCGCTGTCCAAGGCCATGACCACGGTGGGCCTGGAGGCGGTGGGCCCGTGGCAGCTGGCCGAGACCTTCCACCGCCGCAACGTCACTGCGGCCTATGCCGAACTGGAGTGGGAAGAATGAAGCACCGCCGCCAGCTCCTGATCATGGCCCCGTGGCTGGGCCTGGGCCTGGCCGCCGCCGGCCCGCTGCAGGCCGCGCCCAGCTCGCGCGAAGACCAGCCCGAGGCCAGCCCGCAGTGGCTCAAGGTGCGCGCCAGCCTGTTCGGCCAGCGGCCGATCACGCCCGCCACACCTGAGCAGCTGCAGCTGGACGCGCCCGTGCGCGCCGAAGACGCGGCGGTGGTGCCCATCGCCGTGCGCTCGCGCCTGCCCACCACCGGCGACCAGCGGCTCGAGAAACTCTGGCTGCTGATCGACAACAACCCCTCACCGGTGGCCGCGGTCTTCACACTCGCACCGGGCAGCGGCCAGGCCGACATCGAGACGCGGGTGCGCATCGACGAATACACCCACGTGCGCGCGGTGGCGCAGATGAGCGATGGCCGGCTGCTGATGGCCACCCGCTGGCTCAAGGCCTCGGGCGGCTGTAGCGCCCCCCCGGGCAAGGACCCGGCCGCCGCCCAGGCCAGCCTGGGCCGCATGCGCCTGAAGGTGGAAGGCGAGCCGCAGCCCGGCAAGCCGGTGCTGGCCCAGCTGATGGTGAGCCACCCCAACAGCTCGGGCCTGGCGATGGACCAGCTGACGCGGCACTACATCCCTGCGCACTTCGTGCGGCGCATCGACATCACCTACGCCGGCCAACCGGTGCTGTCGGCCGACCTGGACATCTCGATCAGCGAGAACCCGAACCTGCGCTTCTGGTTCGTGCCGCAGGGCGCGGGCGAGTTGAAGGCCGAGGTGGTGGACAACCAGGACCTGCAGTTCCGCAGCAGCCTGCAGCTGCAGCCGGCACGGGCACTGTGAAGGCCGCCATTTGAAAGCACTGAGTTTGAAGGCACTGAGTTTGAAAGTACTGAGCTCGCTGCTGACACTGGTGCTGGTGCTGGTGCTGGTGCTGCCGGCCGCCGCCGCGCCGCTGGCCTGGGTCACCAACCAGGGCAGCCACGACGTCTCGGTGATCGACCTCGGCCGCCAGGCCGTGGTGGCCACGGTCAAGGTGGGCCGCTCGCCGGCCGGCGTGGTGGCCTCGGCGCGGGCGGGCAAGGTGTTCGTCAGCAACCCCGACAGCAAGACCATCTCGGTGATCGACATGGCGCGGCGCGAAGTGGTGGACACGCTGCCCGCGGGCGCGGGGCCGGTGGGCATCGACGCCGCGCCCGACGGCCGGCGCCTTTATGTGGCCGACTGGTTCGCGCAGAAGCTGCTGGCCTACGACGTGGCCACGGGCCGCCTGCTGGCCGAGGTGCCGCTGGGCCGCGCCCCGGCCGGCGTGGCGGTGCATGCCGACGGCCACACCGTGTACGTGGCCGAGCGCGACGACGACCGCATCGCGGTGGTGGACGCCGCCACGCTGCAGGTGCGCGGCCATGTGGCCGTGGGCACACACCCCTTCGCGCTGCTGCACGACGCGGCGCGCAACCGGCTGTACGTGCTGAACGTGCAGAGCGACGACCTCACGGTGCTGGACACCGCGCCGCCGCTGCCGGTGCCGCTGGCCACCGTCAAGACGGGCAAGGCCCCGTACGGCGCGGCGCTGGCCGATGGCGGCGCGCTGCTGTACGTGACCAACCAGCATGCCGACAGCGTGAGCGTGATCGACGCCAACACCCTGCAGCCGCTGCGCACGCTGGCCGGCTTCGGCTACCCCGAAGGCATCGCCGCCTATGCCGACCGCGTGGTGGTGGTGAACTGGATGGACGACCGCATCAGCGTGCTGGATGCGCGCAGCGGCCAGCCGCTGGCTACCGTGGACACCGGCCGCAACCCGCGGGGCTTCGGCGCCTTCATCGCCGAGCCGCCCCCGCCTTGACCGCCCTGACAACGCTTTTCAACCCGACCTGACGAGGAGACCGACCGCATGCCGAACCGCCCCCGTTGCCTGCCTGCCGAAGGATGCCAGGTGCCAGCCCCACAGCGCCGCCTGTCGCTGTGCGCCGCCGCCGTGCTGCTGGCTGCCGCCAGCCTGCCCGCCGCCGCCCACGGCCCCACCCGCCAGAAGGTGGTGGAGACCATCCAGATCAACGCCCCGGCCGATGCGGTGTGGGCCCGCATCAAGAACTTCGAAGCGCTGAAGGACTGGCACCCCGCGGTGGCCACCAGTCCGGCCACGCAGGGCAACACCGTGGGTTCGGTGCGCAACATCACGCTCAAGGGCGGCGGTGAGCTGACCGAGACGCTGGAGGCCTACAACGACGCCCAGCGCAAATACAGCTACCGCCTGAAGGACGGCGGCGCGCTGCCGGTGACCAACTACACCTCCACCATCACCGTGACGCCGGACGGCGACGCCAAGAGCACGGTGGAATGGCGCGGCGCCTTCTACCGCGGCTACCCCAACAACGACCCGCCGCCGGACAAGAACGACGAAGCCGCGGTGGCCGCCGTCACCGGCGTCTACAAGGCCGGGTTGCAGAACCTCAAGCAGCTTGCCGAGCAGAAGTAGCGGCCCCGTTGCCGGCCCGGGCCCGGGCCCCGATACCGCCCGCCGCCGCTGGCTGCGCGGCGCCCTGGCCACCGGCCTGGCCGTGCCGTGCCTGCACGGCGTGGCCGGCTGCGCCGCGGGCGGACCGGCGCAGGCGCGTGAAGGCCCCCTGCCCACCGACGCCGAAGCCACGGTGCAGCCAGTGGCACCCGGCGTGTGGATGCTGCCCGGCCGGGGCGGCGAGCCCGACGCGCGCAACCTGGGCCGGGTGGCCAATGCCGGCTTCATCGCCGGGCCGCAAGGCCTGCTGGCGGTGGATGCCGGCACCTCGCTGCTGCACGGCCGCGCGCTGCTGCGCGCGATACGGCGCACCAGCCCGCTGCCGCTGCAGGCGGTCGTCATCACCCAGACCAAGCCCGACGTGCTGTTCGGCGCGCCCGCCTTCCGCGAGGCGGGCGTCCCCATCTGGATGCACCGCGACGCCGCCACGCTGATGGCCGCCCGCTGCCAGGTGTGCCTGGACCGGCTGAACCGCGAGGTGGGCGCGCCGGCCATGACCGGCACCGCGCTGTACCAGGCCGACGAACTGCTGCCCGGGGGGCGCCAGCTGCGGGTGGGTGGCGGCCGGCCGGTGGTGCTGCTGTACGCCGGCCACACCAGCGGCCCTGGCGACCTCGCGGTGCTGGACCGCAGCACCGGCGTGCTGTTCGCGGGCGGGCTGGTGGAAGGCCGGCGCATCCCCAACCTGCACGATGCCGACCTGCCCGGCTGGCAGGCCGCGCTGCAAGGCCTGCAGCGCCAGGCCGATGCCGGCCAGATCCGCCAGGTGGTGCCCGGCCACGGCCCGCTGTCCGGCCCCGAGGCCATCGGCGAGACCGCTGGCTACCTGGCCGCGCTCGACGCGCAGGTGCGCACGCTGCTGGAAGCCGGCGTCTCCCTCGGCGAGCTGCCCGCCCGCGCCACGCTGCCGGCCTACGCCGGCTGGGACGGCTACCCGGCCATCCACCGGCGCAATGCGGCAGAGCTGTATCTGAAGCTGGAACAGCAAATCCTGCACGGCTGATACTCACCCTCAGATCGGCGGCCGTACGGTCGATCACAGCTTGGCCGGCGCCAACCAGGTGCCGGGCGCCCTCTTCCAAGCACCAAGCAGACCCGTGCCGCCATGATCATGCAAGGCCCCGCCGCATCCGCCCCTGCAACCCGCGCATCTTCAGCGTCACCTCAGGCCCGAGGTGACCGATGCGCCAACCCGCTTCCACGGCAACGCCGTGGCACATCAAGCCCTGGTACCTGGACCTCAGCGCCGGACAGGCCGAACACATCCGGCAGCTCGGCAGTCAACTGCAGCACGCGATCGACACCCGGCCGCCGGCATGGCTGGTGCTTGACGGTTGGGACGGCAACCCCGCCGCAGGGCGGCTGCAGGCGCTGTACCCGGCGTGGGCCGCCGAACGCCGCACCCTGCCCGACCCGGCCCTGCGCGGGCTGGAGGGTCTGGCGCCGTGCCTGCTGCCCTTGCAAACGGGGCCTCAGCATGAGCCCGACGTGGCACGGCGCCAGAACCTGATGCACGACCTGCTGGGGCTGATGTGGCTGGACAACCAACGACGGTTGGTGCGACAGCACGTGTGCGGTGTGGTGTTCATCGGCACGAGCGTCGAAGAACTGTTCACGCAGTGGCTATTGCTCAGGCACCAGCGGCCCAACGACGGGTCTGGCGCCTTCGAGTTTCGGCACCACGATCCACGTGTGCTGCAGCGCGTCTGGCCCAACCTCGGCAACGCGCAGCGTGAAGCGCTGCTGGGGCCGGCACACAGCCTGTGGCAACTGGGCGCCACGTGGGGACCGTGGGCGCCGCAGGACATCGCGCGCCACCAGCGTCAACTCGTCGGGCACATCGGCGAATGGCGGGTGTTCGACCGTGCGGAAGTCCAGGCCCCGCCGCTGCCCGCGCACCGGCTGCTGAATGGCCTGCAGCGTTGGCTCGTCAGCAGCGCCCCCTGCGGCCACCAGGTCTGGCTGACCCTCGCGCTGCGCGGCTTGGCGGCCTGTGAACAGCCCACCGACCTGGAGATGAACCAGCTGCTGCGACAGGCCCAGGACTGGGGTCTTCAGCGCGGGCAACAGTGGCAGGACTGGGTGTTGTGGACCTGGCTGGGCACCGGCGACGGGACGACCGGGGCCGCCAGCTATCCACGCATCAGTTGGAACACGCCAGCCTGGCAAGCCCTGGCGACGCGCATGAAGGAACTGCTGCGTCAACAACCCACGCTCGGCGTGCCCGAGCTGGTTGAACTCAGCCAGGCCACGGAGCCGCTCTTCTGACCCTGCAGCGAGGCCCGCCATGCCCTGCCCCACCCCATGCGCACAGTGCGACCGCACCGGCCTGCCAATCCTTTTCACCCGATACGCCACCGCCTACCACCACGACAGCAGGCTGCTGAAGAAGCTGCAACAGCTGTCACCCAAAGGGCGGCTGCAGGCTCACCCTGGTGGCGTGCCCCTCAAGACTGCGTGTTATGGCGTGCGCATGCTGCGCGAGGGCTACCTGTATCTGGTGATCGAGCGCACGGGCCCCAGCTACCCCGAAGACCATCTGGCTTACAGCGTCCACGCGCACGGCTACCTCAACGCCTTCATGCCAGCGTTGGACAGCCAGCCTGCGCTGCCCAAGGTGGCCTGCGACGTCGACACCCGCGCGGCCAACAACAGCCTGGTGTTCGTGCGTGACGCCAGGACCGTCAAGACCCTGTGGTACGTCTTCCACCCCAACGCGCTGGCCGACGACACCTGGCAAGAGATGCGCCGCCACCCTGCGGACCACGGCATGCAGCGCTTCGACGTCCGGGCCTGGGCAGGCGGGCAGCACGAGGCCGAGCACAGCATGCTGCCCGACCAGCTGTCCACCCGCGTGCTGGAGTTCGCCGCGCTGCAGGACAGCGAGGCCAGGGACGCCAGTGAGGGCAGCCTCTTTGGCCTGATGGGCGTCACCCCCACGGAGCGCGGCTGGGGCAGCTACGACACCACCGTGGGCGAGCTGATGCGAGAACACCAGGCCGGCCACGTCACCACCGAACAGGTCCGTGGCGCCGCCCAGCGTGACGGGCAAAAGGGTTGGGCCCACGATGCCACGCCCACGGTGATGACCAACCCCGACTACACCGAGGTGCACGGCCGCAGGCTGGGTCAGATCCTGCAGCTCCTGCAAAGCCACAAGAACGCGCAGGGCCAGCCCGGCGCCGTGCTGGCCTGCCTGGACCCGGTGGGCATCACGCAGGAACTGGCGATGGCGCAGACCGAGGCCGCGGTGCAGTACGTCCAGTGGCTGCTGGCCACCGACGACAAGGGCGTGAGCAACCGCATGAAGGACGCCGCCGTCCACGGCATTGAAACGGTACGGGCGGCGCTGGCGAGCAAGGCCGTGCAAGCCATCGAAGACACCGTGGCCCGCCTGGAGGCCAGCGCGTCGCGCGTCGACGCGGGTCAGGTGCCCGGTGCCGCCCCCGGGGCAACGTACCGCGTGCGCCAAGCCGACGGCAGCGCCAAGACCCTGACGCAGGACGAACTCAACCGCCAGCGCGCCCAGCAGATGCGTCTGCATGCGCTGGAGGCCCGGGCCGGCGAAGCCGCGGCGCAGAAGAAGGCCGCCGACGATGTGGAGCAGCTGGTAGACCGGGTCGCGCTGGAAGCCTTCAAGCAGGAACACCGGCAACAGATCGAGCGGCGGGACATGACGATGAACGCCTTGTTCGACGACCTGGCGCCCTGGCTGGACGCCAAGGCACCGTGGCAGCCCGTCTTCAAGCGCTACACCAGCAGCCGACCGGAGATCGGCGCCCTGTGCGCGGGCCAGCTTTGCACCATCTTGCTGCATGTGGACAACAGCCCCAAAGGCCGCGCCTACCTGCGGGCACGTGACGTGTTGATGCCCGGCGCTCAGCAACTGGTCTGGCGGATGATGGTGTTGAACAACGGCGAGATCGCCGCCGAGATCCAGCAGGCTCTGGAGAGCCTGGTGCAACCGGTGCCCAGCGTGCTGGACGCACAAGCCGATGGCCAGGCGGCACAGGCCGCAGCAGCGATGGCCAAGGCCATCACCAGCAGCAAGAAGTTCATCGACGGAGCCACCAAGGCACGCAAGGCACTGGACACCTTCAAGGACGTGACCAAGCCGCGGGGCGAACGCCTGACTGCGGCAGGCGATCTGGTCAAAACAGGGCAGAACAACATCGGCAGTCTCATCGCCGCCTTCGCCGTCAACCAGATCAAGGCCTGGCCGGCTTCCACCCTGGAAAAACGGCTGGCGCAAGCCCAGTTGCTGCAGCTGGTCCACGGCATGGGCGACAGGGCTGTCGACTTTGTCAACCGGGCGGGTCAGCGCCCGCCGGGCAACCCGGCCAAGCGGGCGCGTGAGCTGCAGGCGCGACTGAACACGACCGCCGCGGCAGCCGCCAGCCAGGCCGGCAAGCTGCGCTTCGCCGCGGCCGGCGCCGCCTTCGACAGCCTGGGCCTGGCCCCCGCGCTGCGTCGAGCGGCCGTGCGCCAGGACGGCCGAGCGCTGGCCGAAGCCGCCAAAGCCCTGGTGGACACCGCCGCGGCCATCAAGGGGTTGCGCACGTCGGTCTATGAGACCTTGTTGTGGAAGGAACTGCCAGAGGTCCAGGCCGGTGTCTATAGCCAAGGCCTCAAGGCTGCGAACGCGAGCGAGCTGCGTCGGCTCAAAGTGTCCGCCGCACGCTGGGTGTCTGCCGGCACCGCCATCGGGGTGGTCATGGATGGGTTTGATGCGGTGGAGGCGGGGAAAAACGGAGACTGGAAGTTGGAAAGTGCGTATTGGTCAAGAGCAGCTATCGGCACGGGAACCATTCTCTCGACGATGGCTGCCGCAAGCTACGAGAGGCTGCCGCTCTTGCTGATGCGTTTGAACCTGGTGCTGGCGGTTGCTGCGGCAATTTTGACCGCCCTCATCACTCAACTGAAGGGCAAGACCTGGGAAAACTGGCTCCAGAGACAGCCCTTTCATCAGCAAGATAGTCATAAGACCCTCTATACCAGCGAGCGCGCACAGACGCTGGAACTGGGAGAAGCGCTGGCGGAACTGGAGGCAGAGTAGGCCATGTTCTCACCCGAGCGCATTTACCAGTCAGACCGCAACAAGGTCGGCGTCCAGGCAGCCTTGCGCAGCATGGGCGACATCCATCCGCGAACGCCTCTTCACGCGCCTCGCCAGAGGCTAGACAACGCCCGGCCGTCGCTGGACTTGCAGAGCTTGGTGCTCGATATCAATGAGCACTTTCTGGAGCTGTCGAATCCTGGTGAATTCAAGCGCTCGACCCTCAGTGTCATGTGGCTGCTGGCTGCAATGGTGTTTGCCGGATCAAACATCGGCGCTGTCTCAGCATTGCACGTGATGCTGACCAACGCTTCCTTGAAAGGCATGGATTACGTCGCGCTTTTCTGTTTGGCAGCGTTAGCGCCTTGCACATACGCGTTCTTGTATTTCCTGCGCCCCAGCGAAGCCTTCCTGACCGCCCTGCGCGCCCGCTACCGCTTCAACCGCTCCACTGGCAAGGTCTACATCGTGCGGCCTCGCAAGTTCGGCGGCAACGCGGTGCTCGACTGGTCCCGCGTACGCGCCCATGTGCAGTGGCGCCCGCCACTGCCGGGCAGCGACCTGGAAGGTGACCCCACGACCGAGCGCCACCGCGAGCGGCTGGAGCAGCCGGCCCTGGACCATGCCTACCTGATGCTGTACTGGCCGCCGCTGGACCCCGCCGATCCGCAGCGCCGGGGCGAGGACCTGATCTTCGTCGGACACGAAGGCTCTGGCGCCAACCTCTGGGAGTACCTGCGCACCTTCATGAACAAGGGCCTGGGCGCCGTGCCTGAGCCGCAGCCCTTTGAGTACCTGCGCAAAGGCTTCAGCACGGCGCGACAGGCGCAGATGGAGGTCATGCTGCAACCGACGCTGGTCAAGGAGCAGATCCTCGGGCAAAGCACTGCGACCGGCCTGTTCCTCAAGCTCGACTCCTACCTCTGGCGCTACAACCACGTGCTGGGCGAACGCATGGCCTACTGGCCCACCTTCCCCGAAGCCTGGAACAGCGACTGCGGCCAGCGCCGCCGGGAAGACGGCATCGGCCCCGAAGAGCCGCTGCGCTGGACACCCACGGGTCCGGTGCTGCAAGGAGAGATCTTCGCCAATGAATGCACCGACCTCAGCGAGGCCTCGCCCGCTCAATGGGCACGCATGCTGGCCTGGACCGCGCTGCACATCGCCATCGGCACCGCGCTGCTGGTGGTGCCGATCTGGTGGATGCGGTCGTGACTGTGCGTGCAATGCAGACGGTCCTTCACAAGCCGGCCGGCGCCGCCTTCGACAGCCTGGGCCTGGCCCCCGCGCTGCGTCGAGCGGCCGTGCGCCAGGACGGCCGAGCGCTGGCCGAAGCCGCCAAAGCCCTGGTGGACACGGCCGCGGCCATCAAGGGGTTGCGCACGTCGGTCTATGAGACCTTGCTTTGGAAGGAGCTGCCAGACAGCGTCGCCGCGCGCTATGTGGAGGGTGTCAAACGCGCCAACACCGACAAATTGATCGCACTCAAGGGGACCGCCGCACGCTGGGTGTCCGCCGGCACCGCCATCGGGGTGGTCATGGATGGGTTTGATGCGGTAGAGGCGGGCTCGAACGGGGATGCCCGTTTGGCCTTCGCCTATGCCAGCCGCGCGGGTGCTGGCATAGGCACGATCGTATCGACGATCGCCATCGGTCGCGTCGCGAGTGCCCCGACCTGGCTGCTGCGCACACAGGTCGTTCTTGCGCTGTGCACGACGGCTCTGACAGTCGTCATTGGCCAGCTCAGGGGCGAAGCCTGGACGAACTGGCTTCAGAAGCAGCCGCTTCGCTCTGCAGGCAGCAAGCGGAGCCCCTACACCAGTGAGCGAGCGCTCCTGCTTGATCTGGGAGAGGCCATGACTGAACTGGAGGGGAAGTAGCCATGTTCTCGCCTGAGAGCGCCTACCAGCGCGGGCGCACCAAACTCGGCGCCTCAGGTGCGGTGCGCAGCATGGGCGACATCCACTCGCGCACGCAGTTGTCTGGACCCGAGAACAAGCTGCAAGCAGCTCGCGCTTCGCTTGACCTGCAAAGCTTGGTGCTGGACATCAACGAACACTTCTTGGAGGTCTCCAACCCTGGCGAGTACCAGCGATCAACGGTGAATACGCACTGGCTCGTTGTCGTGATGGGCTTGTCACTTTCAGCCATCGGTTCGGTCTGGGGTGGCATCGAATGGGGTCAGGCATCCACGTCTTGGGGCGACCGTTTGGCCATCTCGCTGTTCTGGTGCCTGACCGTAGGCCTTTACGTCCTTTTCTACCTCCTGCGCCCCAGCGAGTCCTACTGGACCGCCCTGCGCGCCCGCTACCGCTTCAACCGCTCCACCGGCAAGGTCTACATCGTGCGGCCTCGCAAGTTCGGCGGCAACGCGGTGCTCGACTGGTCCCGCGTACGCGCCCATGTGCAGTGGCGCCCGCCACTGCCGGGCAGCGACCTGGAAGGTGACCCCACGACCGAGCGCCACCGCGAGCGGCTGGAGCAGCCGGCCTTGGACCACGCCTACCTGATGCTGTACTGGCCGCCTCTGGACCCCGCCGATCCGCAGCGCCGGGGCGAGGACCTGATCTTCGTCGGACACGAAGGCTCTGGCGCCAACCTCTGGGAGTACCTGCGCACCTTCATGAACAAGGGCCTGGGCGCCGTGCCTGAGCCGCAGCTCTTTGAGTACCTGCGCAAAGGCTTCAGCACGGCGCGACAGGCGCAGATGGAGGTCATGCTGCAACCGACGCTGGTCAAGGAGCAGATCCTCGGGCAAAGCACTGCGACCGGCCTGTTCCTCAAGCTCGACTCCTACCTCTGGCGCTACAACCACGTGCTGGGCGAACGCATGGCCTACTGGCCCACCTTCCCCGAAGCCTGGAACAGCGACTGCGGCCAGCGCCGCCGGGAAGACGGCATCGGCCCCGAAGAGCCGCTGCGCTGGACACCCACGGGTCCGGTGCTGCAAGGAGAGATCTTCGCCAACGAATGCACCGACCACAGCGAGGCCACGCCCGCTCAATGGGCACGCATGCTGGCCTGGACCGCGCTGCACATCGCCATCGGCACCGCGCTGCTGGTGGTGCCGATCTGGTGGATGCGGTCGTGACTGTGCGGCAGCGCCTGGCGATCGGCCAGATCAGTCCACGCGGCTGCGCACCTGGCTGCGCAGCCCGCGCAGCAGGGCCAGCACCTCGTCGTAGTCGAAGCGGGCCAGGGCCGATTCCATCGTGGCCACGCCATCGGGCGACCAGCGGCGCAAGCCGCCGGCCACCGAGCGGAACAGCGACTGGGCGTCGTAGTCGGCCGCGGTCAACAAGGCTTCCAGCCGGTCGAGCGCCGCTTCGGCCGGCGGTGGCGTTGCTGCGTCTTCGGCGCTACGCGCCCGCTGCTGCGCGGCGTCGTCGGCCTGCAGCGCGGCGCTGATGTGGCGCACCAGTTCGGCCGTTCGGTCGGCCAGGGCCTGGCCGGCGGCCAGTGCGGCAGAGGCCGGCACGGTGCCCGCACGGGCCTGCAGCACGGCCGCCTCGGTGGCCTGGGCGTCGGCGGCCACCGCGGTGGCGCCGATAGCGCCTGCGGCGCCCCGCAGTGCATGGGCCACCGCCCGCACCGTGGCCAGGTCGCCCTGCGCGCCGGCCTCTGCCAGGCGCGTGACCTCGGCCGCGTACTGGTCGGCAAACTGGCGCAGCACCCGGCGCTGCACGTCGGCGCGGCCGGCCAGGTACTGGCGGGCCTGGTCGGCATCCAGGCCGGGCACCTGCAGCCAGCCGCCGTCGTGCACCACGGGCGCGGCGGTGGCCGGGGCTTCCAGCGGCATGGCGGCCGTGGGCAGCGGCGCCACCTCCAGCGGCTGGCCATCGCCCAACCAGCGCCACAGCATGGCGTACAGCTCACCGGCATGCACCGGCTTGCCCAGGTGGTCGTCCATGCCGGCCGCCAGGCAGGCCGCGCGGTCTTCGCCGAAGGCGCTGGCCGTCATCGCCAGCACCGGCAGCCGCGGCTGGCCCTCGGGCTGCCGCGCACGCCACTGACGCGTGGCTTCCAGGCCGTCCATCACCGGCATCTGCACGTCCATCAGCACCAGGTCGGGCGGCGTCTGCAGCCCGGCCGGCACGCTCAGCCGGGCCAGGGCCTGGGCACCATCGGCGGCCACCTCCACCTGCAGACCGGCGGCCTGCAGCAGCTCGCGCATCACGTCCTGGTTGACCGGGTTGTCCTCCACCAGCAGCACGCGTGCGCCCGCACAGCGGCGCTGCAGCAGGCGTTCGTACTGCTGGGTGCGCGGGGCCGCCCAATGGCGCGCCGCGGCCGCCACATCGCCGGCCTGCAGCTGGGCGGTGAACCAGAAGCAGCTGCCCTGCCCCAGGTTGCTTTCCACACCCACCTCGCCGCCCATCATCTCGGCCAGCCGGCGGGTGATGGCCAGGCCCAGGCCGGTGCCGCCGAAGCGGCGGGTGGTGGAGGCATCGGCCTGCACGAAGGCGCCGAACAGGCTGCCCAGCTGCTCGGGCGCGATGCCGATGCCGGTGTCGCGCACCTCGAAGCGCAGGCAGGGCCGCGCCTCGGTGCTGCCGGCCAGCGGCGTGACGACCAGCTCGATGCCGCCGCGCTCGGTGAACTTGACGGCGTTGCTCAGCAGGTTCACCAGCGCCTGCGACAGCCGCGTGGGGTCGCCGCGCAGCGCATCGGGCGCTGTTGCATGGTCCACCTTCAGCGTCAGGCCGCGGTCGCGGGCACGCGGAGCCACCAGCGCGCAGCTGCTGCCCAGCAACGCGCCCAGGGAGAAGTCGGTGTTCTCCAGCTCCAGCCGGCCGGCCTCGATCTTGGACAGATCGAGGATGTCGTTGAGCACCTGCAGCAGGTGGTCGGCCGCGTCGGACACGCGGGCCAGGCGCTCGCGCTCGCTGCGGCCGCGGGCATCGCGGCGCAGCAGGTGGGTGAGGCCGACGATGGCATTGAGCGGCGTGCGGATCTCGTGGCTCATGTTGGCCAGGAAGGCACTCTTGGCCCGGTTGGCGGCCTCGGCCTTGTCGCGTGAGGCCACCAGCAGCGCATTGGCGTCCTGCAGCTGGCGGGTGCGTTCGTCCACCAGCTCCTGCAGCCGGTGGCGGTGGCGGTCGAGCTCCAGCGCGATGCGCTGATGTTCGGTGATGTCTTCCACCACCAGCAGGTGGTGGGTGATGCGGCCATCGGGCTGGCGGATGGGGGCTGCCTGCACGAATTCGGCATACCGCTCGCCGTTGCGCCGGCTGTTGCTGAACTCGCCCGACCAGCCCTGGCCGGCGGCCAGCTCCCGGCGCATGGCCTCCTCGCGCTCGGCGGGACCGCGGTCGGGTTGCAGCAGGTGGTGCGGCCGGCCGATGGCATCGGCCGCCGGCCAGCCGCTGATGCGGGTGAAGGCCTCGTTCACGTACTCGATGCGGCCCCGCAGGTCGCTGATGGCGATGCCCACCGGACTTTGCGCCACCGCCATCGACAGCTTGCGCAGCTCGCCCTCGGCCACGTAGCGCTCGGTGATATCGCTGAACGAGGTGACGACGCCGGTCAGCCGCCCTTCTTCGCCCTCACGCACCGGTTCGGCATTCATCATCAGCCAGCGCATGCCGTGCGGCAGCGCGGCACCCACCAGCATGTTGCGGCAGGGGTGGCCGGTGCGCCGGGTGCGGGCCAGCGGCAGCTCGTCGAAGTCCAGCGGCCGGCCGTCGGGCCGCAGTGGCTGCCAGCGCTGCAGGCTGCCGGGCTGCTGCAGCTGCGCCAGCGTCATGCCGAAGAAGCGCTCGGCCTGGGCATTGCACGCGATCAGCTGCAGCCGCGCGTCGAACACCAGGATGCCTTCGTCCAGCACCGACACCATGGACCGGTAGCGCGCGGCGCTCTCGCGCAGCGACTCTTCAGCCTGCCGCCGCTCGGTGATGTCGCGCGAGATGCCGAACAGGCCCACCACCGCACCCGACTCGTCGCGCAGCGGCCCCTTGGTGGCCAGGAACACCTGCGGGCCGAGCGCGGTGTCGATGCGTTCTTCGTAGGTGTGCAGCCGCCCCTCGGCCACCACCTGGGCATCGTTGGCCATCAACGCCTTCGCCTGCTCGGCCGGAAACAGCGCCCGGTCGTCACGGCCGAGCACCGCCGCCACCGGCTGGCCGATGATGCGGCTGGCCTCGCGGTTGCACAGCACGTAGCGGCCCTCCAGGTCCTTGGCGAAGATGGCGTCGCTGGAGCCTTCGGCGATCGCCTGCATCAACGCCAGGCCGCGCAGGCGCTCGGCCTGCGCGGCCTGCTGGCGGCGCGCATCGTCCAGCGCATGGCGGTCATTCCGCAGCCGCAAGGCGGTGGCCATCGCCAGCATGGCCAGCGCGCCCGCCACCAGGACCCACAGGCTGTCGAACAGCGCGGTGGCACGTGCCTCGGCCCGCGTGATGCGCGCCACCAGGAACCAGCCGGCATCGTCCACCGGCTGCAGCACGCCCAGCACCGCCCGGCCCTGACCATCGGTGCCGGTGGTCACGCGGCCCAACGGGGCATCGCCGCGGATCACACGCGCCGCCAGGCGCTGCGGATCGGACAACGACAGCGGCGGTTCATCGGCCGTGCCAAACAGATGGTCGCCGATGCGCCGCACGAGCAAGGTGGTGGCGGTGGTGGCGCCGGGCAGCGGCGGCAGCGTGAGCAGCGGCAGCAGGAAGCCGCCCGCATCGGAGCGCAGCACCAGCACCGCCCGCGGCTGCGCGCCCTGCGCCGGCAGCGGCAGCAGCAGGTGCAGCCAGGCGCCGCCCTCCCCATGGCCATGGCTGGCGCCCTGGCCCTCGGCGGGCGACAGCCCGGTGTGCGTGGGCCGGCCGGTGGCCAGCGCTTCGCGCGCCATCATGGCCAGCAGCGGCGGCATCACCGGCTCGGGCAGCTCGCTGGCCAGCAAACCGCCCTGCTCGTCCAGCAGCAGCGCGTCGTGCTGGCCCAGGGCCTTGCGCACTTCCACCGCGGCCGCCAGCAGGCGCTGCAGCGCCGGCTCGTCGCCGCTGGCCTGCCACTGGCGGTAGGGCTCGGCTTCGACGCCGGCATGGGCCAGGCGCTGCGCCTGCCGCAGCTGCACCTGCAGCCAGCGGCCGGCCTGCCGCGCGCGGGCATCGGCCACCGCCTCCAGCTGCTGCAGCTGCCGGTCCAGCAGCCAGCGGTAGGTCAGCACCGTGGTCACCACCGACAGCAGCGCCACCAGCACCAAGGCCACCGCCAGCCAGCCGCGCGGCGGCAACAGGCGCTGCCCCGGCTTCATCACGTCAAGCCAGCGCCTCGTCGGGCCGGGCGCGCGCGATGTCGCAGAACCGGTCGTAGTGGGTAAGGAAGGCGTCCAGCAGGTCGGGGTCGAACTGGCCGCCCCGCTGCGCGGCCATCACCTCGCGCACGCGGCCGAAGTCGATCGGCGCCTTGTAAACGCGTCGCGAAATCATCGCGTCGAACACGTCGGCCACGGCCATGATGCGGGCGGCCAGCGGAATCTCGTCGCCGGCCAGGCCGTCGGGGTAGCCCTGGCCGTCCCAGCGCTCGTGGTGGTGGGTGGCGATGTCGCTGGCAAAGCGCAGGAAGGGCACCGGCTCCTGCATGTCGGCCACCGCGCGCTGGATGGCCTCGCCACCCAGGCGGGCATGGGTCTTCATCAGCGCCCACTCCTCATCGTTCAGTTTGCCGGGCTTGAGCAGCACGCGGTCGGGGATGCCCACCTTGCCGATGTCGTGCAGCGGCGCCGACTTGACGATGAGGTCGATGCAGTGCGGCGCCAGCTCGTCGGCGAAGCGGGGATGCCCGCACACCAGCGTGGCCAGCAGCCGCACGTAGTCCTGCGTGCGCAGGATGTGGTTGCCGGTTTCCTGGTCGCGGGTCTCGGCCACGCGGGCCAGCGCCCGCATGCTCACGTCCTGGATGACGCGGTTCTCGCACTCGCGGCGGTCCACCTCCGCTTCCAGCGAGGCATTGCGCCACTGCAGCCGCTGGCGGGCGGCGGCCAGTTCCAGGTGGGTGCGCACACGCGCCATCACGATGGCCGGGCGCAGCGGCTTGGTGATGTAGTCGACCGCCCCCAGCGACAGGCCGCGGTGCTCGTCCTCGACGTCGCTCATCGCGGTGGCGAAGATGACCGGGATCTGGCGCGTCTCGTCCTGCTCCTGCAGCCGGTCCAGCGCCTCGTAGCCGCTCATGCCCGGCATCATCACGTCCAGCAGGATCAGCGCCGGCCGAGGCTGCAGCTGGGCCAGCTCCAGCGCGCGGGCCCCGGTGGTGGCCGCCCGCACACGGTAGTGGGGGCTGAGCAGCTCGCCGAGCACCATCAGGTTCTCGGTGTTGTCGTCCACGATCAGGATGGTTGGCTTCACAAACGACCCCTAGCCTGACGCCTGCCTGCGCCGGTTATACCCCGGGCCGGGGCGCCGCCGTCAGGGGGTCAGCCAGGGGGTGCGGCCTGCGCCAGCCGGCGCGAGGTGGCCGCATCGCGGAACACCAGCGGCCGCTCCACCACGCCGCCGCCGGGCTGCTCGGCCCGCGCCAGCGCCTGCGCCACCACGCCGTGGTGCGGGCTCTTGGGGCACACCGGGTCGGCCGCGGCGGGGTCCTGCGCCAGCATGTAGGCTTGGCAGCGGCAGCCGCCCAGGTCCTGCTCGCGCTGGTCGCAGCTGCTGCAGGGCTCCTTCATCCAGCCGGTGCCGCGGTAGCGGTTGAAGCCTTCGCTCTCGTACCAGATGTGCCGCAGCGAGTGCTCGCGCACGTTCGGAAAGGCCAGGCCCGGCAGCATGCGGGCGGTGTGGCAGGGCAGCGCGGTGCCGTCGGGCGCGACGGTGAGGAACATGCTGCCCCAGCCGTTGACGCACTTCTTGGGCCGGCCGTCGTGGTAGTCGGGCGCCACGAAAAAGAGGCGCATGCGCTCGCCCAGCTGCTCGCGCCAGCGGGCGGTGGTGGCCTCGGCCTGGCGCAGCTGCGCGGCGGTGGGCAGCAGGTGCTCGCGGTTTTCCAGTGCCCAGGAGTAGTACTGCGTGTTGGCCAGCTCCAGGTACTCGGCGCCCAGCTCGTCGGCCATCGCGATGATGCGGTCGATGTGGTCGATGTTCAGGCGGTGGATGACCACGTTCATCACCATCGGCCAGCCCTGCGCCTTGATGAGCCCGGCCACCTGGTACTTGAGCGCGAAGGTCTTGGTGTGCGAGAGGAAGTCGTTCACCTCGCGCGTGGAGTCCTGGAACGACAGCTGCACATGGTCCAGCCCGGCGGCCTTCAGCGCCTCGGCGCGCGCGGCGGTCAGGCCGACGCCGCTGGTCAGCAGGTTGGTGTAGTAGCCCAGCTTGCGGGCCTCGGCCACCAGCACTTCCAGGTCGTCGCGCAGCAGCGGCTCGCCGCCCGAAAAGCCGCACTGCACCGCGCCCAGCGCGCGGCCTTCATGCAGCACGCGCAACCAGCCTTCGGTGTCCAGCTCGTCGGCCTGGGTGGCGTAGTCCACCGGGTTGTAGCAGAACACGCAGTGCAGCGGGCAGCGGTAGGTGAGTTCCGCCAGCAGCCACAGCGGCGGACCGACCGTGGGCGGGGGCTTCAGCTCCACGCCAGCCACCGCTGCTTGCCCGCCATCTCGACGAAGGCGATGACGTCGGGTTGCAGCCCCTGGGCGTTGAAGGCCTGCTCCAGCTCACCCACGATCGCGGCCAGCGGCTTGGCGCCGTCGCAGCGCTTCATGATCTCGCCGGCGCTCTGGTTCAGCTTGACCATGCCTTCGGGGTACAGCAGCACATGACAGTTCTGCGCCGGCTCCCATTGCAGCCGAAAGCCCGGCGCCACGCGCGGCACGGTCTCGGGGGTCACGGCCGTCATGCCACCCCCTGCACGCCGTAGCGGGTGGCCATGGCGTCGTTCATCGCCCACAGGATGTCGAGCTTGAACTGCAGCACCTCCAGCGCACGCTGCTGCAGCGGCCGGGTGCTGAAGTGGTCCAGCGTGATGGCCAGGCCCTGCTCCACATCGCGACGCGCCTGGCTGACGCGGTTGCGAAAGTAGCTCAGGCCGCCGGGCTCGATCCAGCCATAGTGCTCGGGCCAAGTGGCCAAGCGCTGCTTGTGGATCTCGGGCGCGAACAGCTCGGTGAGCGAGGAACACACCGCCTCCTGCCAGGGCGCGCGGCGCGCGAAGTTGACGTACGCATCCACCGCAAAGCGCACCGCCGGCACCACGTGGCGCAGGTCGAGCACTTCTTCGCGCGACAGGCCCACGGCCTCGGCCAGGCGCAGCCAGGCCTCGATGCCGCCGGGGTCGCGCACCGTGCCCTCGGGCCCGGTCAGCTCGAAGCCGTCGTGGTCCAGGATGCGCTGCACCCAGCCGCGGCGCACCTCGCGGTCGGTGCAGTTGCTCATCACCGCCGCGTCCTTGATGGGGATCGCGATCTGGTAGTAAAAGCGGTTGGCCACCCAGCCGCGGATCTGTTCCGGCGTGGCATGGCCGGTGTTCAGCATCACGTTGAACGGGTGGTGAATGTGGTACGCCTTGCCCTTGGCGCGCAGCTGCGCCTCGAACTCGACGCGGTCCCAGGCGGTCTCTATGGTGGCGGTCATCGCGATGCTCACAGCGTGATCTGCATACCGTCCTCGCACACCTCGACGCGGGCGCGCGCCAGTTCGGCGCGCGCGGCCGAGTCCTCGTCCAGGATCGGGTTGGTGTTGTTGATGTGGATGAGCAGCTTGCGGGTGCTGGCCGGCAGCCGGCCCAGCACTTCCAGCATGCCGCCCGGCCCGCTTTGCGGCAGGTGGCCGATGGCGCGTGCCCGCTGCGGGCCCACGCCGGTGGTGATCATCTCGTCGTCGGTCCAGAAGGTGCCGTCCACCATCACCACGTCGGCGCTGGCCATCGCATCGAACACCGCGGGCGTGATGGCGCCCAGCCCCGGCGCGTAGAACAGGCGCCGGCCGCTGCGCTGGTCGATGGCGGTGATGCCGATGTTGTCACCGGGCTCGCCGCTGTCGCGGTGGGGCGAATAGGGCGCGGCCTTGCTGTCCAGCGGCAGCGCCTTGAACTGCAGGCCGTCGGCGCCCGGCACGCTGAAGGGCGTGCCGTCCAGCGCGATGGCCTGGCGCGCGGTGCCGCAATAGTGGCTGAGCACCCGCAGCACCGGGTTGCCATGGGTCAGGTCTTCTTCCACGGCGTCGGTGCACCACAGCGGCAGCGGGTCGGGCGCGCGGCCGCCGGGCCGCTCGGGCGCGGGGCGCGAACGCTCGCGCAGCATGAACAGGCCCGTCACATGGTCGATCTGCCCGTCCATCAGCACCACGCCGGCAATGGCCGAATCACGCAGGCCGCGGCCGGGTTGCAGCTCGGAGTTGGCGCGGATCTGCGCCAGCAGGTCGGGCGATGCGTTGAACAGCACGCCGTCCGCGCCCTGGTCGGGCCGGATGAAGATGGACGACTGCGTGCGCGCCTGGGCTCGCAGCGTGCCGGCCCGCAGGCCGGCGCAGTTGCGGCAGTTGCAGTTCCACTGCGGAAAGCCGCCGCCGGCGGCGGAGCCGAGCACCGTGATGCGCATGGTGGGCAGTCGTCGGGAAAGAATGAGGGGTCGCCACGGGCAGAAGGTGGTTCACAACTTCACGCGCGGCGACCGGGCACCGTCAGCGGTTGGCGACGTACAGGCTGATCTCGAAGCCGAAACGCCAGTCGATCGCCGCTGGGGTTTGCCATTGCATGTTCATAGGGGGCTCCTTTCTCCGGTGGCGCAGCGCCGGTTGGCCACTGCGGAGGCACTTTCGCGCCCCGTGGTGCATGGTCGGGGCTGGCGCGCCGGACGGCCAGCCGGGTGAGCATGAATCCCCCTTCATGATTTCCATGAACCCAGCTAGGGGTTGGGGCCGATACGATGGGGGTGTGCCCGACGTCCTGCAGTCCCTCAGTCCCCCGCCGTTCCGGCAGTTCATGCTGGCGGCTTCGCACGGGCACCAGCTGCACGTGCAGCAGTGGGGCCACCCCAGCGCGCCGCCCTTGCTGCTGCTGCACGGCGGCCCCGGCTCAGGGCTGGGCCCGGCGCTGTACCGCAGCCTCGATCCCGCGCGCTGGCACGTCATCGGCCTGGACCAGCGCGGCGCCGGCCGCAGCCTGCCCGCCGGCAGCACCGAGCACAACACCACCGCCCACCTGCTGACCGATCTGGCGCTGCTGCGCCGCACGCTGGGCATCGAGCGCTGGTGGGTGCTGGGCGGCTCCTGGGGCGCCACGCTGGCGCTGGCCTATGCGCTGGCTGAACCCGCCGCGGTGTGTGGCCTGCTGCTGCGCAGCGCCTTCCTGGCGCGGCCGGCCGACATGCAGCCCTTCATGCCGCTGGTGGAAACCTTCCTGGCCGCGGCGGGTGATGCCGGCGAGCGCCAGGCCATCGCCCGCGCGTGGTGGCAGCTGGAAACCCGCCGCGCCACCGGCACCGCGGCGCCACCGCCGGAAGGCGAAGCGCTGGCCACGCTGGTGCAGCGCTATGCCGTGCAGGCGCACTACCTGCACGCCGGCTGCTGGCTGCAGCACCCGCCGCTGGCGGACCGGCTGGCGCCGCTGCGCCGGCTGCCGGTGCAGCTGGTGCATGGCACAGCCGACCGCATCTGCCCGCCCGACGGCGCCCGCCTGCTGGCCGAGCGGCTGCCGCAGGCCCGGCTGCACTGGGCCGAAGGCGCGGGCCACGACCCCACGCACCCGGCCATGCTGGCGGCGATGGCGGTGGCCCTGGCCGAAGCAACAACGCTCGAAGACGCAGGGCGGCCCGCCGCCGCCCGGCGGCCCGAAGACGGCGGGCCTCCCTCTCGGAGGGATCCCGCGTAGCGGGAGGGTGCCCCATTTGAGCCTTCGCCTCAAGATCAACCTGCTGGTGAGCGCGCTGACCTTGCTGTTCGTCACCGCGGTGATGGCGCTGCAGCTGCGCAACATGCAGGAATCGGTGCGCGAGGAGGTGGTGGCCGCCAACCGCGTGGCAGCCCAGCTGCTCAAGCGCACCGCCTGGCTCTATGCGGCCCAGGGCACGCCGGCCATGCGCGCCTTCCTGGAAGGCGTGGGCCGTGTGCGCTCCAACGACATCACGCTGCTGGACGCGCAGGGCAACGAGCTGTACCACTCGCCGCCCTCACCCTACAAGGCCGGCCGCGACGCGCCGGACTGGTTCGAGCGGCTGGTGTCACCACCGCCCGACGAGCAGTCCATCGGCTTTCCGGACGGCAAGCTGGTGGTGCGGGCCAATGCCTCGCGCGCCATCATCGACGCCTGGGACAGCGCCAGCGTGATGGTGGGCTCCGCGCTGGCCTTGCTGGCGGTGGTCAATGCGCTGGTGTTCTGGCTGGTGGGGCGGGCGGTGCGGCCCTTCGCCCGCATCGTGGGGGCGCTGGGCGAGGTGGAAGCCGGCCGCTTCGGCGTGCAGCTGCCGCGCCTGCCGGGCGTGGAGGCGGCGGCCATCGGCGCCGCTTTCAACCGCATGGTGGCGCAGCTGGAAGACCACATCGAGACCGAGCGCCGCGCCGTGCGGGCCGAGATGCAGCTGTCCGACAGCCGCGAGCTGGCGCGCTGGGTGGAACGCCATGTGGAGCAGGAGCGTCGCATGATCGCGCGCGAGCTGCACGACGAGCTGGGCCAGTCGGTCACCGCGATGCGCAGCATGGCCACCTCCATCGCCCAGCGCAGCAAGGACAAGGACGCACCCACCGAGCAGGCGGCCCGCTTGATCGCCGATGAATGCTCGCGCCTCTATGACGCGATGCACGGCATCATCCCGCGGCTGGCGCCGCTGGTGCTGGACCGCTTCGGCCTGGCCGAGGCGCTGGACGACCTGGCCGAGCGCACCCGCCGCACCCAGCGCGAGCTGCGGCTGGACCTGCACGTGGCGCTGGACGAGCAACCGGTGCCGCCCGACACCGCGCTGGCGCTGTATCGCGCCGCGCAGGAAGGCGTGACCAATGCGCTGCGCCATGGCCAGGCACGCCACATCACGCTGGACCTGCGGCGCGACGCGCAAGGCCTGCGGCTGCAGGTCACCGACGACGGCACCGGTCCACCGCCCGCGCCGGCCGCCGGCCGCCCGACACAGCTGCCGGGCGCGCCCGGCCACTATGGCCTGCGCTGGCTGGCCGAGCGGGTGGAAGGGCTGGGCGGGCGGTTTGCCCTGCTGCCGGCACCCGGGCGCGGTGCCCGGCTGGAAGTGTGCCTGCCGATGGAGACACGATGACGCCGCTGCTGCGGGTGATGCTGGTGGACGACCATGCGTTGGTGCGCATGGGCTTTCGCATGTTGCTGGCCGATGCCCAGATCGAGGTGGTGGCCGAGGCCGACACCGGTGAGCAGGCCTGCGCCGACTATGCGCAGGCCCGGCCCGACGTGGTGGTGATGGACCTCTCGATGCCCGGCATGGGCGGCCTGGAAGCCTTGCGCCGCCTGCTGGCGCAGGACCCCAAGGCGCGGGTGCTGGTGCTCTCGGCCCATGAAGACACGGCCCATCCGCGCCGTGCGCTCAAGGCCGGCGCGCTGGGCTACCTGGGCAAGCGCAGCGCGCCCGATGCGCTGATCGCCGCCGTCACCGCCGTGGGTGCCGGCCGGCCCTATGTGGACCCGGCCACCGCGCAGGCGCTGGCGCTGGCCACCGTGACCGGCGAGACCAGCCCGGCCGAAGGCCTGAGCGAGCGCGAGTTCAGTGTCTTCGTGCAGCTGGCCCGCGGCCTGAGCGTGGCGCAGATCGCCGAGAACCTGAAGCTCTCGCCCAGCACCGTGGGCACCCACCTGTACCACGTCAAGCAGAAGCTGGGCGCCAGCAACCAGAGCGAGCTGACGCTGGTGGCGCTGCGCTGGGGCCTTATTGAAGCTTGATGTTCGCCCCCAAGCTCGCGTTGCTCGCGCCCCCCGAGGGGGAGCTCAGTCCCTTGGGGCGGCCCGGCGGGGCTGAGGGCCGCATCCGGGTGGCGCCCGATGCGCCACCGGATGGCGGCGCTTATGGTGCGAGCGGTGCGGCCCTGTCGGCCGCCTGAGCAGGAGACATTCGATGATCAAGGTGACCGTGATGTACCCCCACACGCCCGGGGCGCGCTTCGACCACGACTACTACCGCGACAAGCACATGCCCATGGTGCAGGACAAGCTGGGCCCGGCCTGCCTGCGCTACACGGTGGACAAGGGCCTGTCGGGCGGCGCGCCCGGGTCGCCGCCGCCCTACGTGGGCACCTGCTCGCTGTTCTTCGAGTCGGTGGACGCCTTCCAGACCGCCTTCGGCCCCAAGGCGCAGGAGATCCTGGGCGACATTCCCAACTACACCGACCTGCAGCCGGTGATGATGATCAGCGAAGCCGTGGTGAGCTGAGATCCGCCTGCCGGCGGCGCGGCGACCGCAGCCGCCCCGTGGCCGCATCCACCCGCTGCATGGCCGGCCGCTCCACCAGCCGGTGGGCCGCGAAACACAGGCCCACCAGCACCGGCACCAGGGCCAGCTGCGCCAGCGCAAAAGCCCCGGCCGACCAGCCGCGGGCATCGGTCATCACGCGCATCAGCGTGTACAGCAGCAAGCCGTGCAGCAGGTACAGGCCGTACGACATCTCGCCCAGCGTGCGCGCCGCACGGCTGCGCAGCAGCCCGAACAAGTCGTTGCCGGCCGCCAGCAGCGCGAAGGCGCCCGCCAGCGCCAGCATGGGCACCGGCGAGTAGACCCAGGGCCGCGCCAGGAAACCGGTGGCCAGCAGCCCCAGCAGCAGCAGCGTGGCCACCCGCCCGCGCGCCCGCTGCACGAAGCACGGCCAGCGCACCAGCCCGCACACCGCCAGGCCGGCCATGAAGGGCACGAGGTAGCGCAGCTGCAGCAGGTGTTGCCACGCCGCCAGCAGCCCGATGGTGGCCAGCAGCAGGGCCGACGCCAGCAGCCAGCGCGCACCCACCCGTTGGCCCAGCGCCATGGCCAGCCAGGGCAGCGCGGCGTAGAACGCCCACTCGTAGGTCAGCGACCACACCACGCCAGCCACCATCACATACGTCGCGGTCACGCCGTTGAGGTCGGGCACACCGGGAATCGCGAACAGCAGCCAGCGCAACGCGTCGAGCAGGACCTGTGGCAGGGGCGACTGCAAGCGGCCACCGCTGACCACCGCCACCAGCGTGAACAGGCACGCCATGGCCACCAGGTACAGCGGCGTCAGCCGCAGCACCCGCGAGACCAGCAGCCGCAGCCAGTCGATGGGCTGCCCGCGCGCCTGCAGCAGCTTGTGGCCGAACAGCAGCGCGGTGATCATGAAGAACAGCGCGACGCTGCCTTCGCCCAGGTTGTTCATCAGCCGCGAGGGCGGCTGTTGCCACTGACCCGTTGGCAGGTAGCCCCACCACACCGCGCCGTGGTGCACGAACACCATCAACGCCAGGTAGCCACGCAGGCCATCGATGGCGGCAAAGGGCGCGGGTGGTGGTGGCGGGCGCCACCGTGCCAGCCCGTGGGCGCACCCGGTGGCGACCGACAGCACGCCCAGCAGGACAAGGACTTCGGGATAAGGCACGGCGCGGGATCATGCCACCGGGTGCGGCACGGCCTTTGCCGCAGGCTGCACAACGCCTGGAGATTCCATGACCGACCGCACCGCCGGCCCGCCCGAGGACCCGACCCCCACCACCGTGGACACCGACGATCCGGGCAACGTCACCTACTGGTGCGAACTGTTCGGCGTGACGCTGGAGCAGCTGCAGGAAGCCGTGCTGGCCGCCGGCACCGACCCCGCCGCCGTGCGCCAGCACTTTCTGCAGCAAGGCAGCAGCGCCGGCGCGGGCTGAGCTCACACTGGCAGTTTGAAGCGCGCCACGCGCTCGGCCAGGCCCTGGGCCTGCTGGCGCAGCGTGCTGGCGGCGGCAGCGGTTTCTTCCACCAGCGCGGCGTTCTGCTGCGTCTGCTGGTCCAGCTGCTGCAGCGCCGCGCCCACTTCGGCCACGCCGGTGCTCTGCTGCCCGGTGCCGGTCAGCACCTCGGTCATCAGCTCGCGCATGCGGCTGGCGGTGTCCACCAGTTCACTCATGCGCACGCCCGCCTGACCGACGACGCTGCTGCCTTCGTCCACGCGCTGAACGCTGGCCGAGATCAGGCCCTTGATTTCACGCGCCGCCTCGGCGCTGCGCTGCGCCAGGGTACGCACTTCACCGGCCACGACGGCAAAGCCACGGCCTTGTTCGCCGGCCCGGGCGGCTTCCACCGCGGCATTCAGCGCGAGGATGTTGGTCTGGAACGCGATGCCGTCGATGGTGCCGATGATGTCGCCGATGCGCTGAGACGAGGACTGCACGCCGCCCATGGTGCGGATCACCTCCTCGATGGTGCGGCCGCCTGCACCCGCGGTCTCGGCATTGCCCACGGCCATGTCCGCCGCGCGCTTGACGCTGACGGCGGTGTTCTGCACCGTGGCCGAGATCTCGTCCATCGCGGCGGCCGATTCCTGCAGGTTGGCCGCGGCCTGCTCGCTGCGCACGCTCAGATCGTGAGAGGCATCGGCGATCTCGCTGCTGGCGTTGACGATGGCGTCCGACGCATGGCGCACCTCGCCCACGATGCCGCGCAGCGAGGCCTGCATCTCGGCCAGCGTGAGCATCAGCGAAGCAGCCTCGTCGCGGCCCCAGGGGCGCGGCATGGTGGTCAGGTCGCCGGCGGTCATCGCCTTGAGGTGGCGGCGCACCTCGCCCAGGCCGCCGTTCATCACCAGGTAGAAGGCGTAGAACAGGTACATGCCCAGCAGCAGCGAGCCCGCGGTGAAGGCCAGCGTGAGGTTGCGGTTGAGCAGCACACGCGCCTCACGGTCGCGCAGCAGCTCTTCCAGCATCACCGTGCCTTCGGCCGACAGCTTGCGCAGCGCATCCACCGCGGCCTGGCCCGTGGGATTCAACGCCTGCACATCGGCCTGGAAGGCTTCACCGAACCACGGCTTGGCAGCCGCGTCCAGGAAGGCGCGGGCCGGCTTGACCGCCGCCTCGACATCGAGCCGGGTGGCCACTTCGGGCTCGGCCTGCGCCGCGCGCCGCAGGTCGTCGGTCAGGCCGTCGACGGCCTTGGCGGCCGTGTACCAGGCGGCGTACAAGTCGCGCACGCCCGCGGGCGTGGCCCCCTCGCGGGCCAGCGCACCCGACAGGCCGCGGCTGCGCGAGATGCCCTCGATCAGCTCGGGGGCGGTGAGCGCGGATGCGGTCATCAGGTAGTAGGTGGCCTGTTCGGGGTCCAGCGACAGGCCGGAGACATCGAGCACCGAGCTGCGCATGGAGCGCAGCGCGTCCACATAGGCCTGCAGCCGCTGGGCGACCTGGCCGGGCGCATCGGCGGCCTGGGCCAGCGCCTGGTGTGCCTGCAGGGCCTGGGCCACCGTGGCAGCGGCGTCCACGCCTTCGGGCCGCGCCTGCACCAGGGCTTGCACCGGCCGCATCAGCTGCTCGATGGCGGCCATGTCGGGCCGCGGCATCTCACCGGACAGCACGCGCCGCCGCTGCTTCTGCACCTCGATCAGCCAGGGCTCGATCTTGCGCAGCATCTGCACGCCCGCCAGTTCCTTGCGGGTGAAGCTGAGCGATTCACCCACGCCCTGGAGATAGGACACCATCAGCAGGACCAGGGGCACCAGAAAGGCCACCGACACCAGCACCGCCTTGCCGCTGAAGCGCAGACGCCGAAAAAGCCGCACGCCTGGCGCCCAGGGGCCGTGGTGGGCAAAAAAACCATCGGCGCCGCGCGCGTCGGCAACCGGCAAGGACCGGGGGGCGGCAGCAGCTGCCGCGCTCGTCATGCTGGACATCAAGGCTCTCACGTCATTTCTGACGGTTTGTCGGCAGAATGACGGCGACCTTGATCTCTGTTACAGCGGCGGGTGACGGACTCCACGAATCGGCCAGCCGCGCAACTGGGCTTGCGCCTGCAGCCGTGCGTCCGGCCGCACCGCCACCGGATGGGTGACGGCCTCCAGCAACAGCAGGTCGCTGGCCGAGTCGGAATAGAAGAAGCTGAGACTGAACTGCGCCAGGCGCTGGCCACGGCCGGCCAGCCAGGCTTCCACATGGGCGGGCTTGTGCGGGCCATGGCAAGGTGCGCCGTCGATGCCGCCGTCGGGCAGGCCATCGGCATCCAGCGTGGGCTGGGTGGCCAGCAGTTCGCCGATGCCGAAGAGGCGCGCAAAGGGCTCGGCCACGAACCGGGTGGTGGCGGTGACGATGGCGCACAGGTCGCCGCGGGCCTGGTGCTCGGCCACCAGCGCCCGCATGTCGGGCGGCAGCCGCGGCGCCATGGCCTGCTCGAAGCCCTGCAGCAACGCCTGCAGCCGCGGCCGGCCCAGCGCGGCCAGCGGCGCCACGGTGGCGCGGTGCACGTCGTGGATGCTGGCCTGGCCGGCCACGTAGCGCTGGCACCAGCGCAGGTAGGTGTCGGGCGCATCGGCGGGCAGCACGCCGCGGTCGGCCAGATAGCCGGTCCAGGCCATGCCGCTGTCGAAGGGGATCAGCGTGTGGTCGAGGTCGAACAGCGCCAGGCGCATGGCGCGGCGGCCTCAGGCGGCCTGCAGCGCAGCGGGCACGGCCGCACCCGGCTCGGCCGCTGCGGGCTGCGCCATCAGGCAGGCCGGCAGCGCCCCGCGCAAGGCGTTGCACACCACGATGGCCTCGGCCGCCAGCAGGTCGGGCAGCATGAGCGTGCGTTCGGTGGCGGCCCAGGCCGGGTCTTCCAGCAACAGGCCGCGCATCACGCCGGGCAGCGCGCCATCGGCCAGCGGTGGCGTGCACCACTGGCCCGCCAGCTTGACGAAGACCGAGCTGCGCCCGCCTTCCACCAGCCGGCCGTCCTGCGTGAAGAACAGGCTGTCGAAGCCGCCGGCCGCTTCGGCCTCGCGCACGCCTTGGTCGTAATGGGCGCGCAGCGTGGTCTTGAAGGCGGCCAGCGGCTGCGCGTCGGGCAGGCGCTGCGGCGAGATCAACAGCCCGGCCGGGCCGGCCGGCAGCGGCGCCAGCGGTGCATGCGTCAGGCCCACGCGGCCATCGTGGGCCAGCGCCAGGCGCACGCGGGCGGGCTCGGTCAGCGCCTGGGCCGTGGCGATGGCCGCCTGCAGTTGCGCCTCGTCCAGCGCAAAGCCCAGCGCACCCGCGCTGGCGCGCAGCCGGGCCAGGTGGCGGTCGAGCTGCTGCAGGCCGGTGGCCGGCTCGAAGCGCATCGTCTCGAACAGCTCGAAGCCCGGCGGCAGCCCGGTAAGGAAGCGGGCCTTGAGCCGGCATTCCTCGAATTCGTCTTCCGGCACGCTGTCGAGCACGATGCCGGCGCCCACGCCCAGGCGGGCCGGCCGCAGGCCGCGCCGCTCGGGCCCCAGCGTGAGCGTGCGGATGGCCACCGACAGGCAGAAGTCGCCCAGCGTGGCGCCTTCGGCCGGCGCATCCACCCAGCCGATGGCGCCGCAATACAGCCCACGCGGCGTGGTCTCCAGGCCGGCGATCAGCTCCATGGTGTGGTGCTTGGGCGCGCCGGTGATGCTGCCGCACGGGTAGGTGGCGCGCAGCAGCTCGGCAAAGCCCAGGCCGGGCCGCGGCCGGGCCTGCACCGTGGAGGTCATCTGGAACAGCGTGGTGTAAGGCTCGATCGAGAACAGCGCCGGCACGCGCACCGAGCCGGTCTGCGCGACGCGGCCGAGGTCGTTGCGCAGCAGGTCCACGATCATCAGGTTCTCGGCGCGGTTCTTGATGTCCTCGTGCAGCAGGCGCGCGGTTTCGCTGTCACCCTCCGGGCCGCGGGTGGGCGCGGCGATGCGCGGCGCGGTACCCTTCATCGGCCGGGCGGTGAGCACGCCCGCCTCGTGCCGCAGGAACAGCTCGGGTGAGCAGCTCAGCACCACCTCGCCATCGCCCGCGACGATCAGCGCGCCATACGACACCGGTTGCCGCTGCCGCAGCCGGCGGAACAGCGCCAGCGGATGGCCGTAGGCCTGGCCGTGCAGGCGGTAGGTGTAGTTGATCTGGTAGGTCTCACCCGCGCGGATGGCCTCGTGCACACGGCCGATGGCTTTGATGAAGGCCTCGCGGTCGACGCTGGCCTGCAGGCCGGCCACGCCGGCCGGGCCGGGCTCGGGCTGGCCTTCACGCTCGGCCAGCCAGGCATCCACCTCGTCGCGCGAAAGACGGCGCAGGCTGCGGAACATCAGCACGCGCAGCGCCGAGCCATCGTCGGCCGGCAGCGCGGCATGGCCGGCCTGCAGCAGCTTGGCGCCCCATTCATAGTCGGCCAGCAGCACCGCATGCAGGCCGGCGCGCTGGTCGGCTTCCACCTGGGCCCAGGTGGTGTCCAGCGTGGCAGGGTCGGTGCACAGATGCTCGTGCGCCAGGTCTTCGTACAAGCGGCTCGCCGGCCGCTCGGGCGTGGCATCACGGTCGTCCAGCAAGGCGAAGGCGGGCAGGAGGCTCATGGCGAAACGTTAGCAGAGCAGGCCGCCCCGGTCCGCCGCCGGGCCGACATCAGGACATCAGCTCCAATCGTCCATGTCGTGCTTGATGGTGTGGCGGTTGGCGATCAGCTCCTCGACCGACGGCTCGTTGTTCAGCGCCCGCTTCAAGGCCAGCTTGGTGGCCTCGTAGTTGGTGCGGTACATGTCCTTCTTGTCCAGGTTGGGGTCGGTCGCGCAGCGCGGGTCGATCCACACCAGGCTGATGATGCACAGCTCGTTGGCCAGCGCCTTGGGGATGATGCCTTCGATCAGGCAGTCCACCACCGCGTCGGCGGTGGCGCTTTGCACCACGCCGCCGAAGAGGTCGATGTTGGCCATGTCCTTCAGCGTGACCTTGGGCACCACGATGGTGGCCGGGCGGACCAGCTGGTTGCAGGCACGGATGGCGAACATGGCCGTGTGGCCCTTGCTCTGCGCCATCATGTTGGCGAAGGCCTGGCCCACCGGGCCGTCGGTGCGGCCGATCAGGATCTCGGGCATCGCATCGGTGAACTGGCCTTCCTTGGCCAGCACGGTGGCTTCGCCGGCATGAAAGAGATAGGGCTGGGTCATCGCAGTCTTTCGGGTACTCGGGTCAATGGTTCAAGGTTCTACAAGGATCAGCTCGCCCTTGCCCTGGGCCGACAGGTCGCCCAGGTGCCGCTGCATGCGCCGCTGCGCCAGCGTGGCGAAGGCACCGCCGTGGCGGGCCAGGCTGCGCGCCAGCAGCTGCCAGGCCACCGGCACGTCGGCGATGGCGGGCACGAAGGTGGGGCCAGGCGTGCAGGCCGGGCCGGCCAGCACCAGGCTGCCCCGGCGCATGCCGTAGCCCGGCCGCGCGCCGACGGGGCCGGCCACCGCAATGGTGCCGGCCACCATGCGTGAGGCCAGCAGGTCGCCCGCGCGGCCATGGATCACCGCGGTGCCGCGGCGCATGCGGTCGCCGAAGCGCTCGCCCGCATCACCGCCCACGATGAAGCTGCCGCCGCGCATGCCGTCCATGCCGCCGGGCAGGGCCGAAGCGGCCCAGTCGCCTACGCTGCCCTGCACCTGCAGCCGGCCACCGGCCATCTCGCAGGCGGCCAGCAGGCCGGCGTCGCCCTGCACCAGCAATTCACCGCCCGTCATGCCGGCGCCCACGTAGTCACCGGCCGGGCCTTCCACCGTCAGCTGGCCGGCCTGCAGGCCGGTGCCGATGCGGTCGAAGCGGCTGCAGTCGCCCACCAGGCGCAGCGCAGACTGGTCGCCGTCGATCTCGTGCCGCTGCACGCTGAACCACTCGCCCAGCGGCACGCTGTGGTTGCCGTGGCCACAGGGCAGCTGCTCGATCTGCGCCACCGTCAGGTCGGCCAACGTGGCCGGCAGCAGCCCGCGCAGGTCGACGCGCAGCGGCGGCGCCTGGCGCAGGGTGAGTTCGATGCGCACCGCGGTCATGGCAGCAGCTTGTGCAGGTGGAAGTGGAAGGGCCCGAGCTTGCCGCCGTAGTTGCCGGCGCCAATGCGCACCAGCCCGCCGGCGCGGCCGATGCTGATGCCGGCCTGGATGCCGGCCTTCATCGCTGCGGCCACGTCGGCTTCGGTCAGACCGTCGATCACCACCTCCATCACGCAGCGGGTGTCGGGCGTGATCTGGGTCTTGTCGACCAGGCCGTACAGCGTGGGGCAGTAGGCATCGTTGGTGGAGGCGCTGAGGCTGGCGTACTTGCTGCCCACCTTGGAGCCCGAACGCACCACGCCGCCCGGAAACGGCATCACCACATTGGGCAGGCGCTTCATCGCGGCCACCGCGGCCTCGGACACGGCCAGCGCGGCGTCCACGTCCGTGGCCATGAACAGCAGGTTGCCGCCGCCCACAGCCTTGGTGACGGCGGTGGTCTCCTGGGCCACGAACTCACCATCCATCACCGGCACGCGCCAGTAGCGCACGCCGTCGATCACCTTGGAGATCTGCCAGCCATCGCCGAAGAAGCGCAGGTTGCGGCCCAGGGCCACGGCTTCGCCTTCCGCGATGCCGGCGTACACCGCGGTGGTGGGGCAGGTGAGCACGCATTGGCCCACGCGCCGCTCGATCTGCTTGGCCAGCTCTTTGCCGCTCATCGAGAAGATCAGCACGCTGACGCCGGGGCGGCCGTCGGGGGTTTCATCCGGGCCCAGCGTGCGTTCGACGCCGGCCTCGCAGCCGCAGGCGATCACCGAGGTCGCAAAGCCGGTGGCGCTCACCGCCGCGTTCATCGCCCAGGTGGCGTTGTGCGCGGTGATCAGGATGCGCGTGGCCTTCATCGGAAAGGCCTCGGCAAAGCTGACGTCGATGACGACGCCGTTGTGCTGCGCGGTCATCCGCCGCCCTCCGCCTGGAAGCAGGGCACCGGCAGCAACCGGCCGCCGTTGCAGCAGCTGCACAGCTCGTCGTGGCTGATGGCCGCGGCATCAAACGGCACCGAGCCCAGGCGGTCGAAGTGGCGGCGCAGCGTCTTCTCGATGCCACGGTCGTACTCGGGCTCGACGAAGTAAGTGCCGCCGGTGGGCGCGGCCAGCACCTTGCCGCGCCGGGCCACGGCCACGCCGTCCTTGAACACCCATTCGGGCTGGGCGAACATCTTCTCGCGGTCGGGTTCGTCGCGGTACACCGCGATGTCGGCCGCGGCGCCCAGGCCCAGGTGGCCGCGGTCCTTCAGGCCCAGCAGCCGGGCCGGCGCGGCGCGGGTCATGATGGCGATCTCGTTCAGCGTCAGCTCCCGCGTGATGCCCTTGAGCGCGGCCTGTGCCGCCACGTCGGGGTGCAGCCTGGCCAGCTGCTCTTCGCGGAAGCTGCGGTCCATCAGCAGCTTGATCAGATGCGGGTAGCTGGTGAAGGGGCCGCCGTTGGGATGGTCGGTGGTCAGCACCACGCGCCACGGGTCTCTCACCAGCAAGAAGATCTCCAGCCCGATGACCCATTGCAGCGCATTGACGTAGCTCTGCTCGCGGTAGCGGAAGGGCACCACGCCGCAGCCGGCTTCGCATTCGATGTCGGCGCCGATCCACTTGCGCGGATGGGCAAAGCCCGACTGCGCATGCTGGCGCATGGTGTCGCCCGAGGCAGTGACGGTCTGGCCGAACATGATCTGGCCGACGTCGATGCTGACGTTGGCGTTGGCATTGACCGCCTCGATCAGCGGCTGCGCGGCCGACGAGAACTTCTTCGGCCCCTCGGTGCCGTAGGCATGGAACTGGATGTGCGTCAGGTGCGCGGGCAGGCCTTCCAGCGCGGCTATGGTGGCCAGCGTGGACGCGATGTTGCCGGCCACGCCCAGGTTGCTGCCGTGGATGTGCAGCGGGTGCGGCACGCCCAGCTCGTGCAGCGCGCGGGCCAGCGTGTGCACCACCTGGCGCGGCGTCACCTGCCAGTGCACATGGGCTTCGTCCACGTCCAGCTTGCGCTGGTTGAACTTGAAGGCCGAGATGCCGCCCGGGTTGACCACCTTGATGCCCATGGCCTTGGCGGCGTTGATGGTCCAGCCCGCATAGTCGCGGATGCGCTGGAAGTCTTCGCCGCGGGCCAGCATCTCGAGGAAGAGCTCGTCGTTGCCGAGCATCACGTAGGCGCCGTGGTCCAGGATGGGCGTGTCGCCCATCTCCATGTGGGTGTGGCGCGCGTTGCAGGCCATCATCGCCGGCTCGAAGGCGGCGGTGTAGCCCATCTCCACATAGCGGTAGCCGGTGGCCAGCGTGCCCGGCGTGCAGGTGCCGCAGCTCGCCAGCTCCAGCAGGTTGTCAGGCAGCGCGATCGGTGAGCCGTCAGGCCGGCGATGGTCTTCGGGCAGCAGCAGCCGCGCCAGGTTGACCTTGCCGCCGCCGATGTGGGTGTGCAGGTCGATGCCGCCGGCCATCACCACGCAGCCGCTGGCGTCTATCGGCTGCGCCGCCGGGTCGGGGCCGACGATGCGGCCATCGCGCACATACAGGTCGCGCACCTCGTCCACGCCATTCGTGGGGTCGATCACGCGGCCGCCGCGCAGCACGGTGGTGGCCGTCATCGTGCAGGCTCCGGTGTGGGGGCCGGCAAGGCCTGGTGAAGGGCGCGCAGCACGGCGGCCACGGTGGGCAGGGTGTCTTCGTACAGCGGCTGCAGCGGCAGCACCACCGAGCCATCGGTGCGGAACAGGTGGCCGCGGCTGCCCACGCCGGGCGTGGACACGGGAATGAACACGTCGTCGCCCACGGCCGCCTGGTCGGGGTGGCCGAGCACGATGCGCGGCAGCCCCTGCGCTTCCGCCGGCACCGGCAGCGGGCCGAAGGACGAGATCCACAGCAGCGCATCCACCGCGCCACCGGCCAGCAGGCGATCGGTGGCGAAGCGCAGGGGCTCATGCTCCAGCCCGCCGGGGGCAGCCCGGCTGCGCAGCGGCAGACCTGAGAGCCAGGTGAACACCTGGTTCACCGTGTAGGCGCCGTCGCCGCCGCCCAGGCCCAGCGCCGCGGCGCGGGTGCGCTGGTTGAGCGTGGCCACCACGCGCTGCAGCGCCTCGATCAGCAGCCCGCCGTGCGATGGCAGGCGGCCGGTTTCGTACACCAGCACCGCATAACGCGCGGCCTGCAGCTGCTCGGCCAGCGCCAGCAGCGGCTGGGGGGCGCGGGCCTTCACTGCGGTTCGGCCCGCTACCAGCGCGGCCAGCAAGGCCAGGGTGTCGAACAGGTCCGCCGTACCGGCCAGCTCGGCCAGGCGCAGCACGGTGGGCGTGCGGTGGGCGCAGCGGTCCAGCAGGTCGCGCACGTAGTCCGACGGCGCGTCGTCGGCATCGGGCGTGACGATGAGCAGCAGGTCGGCGCGTTCACTCACCTCGGCCAGCGTGGTGGTGAAGCCGCCTTTGTCCTGCTGCACGCGCAGGCTTTCGAACAGCGGGGTGCCGGCCGCCACGTCGCAGATGGCGCCGGTGGCGCAGGCCAGCGGGTACAGCGCGCGGGCGCCGGCCACGTCGGTGGCCAGGCCGCCGAACAGCGGTTGCCGGCTGGCCCACAACAGGCGGGCCCCCTCGGCCACGGCCGCTGCCAGCGTGGCGGGCTGGCCGGCCACCTGCGGCTGCGCAGTGGACGGCGCGTCGCTGAAACGGGCCAGACCGCTGGCCGCGCGCCGGCAGCTGCTGCCGTGCGGCCCACTGCCCGTGCTGCACAGCAGCGGGCAGAACGGGCAGGTCCACGCAGTGGTCCGGGAAGAGGTCATTGCCCGCGACAACGCAAGCGATGTGCCACCACCCCGCCTGGGGCGCGGCGGCCCCGGACGGTACCCGGCGCCGCCAGATGTGCCACAGAGTGTGCCGGTTTTGGCCGCCAGGACCGTCCGCAGGGCAGCCTCAGGGCCCCCCGCGCGGTGGCATGAAACGTGATGCGCTGGGTCGCAACCAAGGATCAGACCGGGAGGCGGCGGGTGATGGCGCAGGGCAGCGGCGCGGCATGCGGGAAAGCACCGAGCGACTACGCAGCGGACGGGCGGGCGCCCGGCCGGCGGCGGCGTGGCCTGCGGCCTTACGGGTTGGGTCGGGCTGCCGGCGGCAGCTGGCCGTCGTGCAGCGCGCTGGCCACCAGCCAGGCCTCGGCGCCGGCATCGTGCGCATGCAGCAGGTCTTCGGGGTGGCGCACGCCCCCGGCGCCGATGAGCTGGGTGCCCGCCGCGGCGCGCAGGCGCACGGCCTGCAGCGTTTCCAGGTCGGGCCCGGCGTTGGAGCCCACGCGCTCGAGCGTCATCACGATGATGCGTTGCGGCCACAGCTCGGGCGCCTGCCAGCAGCCGGCCGGGTCCATCGGCTGGCCGTCGCGGCGGTCGAGTGACAGCACGGCGCGGGCGCCCAGCGCATCCCGGCGGTCGAAGGCCTGGGCCAGCGCTTCGCGCGAGGTGAGCGACTCGCTGCCGTACACCGGCACCACATGGGCGGCGGCAAAGCTGCCCAGCCGCGTCATCAGGGCCTGGGCGGCAGCCGCATCGGCAAAGCCGGCGTCCAGCCACAACTCCAGGCCGGGCAGCGCCTCGATCAACCGGTGCAGCACCGCGAACTGGGCAGGGCCGCCCATCAACGCGTCCAGGTCGGCCACGTACAGCCGCCGGGTGGCGCAGTGGGCGCAGAGAATGCGGGCCACGGTGGCGGGGTCGCTGCTGCCACACAGGGCGGACACGATGGGGCGGTATGCCTGGCGGTCGCCCCGCACACCACGAACCACCTGCCCGCCGAGCAGGTCCATCACGGGAATGAGCGAGGTCTCGGCCGACATGCAGGTGCAACGATGAAGCGGGTGTTTGTTTTTGAGTATCTCACCGGGGGTGGCGAGGTGGGCAGCGACGCCGAGCGCGACGAGCTGATGCCGATGGGCCGGCTGATGCGCGATGCGCTGGTGGCCGACCTGCTGACGGTGCCCGGCGTGCAGGTCTCGGCCGCGCTGTGCCGCCATGCGCCCGAGGTGCCGGCCGGCGCCCGCGGCGTGGCAGCCCGCACTGGTGAAGCCACACTGGACTTCATGGCCCGCGAGTCGGCCGCCCACGACCTGGCCTGCGTGGTGGCGCCCGAAACCGGTGGCCTGCTGCTCAAGTACAGCCGCTGCGTGAGCCCGGCACGCTGGGTGGGCTGCAGCCCCCAGGCCATCGCCCTGGCCAGCTCCAAGCAGGCCACGCTGCGGCAGCTGGATGCGGCCGGCGTGTGCACGCCGCTGGCCATCACCGAAGCGCGGCGCTGGGTGGTCAAACCCGACGACGGCGCCGGTGCCATCGACACCCGCGTGCACCACCGCCACGAGGCGGCCCTGCAAGACCTGCAGGCCCGCACCCGGCGCGGTGAACCGGCCACGCTGGAGCCCTGGGTGGAAGGCGATGCGCTGAGCCTGTCGCTGCTGTGCCGCGGCGCGGGCGAAGCCGAGGTGCTCAGCGTCAACAGCCAGCAGGTGGCGGTGGATGCCCAAGGCGCGGTGCGCTTCCTGGGCGTGCAGGTCAATGCGCTGCCGGCGGCGCAGGCGCTGACGCAGGTGGCCGAAGCCGTGGCCCGTGCGCTGCCGGGGCTCAAGGGCTTCGTCGGCATCGACCTGGTGTGGCATGCGCAGCACGGGCCGGTGGTGATCGAGGTCAACCCCCGCATCACCTGCGCCTATGCCGGCCTGTCGGCCGCGCTGGAGCGGCCGCTGGCCGCCGAGCTGCTGGCGCTGTTCGAGCGGGAGCCGGCCCATGCCTGAACGCCACGGCCTGGTGGTGGGCTGGGACATCGGCGGCGCCCATGCCAAGGCCTGCCTGATGGACGGCGGCCGCATCGTGGACGTGGCGCAATGGGCCTGCCCGCTGTGGCAGGGGCTGGACCACCTGGAGCGTGCCCTGGCCGACGCCCAGGCCCGCTGGCCGCAGATGGCCGGCGCCCGCCATGCGCTGACCATGACCGGCGAAATGGTGGACCTGTTCGCCCACCGCGAAGAAGGCGTGCAGCATATCGCCGCGCTGGTGGCGCTGCGGCTGGGCGCGGTGCAGTGCTATGCGGGGGACGACGGCTGGGTGGACGTGGTGGACGCCGGCCGCCACTGGGCGCAGATCGCCTCGGCCAACTGGCTGGCGACCGCCCGGCATACCGCCCGGCACATGGGCAACCAGACAGGCGAAGGCGTGCTGGTGGACATCGGCAGCACCACCTGCGACCTGATCGCCTTTCGCGGCGGCCGGGTGGTGACCACCGCGCGCAGCGACGTTGACCGCCTGGCCACCGGCGAGCTGGTGTACCACGGCGTGGTGCGCACGCCGTTGTGCGCGCTGGGGCCGCGCATCGCCTTCGGTGGCCGCATGCTCAACGTGATGAACGAGTTCTTCGCCACCACGGCCGATGTGTACCGCCTCACCGGCGAGTTGAACCCGGCGCACGACCTGTACCCGCCGGCCGATGGCGGCGCCAAGGACATGGACGCCACCCGCCGCCGGCTGGCCCGCATGATCGGCCTGGACGCGCGCGATGCCACGCCGGCCGACTGGCTGCAGATGGCCCATGCCTGGCGCGCCGCCCAGGTGGCCGAGCTGGGCAGCCAGCTGCGCCGCGTGGTCGCGCTGCACGGCCTGGGCGACGAGGCGATGGTGGTGAGCGCCGGCTGCGGCGACTTCCTGGTGCCCGATGTGATGGCCGCCGCCAGCACGCCCGAGGCGCCGCTGCAGCGCTGCGTGCGCTATGCCGGCCACGTGGCGGGCGCCAGCGCGGAGGCGGCGGGCTGGGCCCAGGTGTGCGCCCCCTGCGTGGCGGTGGCGGCGCTGTACCACGAACACGTCGGGGAGCAGCGCTAGATGTGGGTCGTCAAGCTCGGCGGCAGCGTGTGCACCGACCCGTTGCTGCCCCACTGGCTGGACCTGCTGGCCGACCTGGGCGGCGGCCGTGTGACCGTGGTGCCCGGCGGCGGCCGCTTTGCCAATGAAGTGCGGCATGCGCAGCGCGAATGGCAGTTCGACGACCTGGCCGCCCACAACATGGCGGTGCTGGCGATGGCGCAGACCGCCTACCAGCTGCATGCGTTGAACCCGGCGCTGCGCCTGGCCCAGCGCAAGACCGACATCCACCGCGTGCTGCACACCGGCCGCACCGCGCTGTGGCTGCCGCTGGAGCTGCAGCGCGAGATGGTGGACGACCGCACCAACTGGGACGCCAGCTCCGACACCATCGCCTTCGACCTGGCGCGCAGCCTGAACGCCGAGCGGCTGGTGCTGATCAAGTCATGCACCATCGACCACCGGATGTCGCTGGCCGACCTGAGCGCCCGCGGCGTGATCGACGGCCCGCTGGCCACGCGCGCCCACGGCGCGCCCTTCCCCATCGAGCTGCTGCACAAGGCCGAGCTGGCCGAGATGCGGGCGATGCTGCTGGGGGATGTGCGGTACCTGGGGGTGTAAGGCCGGGCCGGTTGCATACCCCAGAGGTATGACGCCGGACCGAAACGATATTGGACGCGCCTGCCGGGCGGCGCCACAGTGCAGCCACCCCAGGTGAGGTGCAGTCGCCGTTCCGTCCCCGTCCCTGGTCGGTGCCTGCCGGCGATTGCCGACGCCGCACCCCGATCACGGAGACCACGACATGACCGTTCAACGACGCAGGCTGCTCGGCTCAGCCACCGCCTTCACCTTGGTCGGCCTTGCGGGCCGAGCCACGGCACAGCCCACCTGGCCCGTCAGCCCGGTCAAATGGATCGTGCCCTTTCCGCCTGCCGGCGCGATGGACGTGATCGCCCGCACGCTGGCCGAGCAGATGGGCCGGCAGCTGGGGCAGACCTTCGTCATCGAGAACCGACCCGGCGCCGGCGGCAACATCGGCGCCGATGCGGTGGCCCGCTCGCCGGCCGACGGCTCCACGATGATGATCGTGGCCAACGGCCAGGCGGTTAACCGCTACCTCTACCGCAGGCTGTCGTACGACCCGGTCAAGGACTTCGCACCGGTGTCGCTGGTGGCCGTGGTGCCCAACGTGTTGGTGGTCAGCGCGGCCAACCCGGCACGCAGCGTGGCCGACGTGATCCGGCAGGCACAGGCCAATCCCGGCAAGCTCAGCTACGCCTCGGCCGGCAACGGCACCTCCATCCACCTGGCGGGCGAGCTGTTCGCGTCGATGGCCAAGCTGGACCTGCTGCACGTGCCCTACAAGGGCAGCGGGCCGGCGGTGACGGACCTGATCGGCGGTCAGGTGGACATGATGTTCGACAGCATCACCTCCGCCCGGCCGCACATCGAATCGGGCCGGCTGCGCGCGCTGGGCGTGACGACGAGCCGGCGTTCCGCCGCATTGCCGGAGGTGCCCACCATCGCCGAGGCCGGGCTGCCGGGCTATGACTTGTCGCCCTGGTTCGCGGTGTTCGTGCCGGCCGGCACGCCCCAGCCGGTGGTGGACAAGATGAATGCCGCGCTGCTGGCCGCGATGAAGCAGCCCGAGGTGAAAGCGCGCTTCGCGGTCATCGGCGCGGAGCCCATCGGCAGCAGCCCGCAGCAGCTGGCCGCGCACCTGAAGGCCGAGATGGACAAGTGGGGCGCGGTGATCGCCGAGCGCGGCATCCGCGCCGATTGACGCGGCCGCAGGGCGGCCCTCAACCCCCCGTCGTATCCGGATCCCGCATGCCGTAGTCCATGCGTACAGACCGGGCACGCCTGGCGTCGACAAGCTGCCGAATAAGCGTGGTCGAGGAGATCCTCGCGCTCCCAGACACGCTCGCTGCCAGGTACGTGGTGCTCACGAGGCGGATCATGGCGGTTGGGCCGAATCTTGGCGCACCGCACACCGACGCCTTCGGCGAAGGGCTGTTCGAACTGCGGCTCAAAGGCCAGGAAGGCATTGCCCGAGTCTTCTTCTGTGCGTTAGTCGGGCGCCGGGTGATGATGCTGCACTCCTTCATCAAGAAGACGCAGAGGACACCCCAACGCGAAATTGAAGTCGCGCGCAAGCGCATGAAAGAGGTCAAGCATGCGAACCCATGACGATGTCGTTGCCAAGCTCATGAAGCGCCCCGGCGTCCGCAAAGAAGTCGAACGGATCGAACGAGAGGAAGGCGCACTGCTGGACCTCTTGCTCAAGGCGCGCGAAGAAGCGGGGCTGTCTCAAGCGCAAGTGGCCGAGCGCATGGGCACCCATGCGCCCGCTGTCGCGCGCCTTGAAAGAGCGCTGGCCACAGGCAAGCACTCGCCTTCGCTCGCCACGCTGAGAAAGTACGCGCAGGCTTGCGGCAAGACGCTGTCTCTTCACCTCACGTAGCCAGCAGCCAGGCGCTCACCCCCCCGTCGTATCCGGATCCCGCCACACCCGCTCGAACGGCAGCCGCCAGGCGTTGGGGGCGATCAGTTGGTGGATGGGCTTCGGGCCCCAGGAGCCCTGCTCGTACAGACGCACCGGGGGCGGCTGCTCCAGCAGCGCGGTGGAGACCTGCCACAGCCGCTCGATGCCCTCGGCGGTGGTGAACAGCGTGCGGTCGCCGCGCATCGCGTCCAGGATCAGCCGCTCGTACGCTTCCAGTACCTCGCCGATCAGGCCAGTGTCGCGCATCGCGAACTGCAGGCTCAGCTTGTCCAGCCGCATGCCGGGGCCGGGCCGCTTGCCGTAGAACGAGAGCGACATCTTCGACGCATCGGCCAGGTCGAAGGTGAGGTGGTCGGGCCCCTGCGAGCCCACGCCCGAGTTGGGCGGGAACATGCTCTTGGGCGGCTCGCGGAAGGCGATGGAGATGATGCGCTGGCCCTGCGCCATGCGCTTGCCGGTGCGCAGGTAGAAAGGCACGCCGGCCCAGCGCCAGTTGTCGATGTGGCACTTGAGCGCGATGAAGGTCTCGGTGTCGCTCTCGGGGTCGACGCCCTCTTCCTTGCGGTAGCCGCTGTACTGGCCGCGCACCACGTCGTGCGGCTGGATGGGCAGCATGCTGCGGAAGACCTTGTTCTTTTCTTCGCTGATGGGCACCGGCTCCAGCGAAGTGGGCGGCTCCATCGCCATGAAGGCCAGGATCTGGAACAGGTGGGTCACCACCATGTCGCGGTAGGCGCCGGTCTGCTCGTAGAAGCCGGCCCGCTTGCCCAGGCCCAGCGTCTCTGGCACGTCGATCTGCACGTGGTCGATGAAGTTGCGGTTCCAGATCGGCTCGAACAGGCCGTTGGCGAAGCGGAAGGCCAGGATGTTCTGCGCCGGCTCCTTCCCCAGGAAGTGGTCGATGCGGAAGATCTGCTCCTCCGCGAACACCTCGTGCAGATGACCGTTCAGTGAAACCGCGCTCTGCAGGTCGGTGCCGAAGGGCTTTTCCATCACGATGCGGGCGTTTTCCACCAAGCCTGCCTCGCCCAGCATGCGCACCACCGGCAGCGCCGCGCTGGGCGGCACACTCAGGTAGTGCAGCCGGCGGCATTCGCGGCCCAGCGAGGCCTCGGCCCGCAGCACCGCATCGCGCAGCACCGGCGCGCCGGCCGCCAGCGGCACGTAGTCGAGGATGGACGCGAAGGCCTCCCAGTCGGCCGGGTTGACCTTGCGGGCCGAGAATTCGTCGAGCGCGCCGCGCGCGATGTCGCGGAAGCCGTCAGCGTTGATGTCGTCCAGCGACACACCGATGATGCGGCAGCCCGGAATGAAGCCGGCGCTGACGAGGTGGAACAGGCCGGGCAGCAGCTTGCGGCGCGCCAGGTCGCCGGTGGCGCCGACCAGCACCACCACCTGCGGGTACTGCGGTCCTACGCCTTGTGGAATCTTGGCCAAGAGGGCTCTCCTCCCTGTGGAATCTGAATGGGGCTCGTGCAACGGACAGCGGGCCGGGGGCAAGCGATTTCGGTGCCAGTGGCGGCCGACGGCCGGCCCCGGCACCGGGCGGCTTGACCCCGCCACTCGCCAGCCTAACGCCAGCCCGCTAAGCTGCGCCGGCCATGCGGCCAACCCGGGCAGCCCGCCCGCCCCGCCAGGAGGACCCCCGCCATGTCCCGCAAAACCCCGATCGAACGCTATCGCAACATCGGCATCAGCGCCCACATCGACGCTGGCAAGACCACCACCACCGAGCGCATCCTGTTCTACACGGGTGTGAACCACAAGATCGGTGAGGTGCACGACGGCGCCGCGACGATGGACTGGATGGAGCAGGAGCAGGAACGCGGCATCACCATCACCTCGGCGGCCACCACGGCCTTCTGGAAGGGCATGGCGGGCAACTACCCCGAGCACCGCATCAACATCATCGACACCCCGGGCCACGTGGACTTCACCATCGAGGTGGAACGCTCGATGCGCGTGCTGGACGGCGCGGTGATGGTGTACGACTCGGTGGGCGGCGTGCAGCCGCAGAGCGAGACCGTCTGGCGCCAGGCCAACAAGTACAAGGTGCCGCGCATGGCCTTCGTCAACAAGATGGACCGCGTGGGCGCCGACTTCTTCCGTGTGCAGCGGCAGATCGGTGAGCGCCTGAAGGGCGTGGCCGTGCCGGTGCAGATCCCGGTGGGCGCCGAAGACCACTTCCAGGGCGTGATCGACCTGGTGAAGATGAAGGCCATCGTCTGGGACGACGGCAGCCAGGGCGTGCGCTTCGAGTACCAGGAGATCCCCGAGAACCTGAAGGCCACCGCGCAGGAGTGGCACGACAAGATGGTCGAGTCGGCCGCCGAGGCCAGCGAGGAGCTGCTGGACAAGTACCTGGGCGGCGAGGCGCTGACCGAAGCAGAGATCAAGGCCGCCATCCGCCAGCGCACCATCGCCGGCGAGATCGTGCCCATGCTGTGCGGCAGCGCCTTCAAGAACAAGGGCGTGCAGGCGATGCTGGACGCGGTGATCGACTACCTGCCTTCGCCGGTGGACGTGCCCGCCATCCTGGGCCACAACGAGGACGACGACAGCCCGGCCGAGCGCCACCCGACCGACGACGAGCCCTTCTCGGCGCTGGCCTTCAAGATCATGACCGACCCCTACGTGGGCCAGCTGATCTTCTTCCGCGTGTATTCGGGCGTGGTGAAGGCGGGCGACTCGGTCTACAACCCGGTCAAGGGCAAGAAGGAGCGGCTGGGCCGCATCCTGCAGATGCATGCCAACGAGCGCGAGGAGATCAAGGAAGTGCGCGCCGGCGACATCGCCGCCGCGGTGGGCCTGAAGGACGCGACCACCGGCGACACGCTGTGCGACCCCGACAAGACCATCATCCTGGAGCGCATGGTGTTCCCGGAGCCGGTGATCTCGCAGGCGGTGGAGCCCAAGACCAAGGCCGACCAGGAAAAGATGGGCGTCGCGCTCAACCGCCTGGCGCAGGAAGACCCGAGCTTTCGCGTGCGCACCGACGAAGAAAGCGGCCAGACCATCATCGCCGGCATGGGCGAGCTGCACCTGGAAATCCTGGTCGACCGCATGAAGCGCGAGTTCGGCGTGGAAGCCAACGTCGGCAAGCCGCAGGTGGCCTACCGCGAGACGGTGCGCCAGCCCGCCACCGAGGTGGAAGGCAAGTTCGTCAAGCAGTCGGGCGGCCGCGGCCAGTACGGCCACGCCGTCATCACGCTGGAGCCACAGCCGCCGGGCAAGGGCTACGAGTTCGTCGACGCCATCAAGGGTGGCGTGATCCCGCGCGAGTACATCCCGGCGGTGGACAAGGGCATCCAGGAAACGCTGAAGTCGGGCGTGCTGGCGGGCTTTCCGGTGGTGGACGTGAAGGTCACGCTCACCTTCGGCTCGTACCACGATGTGGACTCCAACGAAAACGCCTTCCGCATGGCCGGCTCCATGGCCTTCAAGGAGGCGATGCGCCGCGCCAAGCCGGTGCTGCTGGAGCCGATGATGGCCGTGGAGGTGGAAACGCCCGAGGACTTCATGGGCAACGTGATGGGCGACCTCTCGTCCCGCCGCGGCATGGTGCAGGGCATGGACGACATGCCCGGCGGCGGCGGCAAGCTGGTCAAGGCCGAGGTGCCGCTGTCGGAGATGTTCGGCTACTCCACCACGCTGCGCTCGCTCAGCCAAGGCCGCGCCACCTACACGATGGAGTTCAAGCACTACGCCGAAGCCCCGCGCAACGTGGTGGAAGCGGTGATCGCCGCCAAGTAGGGGCTTTGCGGGCAGGGCGCATACTCGGCGCCCTTTCCTTGATCGAAGCCTCTTTGCTGCCGGCTTCGCGCCCCCTGCGATGCCCGGCTACCAGACCAAGCAAGAGTGCATCGCCGTGGCGGGCGTGGACGACCTGCAGATCCGCTCGCTGCTGGACCGCCAGCAGTTCAGCGACCCCCACGGCGAAGCGGCCGGCCTGGGCATCTCCTCGGCCACCTGGCCGCTGTTCGGGCTGCTGTGGCCTTCGGGCGCCGAGCTGGCCGCGCTGCTGGCGCTGCGGCCGGTGCAGGGCAGCGAACGCATCCTGGAGATGGGCTGCGGCCTGGGCCTGGCCAGCCTGGTGGCGCACCGACGCGGCGCCGACGTGACCGCCAGCGACTGCCACCCGCTCACCGCCGCCTTCCTGCAGGCCAACCTGCAGCTCAACGGCCTCGCGCCGATGAAGTACCGCTACGGCCACTGGCGGCAGCCGCTGCCGCCGGTGCCGCGCGCCGGCGAGGTGGCGCAGCTGGCGGTGGACGGCCCCTACGACCTGCTGGTGGGTAGCGACCTGCTGTACGACCGCGACGCGGCCGACGACCTGGCCGGCTTCATCGAGCTGCATGCCGGCGCCAGCGCCGAGGTGTGGATCGTCGACCCCGACCGCGGCAACCGCGCCGCCTTCAACCGCCACATGGCCGGACAGGGCTTCGCGCTCACCGAGCAGCGGCTTGACCGCGCCGCCACCGCCCAGGGCGCCGCCTACAAGGGCCGGCTGCTGAGTTACGCCCGGCGACAACCCGCCCGGCCCCTCGCCTAACATCCTGCGCCCGCCCCGACCCCGGGGCGATCACACAGGAGTTGGAAGATGCTTGTGCGCAAGACCGCAAGGCCTGCTTGCGCGGGATGGCGCTCATGGGCGGTGATGGCCGCCTGCCTGCTGATGCTGGCCGTGGCGCTGCTGTGCGCCGCCCCTGCGGCCCGTGCCGCCGACGAGGCGGACATCGCGCTGGACACCGCCCGCCAGCAGGTGGAACGGATCGAAAAACGGCTGGCCGGTGACACGCCGATGGCGGGCAGCGAACTGGCCGAATCGCGCCGCGTGCTGCTGCAGCTGCAGGAAGATGCCGACCGCATCGCCGGTGAGCAGGCGCCCGAACTGGACAGCGCCAAGGCCCGGCTGGCCGAGCTGGGCCCGGCGCCCGCGGACGGCACCGAGGCAGCCGACGTGGCCGAGCAACGGCGCAGCCTGCAAAAAGCCATCGAGACGCTGGACGCCCGCATCAAGCTGGCGCGGCTGCTGGTGGTGCAGAGCCAGCAGCTGGCCGACCAGGCCGCCGGCGAGCGGCGCGACCGCTTCCGCGCCGCGCTGTTCGAGCGCACCGATTCGATCCTGTCGCCCTCGTTCTGGAACGAGCTGCGGCTGAACGCCACGCGCGACCTGCAGCGGCTGCAGCAGCTGGGCGCCACCATGGCCGCTGCCGCAGCGGCCACACCCGCCACCGCCTGGGCCGCCCTGGGCGCGGTGGTGCTGGTGGTGTTCGGCCTGCGGCGCTGGCTCAGCCGGCGGCTGGTGGCCCTCACGGCCGAGCGCGCGCCTTCGGGCCGGGTGCGGCGCTCGCTGTATGCGGTGGCGCAGGCGCTGTTGGCCATGCTGGTGCCGGGCGTCGCGGCCTATGCGGTGATGCGCGGCATCGTCTGGACCCTGCCCGACACCGACCCGCTGCGCGAGCTGCTGGGCAGCATGGTGGGCGCCACCTGCTTCTCGGCCTACGTGGCCGGCATCGGCTCGGCGCTGCTGGCGGCCAAGCGGCCCTCGTGGCGGCTGCTGCCGCTGCCCGACGACGTGGCCACCGGGCTGCGCTGGCATCCCACCTACATCGGCGCGCTGATCTTCATCGGCTGGGTGGTGCAGCGCCTGGGCACCCAGGTGCAGACCAGCCTGGCCACCGAGGTGGCGATCAACGGCGTTTATGCGCTGCTGCTGGGCCTGCTGCTGGCCCACACGGTGCGCCGTGGCGAGCGGCTGCGCCTGCATTCACATGCGGTGCGCGACGAGCACGAATACCTGCCGCGCCCCACCTGGATGACGCTGGCCCTGTTTTTCGCCCGCGCCTTGCTGGCGGCCAGCGTGCTGGCCATCCTGGTGGGCTACGTGGCGCTGGGCGCCTTCGTGGTGCGGCAGGTGAGCTGGATCGCGGTGCTGGCGATGACGGCCTTCGTGCTGGACGCGCTGATCGACGACGTGGCCACGGCCTGGCTGGGCAGCCGCGCCGCCGGCGCCGACGACACGGCCGACGGTGAGACGCCGGGCATCCGGCTGCGCCGCCAGGCCACGGTGCTGCTGTCGGGCGCGCTGCGGCTGACCACGGCCCTGGTGGCGCTGGTGCTCATCCTCGCGCCCTTCGGTGAAGGCCCGTCCGACCTGCTGCGCCGCACCGACCAGCTGCGCGACGGCATCACCGTGGGCGAGCTGCAGCTGCGGCCCACCGCGGTGCTGCAGGCGGTGCTGGTGTTCCTGCTGGCCACGGTGGTGCTGCGGGCGGTCAAGCGCTGGTTCGCCGACCGCTTCCTGCCCACCACCTCGCTGGACGCGGGCATGCGCGCCTCGGTGGCCACGCTGCTGGGCTTCCTGGGCACGGTGGTGTCCATCGGCCTGGGGCTGTCGGCCATCGGCCTGGCGCTGGACAAGGTGGCCTGGATCGCCAGTGCGCTGTCGGTGGGCATCGGTTTCGGCCTGCAGGCGGTGGTGAGCAACTTCGTCTCGGGCCTGATCCTGCTGGCCGAGCGGCCGGTGAAGGTGGGCGACTGGGTGGCGCTGGGCGGGGTGGAAGGCGACATCCGCCGCATCAACGTGCGCGCCACCGAGATCCAGATGGGCGACCGCTCGACGGTGATCGTGCCCAACTCGGAGTTCATCACCAAGGTGGTTCGCAACGTGACGCACCAGAGCCCCCTGGGCCTGGTGCAGATCAAGCTGCCTATGCCGCTGGACACCGACACCGAGCGGGCCCGCGAGATCCTGCTGCAGGCCTTCGTCGACCACCCCGACATCCTGGACACGCCGGCGCCCAACGTGCAGCTGGACGGCGTGGACGCGGCCGGCAACGTGGTGTTCAACGCCACCGGCTTCGTCAACTCGCCGCGGCAGAGCTACGGCGTGAAGAGCGCGCTGCTGTTCAAGGTGCTGCAGGCGCTGCCGGCGGCCGGGCTGCCGCTGTGGAGGCAGCCGTCCATGGTGCTGCGCGAAGTCGCGGCGCCGGCGGCGCTGCCTCAGCCGCCCGAGCCGCGGCTGCCCGGCTCCACCTCGGGCGAATCGCCCGCATAACGCACCGCCTGCCGGCCGCGGCTGAAGCCCCACAGCACCAGCCCGGCCTGCTGCGCGATGCGCACCGCCAGCGTGCTGGGCGCCGACACAGTGGCCAGCGTGCCGATGCCCACGCGGGCGCACTTGCGCACCAGCTCGTAGCTGGCACGGCTGGACATCACCACGAAGCCCGGCGTGCCCAGCAGCCGGCGCTGCGCCAGGCGGCCGATCAGCTTGTCCAGCGCGTTGTGGCGGCCCACGTCCTCCATCGCCCACTGCAGCGTGCCGTCGGGCGTGGCCCAGCCGGCCGCATGGCAGCCGCCGGTGGCGCGGTTCACCGGCTGGTGCTCGGCCAGCTGCCCCATGGCCCGCAGCACGGCGGCCAGCGGCACGGCCGGCCCGGGCGGCAACGGCTCAGGCTGCAGGTCCAGCGCGGCCAGGCTGTCCACGCCGCACAGGCCGCAGCCACTGCGGCCTTCCATCGCGCGGCGGCGCTGCTTCAGTTGCACGAAGGCCTGCTGCGCCACTTCCAGCGCCACCTCGCAGCCCAGCTCGCCGGTGCTCAGCTCCATGCCGTAGCACTGGGCCGGTGAAGCGATCAAGCCTTCGGACAAGGCGAAGCCCAGCGCCATCGCCTCCAGCTCGGTGGGCGTGGCCATCATCACCGCATGCGACAGGCCGTTGAAGGTCAGCGCCACCGGCACCTCGCTCACCACCTCGTCCTGCTCGGCCTGCTGCGCCAGCTGGCCGTCGTCACCCAGCCGGCAGCGCAGCACGGCCAGCGCCTGGTGGGCGGGCAGGTCGTCGGTGTCGGCGGGGGTAACGGGAACGGCGTCGGTCATGGGTTCCAGGGGTACTGTGACTAAACTGCCCGGCCAGCATAGCCCCCCACGCCTGCCATCGTGCTGCACGTCTCCATCCGACCGCACTGGAACATCCGCAACGCCGAAGGCCGTGAGCTGCCGGCGCGGGTGCTGGCCTTGCTGTCGCTGGTGGAAGACCACGGCAGCCTGGCCGCGGCCTGCGAGAAGGAAGGCGGCAGCTACCGCCACGCCTGGAAGCTGCTGCGCGAGGCCGAGGCGGTGCTCGGCGCGCCGCTGCTGCAGATGCAGCGCGGCAAGGGCTCTGCGCTGACGCCGCTGGCCCGCACCCTGGTGTGGGCCGACCGCCGCATCGGTGCCCGGCTGTCGCCGGTGCTGGAAAGCCTGGCCTCGGAACTGGAGGCCGAGCTGCACACGCTGCTGGCGCCCAGCGGCGGCGCCCTGCGCCTGTGGGCCAGCCACGGCTTTGCGGTGGAGCAGCTGGCCCACCAGCTGGAGGCCGCGCAGCTGCCGCTGGAGATCAAGTACTGCAACAGCGAGCAGGCCGCCGCCGCGGTGCATGGCGGCACCTGCGACGTGGCCGGCCTGCACCTGCCGGTGGGCCCGCTGGGCGCCCAGGTGCTGGCCCACCATGCACGCTGGCTCAGCGGCGACCTGCGCGCCATCCACCTGGTGCTGCGCCGCCAGGGGCTGATGGTGGCGGCCGGCAACCCGCGCCGGGTGTATGCGGTGGACGACCTGCTGCGGCCGGACGTGCGCTTCATCAACCGCGAACGCGGCTCGGGCACCCGGCTGCTGCTGGACCTGCTGCTGGCCCAGCGTGGGCTGGACGGCGGCCGCATCGCCGGCTACGAGCAGGGCGAGCACACCCATGCCGCGGTGGCCGCCTACGTGGCCAGCGGCATGGCCGACGTGGCCTTCGGCGTGGAGACGGCGGCGCGCCGCTTCGGGCTGGAGTTCATCCCGGTGCAGGCCGAGCGCTACTTCCTGGCCTGCCGGCCGGCGGCGCTGCAGCAGCCGCGGGTACAGGCCATGCTGGCCGTCATCCGCAGCGACGCCTACCGTGAAGCGGTGCGCCAGCTGGCCGGCTACGAGCCCGACGCCTGCGGCAGCATCGCGCCGCTGGACGGCGAGCTGGTGACGGCGGCGCCGCGCTGAAGTGCACCAACTCCATGCACTTTGGGAAAGCATGAATGCCGGATCGGTATTCACCCGGGCCCGTTTCTCGCATCTACTCCCGCTGGTTTTTTCACAACCAAGAGGAGAACCCCGCATGCAATCCATGACCCGCGGCCTGCGCGCCGCCTGCGCCGCGCTGCTGGCGGCCACCGCCTTCGCCGGCCTGCCGGCCCTGGCCCAGACGGCCAAGCCCACCGTGGTGATCGTCGCCACCGGCGGCACCATCGCCGGTGCCGGTGCCTCGGCCCTGAACAGCGCCACCTACCAGGCCGCCAAGGTGCCGGTGGACAAGCTGATCGCCGGCGTGCCCGAACTGGCCAGTGTGGCCAACGTGCGCGGCGAGCAGGCCTTCCAGATCGCTTCCGAGAGCTTCACCAACGACAAGCTGGTGACTCTTGGCAAGCGCGTCTCGGCGCTGCTGAAGGACCCGGAAGTCAGCGGCGTGGTCGTCACCCACGGCACCGACACGCTGGAAGAAACCGCCTTCTTCCTGAACCTGGTGATCAAGAGCGACAAGCCCATCGTGGTGGTCGGCTCCATGCGGCCGGGCAGCGCGATGTCGGCCGACGGCATGCTGAACCTGTACAACGCGGTGGTGGTGGCCGCAGCGCCCAGCGCCAAGGGCAAGGGCGTGCTGATCACGATGGCCGACGACATCCTGCCGGGCCGTGATGCCAGCAAGCGCGTGAACATCAAGACCAGCGCCTTCGGCAGCCAGTGGGGCTCGCTGGGCATGGTGGTGGAAGGCAAGACCTTCTGGTTCCGCAGCCTGGCCAAGCGCCACACCATCAACTCCGAGTTCGACATCGACACCATCGATGCGCTGCCGGAAGTGTCCATCGTCTACGGCTCGGGCAGCATGAACATGGCGCTGTACGACGCGGCCGCCGCGCCGGGCGTCAAGGCCATCATCAACGCCGGTACCGGCAACGGCTCGGTGCCCAACTACGCGGTGGACAAGCTCAAGTCCATCCGCGACAAGGGCGTGATGGTGATCCGCTCCAGCCGCGTGGCCGACGGCATCGTGCTGCGCAACGCCGAGCAGCCCGACGACAAGTACGACTGGGTGGTGGCCCACGACCTGAACCCGCAGAAGGCCAAGATCCTGGCCGCCGTGGCGCTGACCAAGCCGCAGACGACCGCTGAATTGCAGCGGATTTTCTGGGAATATTGAACGTTGACCCCCAAGACCCGGGCATAGCCCGGGTCGGCCCCCCGAGGGGGCGCAGGTTCCTTGGGGCGGCCCGGCGGAACCTGGTGACCCCCAAGACCCGGGCTGCGCCCGGGTCGGTCCCTTCTTCAGGCTTCGAAGCGGCCCCGGCGCCAGCTCACGAAGCCGATGGCGCCCAGGCCGCCGAAGAGCAGCGCGAGGTCGCTGCCGGCGGCCGGTGCGCTGGTGTTGTGGTCAGTCGCCGCCGCCGTGGCCGCTGCAGCGGCGCCGGCTGCTGTTGCGGTGCCGGCACCTGAGCCTTGAGACGCTGCCTGGGCGGTACCCGCCACCATGAAGGCCACCACGGCCGCCACCAAGATCCGCTGATGCATGACTACCACTCCCTGAAGTTTGTTGGGACACCTGCAGCAGCGTCGGGTCTTGGCCCGTCTGCGGGCTGCAGGCACCACCCTAAGCAACTTTCGTGACAGCCATGCTGCACCGCAACAGAGCAGCGGTGCGTGGGGTTACAGTGCCGGCCTTCAGCCGCCTCAACCCCCCTCCGACCCATGGCCTGGACCGGTCACCTCGATCTGCACTACACGCGTGATGGCGAACGCACCATCGCGCTGGACCGCCATGAAGGGCCGCTGCGGGTGCTGCAGCGGCTGTACCCCGAAGGGCCCGGCATCTGCCACCACGTGCTGGTGCACCCGCCCGGTGGCGTGGTGGGCGGTGACGTGCTGCGGCTGGATGCGCGGCTGGCAGCCGGCACGCATGCGGTGCTGACCACGCCGGGGGCCACGCGCTTTTACCGCAGCGCGGGTGAGCCAGCGCTGCAGCACACCGAGATCCAGGTGGCCGACGGTGCGCGGCTGGAATGGCTGCCGCTGGAGGCCATCGCCTACAGCGGCTGCGAAGCCGAGAACCGCATGCGGTTCGCGCTGGCCGCAGGCGCCGAGATGATGGGCTGGGACGTGCTGGCCCTGGGCCTGCCGGCCACCGGCCAGGCCTTCGAGCGCGGACGCTTCCGCACCCACCTGGAGCTGCCCGGCGTGTGGCTGGAGCGCGCCACGCTGGCGGCCGACGACCACCGGCTGCTGGATTCACCGCTGGGCCTGGCCGGGCACAAGGTGGTGGCCACGATGTGGTTCGCGGCGGGCAGCCCGCTGGCGGCGGCGCGGCGCGACGCGCTGCTGCAGGCCGCCCGTGACGTGTGCGAGGACTCGGCCCTGGCCGCCACCGCCGGTGTCACCGCACCCCATGCCGAAGCGGTGGTGCTGCGCGTGCTGGCAGCGCGGGTGGAGCCGGCGCAGCAGCTGCTGCTGCGGGTGTGGACCGCCTGGCGCCGCAGCGCCTGGCAGATGGACGCACCGCCGCCGCGCATCTGGCGCACCTGATCGCGCCAGCGCCTGACCGGGGTCAAGCCGCGTCGAGTGCGCGCGAAGCGCCCAGCAGCGCCGGTGACTGCTGGGCGTCGATCACCCAGCAGGGGATCTGGCTCAGGTAGCCCTGGAAGCGGCCCTTGGCCTCGAAGCGCTGGCGGAACGGTGAGCGGGCGAAAGCCTCGCCCATGCGCGGCACGATGCCACCGCCGATGTACATGCCGCCGCGCGCCGCCACGGTCAGCGCCAGGTTGCCCGCCACGCTGCCCAGGAAGGCGCAGAACATGTCCAGCGCTGCGGCGGCCAGCGCATCGGCACCGCCCATCGCGGCCGACAGCACCGCGGCCGGCTCCTGCAGCGGCGCAGCCTGCTGCCGCACCTCACCCAGCGCCTGGTACAGGTTCACCAGCCCGGGACCGGACACCGCCCGCTCGGCCGAGGCATGGCCGAAACGACGCTGCAGGCTGGCGATCACCGCGGCTTCCTCGGCGGTGGCCGGCGCCAGCGACACGTGGCCGCCCTCGCCGCCCACGGCCACGGCCTCGCCGCGTCGGGTGAAGGTCAGCGAGGCCACGCCCAGGCCGGTGCCGGCGCCCACCAGGCCCAGCGTGGCACCCGGCAGCGGGGTGCCGCCGCCCACCGGCTTCAGCTCCGACGGCCGCAGCGCCGGCAGGGCCAGCGCCAGGGCCACGAAATCGTTCACGACCACGAAGCGCTCGAAACCGAACTCCTGGCGCACGGCCTCGATCGAAAAGCCCCAGGTGTGGTTGGTCATCTGCAGGTGGTCGCCGTCCACCGGGTTGGCGATGCCGATGGCGCAGTTCCGGGGCTGCGGCAGGCCCAGCTGGTCCAGGTAGCTGCGCATCGCCGCCTGCAGCGTCGGGAATTCCTCGCCCTTCAGCGCGGCGACGTGCGTGGGCTGGGCGTCGGCCGATTCGCAGATGGCAAAACGGGCGTTGGTGCCGCCGATGTCCCCCACCAGGCGGGGATACGCGGTTCTTTGCTCCATGGCTTCTTGGTTCTCCTTGTTGCCGATGGTATCGGGCGGCGGGCAGCGGGACCGTCGGACTTTGGCCCCACATCGGGTACGTTCGGGTTACGGCGCTTAGGATGACGTTTTGATGTCGAAACGATGAATTCGCAACTCCCCCTCGACAAGACCGCCCGTTGGGCCGGCGATGACACGCGCGACGCCTCGTTGCGCTGGGCGGGGCTGTGGGCCCCGCTGTTCGCGGTGGCGGTGGCGCTGCTGTGGGCCGAATGCCTGCCACGCGCGCTGGTGATGGACCTGATCCACGAGAACGGCCCGGTCGAAAGCCTGACCACGCTGCTGTACCTGTGCGCCGCCGTGGCGCTGTGGTGCGTGGCGCGCCCGCAGCAAGGCGGCGCCACGCGGCTGGGGTTGACGGTGATGCTGCTGGCCTTCGCCGCCCGCGAGCAGGACCTGCACAAGGCCTTCACCGACACCAGCGTGCTCAAGGTCAGCTTCTACCTGAACGATCACCCGCTGCACCAGAAGCTGGTGGCACTGCCCATCCTGCTGGTGATTGCGGGCACCGCGCTGTGGCTGCTGGCCCGCCACGCCCGCCCGATGTGGCAGGGCCTGCGCCGCGCCCGCCCGCTGGCGATCACCGTGGCCATCTTCTTCGTCACGCTGGTGGCCACCAAGGTCATCGACCGCAGCTTCGCCATCCTGGCCGAAGACTTCGGCGTGCACATGTCCGACCAGCTGGACACCATCCTGTCGGCGCTGGAAGAGGTGGTGGAGTGCAGCCTGCCGCTGATCGCAGTGGCGGGCCTGCTGCAGCACCAGCGTGAGCGGAAGGCCGCCGAGGCGGAGCACCCGGCGCCCTGATGACAGGTCGCCACCCGCCGAGCGGGTGGCGCTGCCGAGGCTAGATCGACATCAGCTCGCGCACGCCGTTGGCCTGCATGTCGGCGCCGCGGCCGCGGGCAATGATCTCGCCGCGCTCCATCACCAGGTACTGGTCGGCCAGTTCCTCGGCGAAGTCGTAGTACTGCTCCACCAGCACGATGGCCATGTTGCCGCGGTCGGCCAGCATGCGGATCACGCGGCCGATGTCCTTGATGATGCTGGGCTGGATGCCCTCGGTGGGTTCGTCCAGGATCAGCAGCTTGGGGCCGGCCGCCAGCGCACGGCCGATGGCCAGCTGCTGCTGCTGCCCGCCCGACAGGTCGCCGCCGCGGCGGTGGATCATCTGCTTGAGCACCGGAAACAGCTCGAAGATCTCGGCCGGCACCGGCACGCTGCCGCTCTTGTAGGCCAGGCCCATGCGCAGGTTGTCCTCCACCGTCAGCCGGCCGAAGATCTCGCGGCCCTGGGGCACATAGCCCACGCCGCGCTTGACGCGCTCGTACGGCTTTTCCTTGCCCATCTCCTGCCCGTCGAGCTTGATGCTGCCGGTCTTGATCGGCACCACGCCCATCAGGCTCTTGAGCAGCGTGGTCTTGCCCACGCCGTTGCGGCCGAGGATGACGGTCACCTCGCCGATCTTCGCTTCGAACGACAGGTTGCGCAGGATGTGCGAACCGCCGTAGTACTGGTTCAGGCCTTCGACTTGCAACATGGCTAGCGCCCCAAATAAACCTCGACCACCTTGTCGTTGGCCTGCACGTCGGCCAGCAGACCCTCGGCCAGCACGCTGCCTTCATGCAGCACCGTCACCTTCTTGCGGCCCTCGGTCAGCTGGTCCACGAACTTCATGTCGTGCTCCACCACCACCAGCGAGTGCCGGCCTTCCAGCGACAGGAACAGCTCGGCCGTGCGCTCGGTTTCTTCGTCGGTCATGCCGGCCACCGGCTCGTCCAGCAGCAGCAGCTTGGGGTCCTGCATCAGCAGCATGCCGATCTCCAGCCATTGCTTCTGACCATGGCTGAGCAGGCCGGCGGTGCGCTGGGCCGCGTCCTTCAGGTGGATCAGCGCCAGGATCTCGCCGATGCGGTCCAGCTGCGCACCCGTCAGGCGCGAGAACACGCTGGCCCGCACGCGGCGGTCGGCCTTCAGCGCCAGCTCCAGGTTCTCGAAGACGCTCAGCTCTTCGTACACCGTGGGCTTCTGGAACTTGCGGCCGATGCCGATCTGCGCGATGTCGTTCTCGCGCAGGCGCAGCAGGTCGATGTTGGAGCCGAAGAACACCTTGCCCTTGTCGGGCCGCGTCTTGCCGGTGATCACGTCCATCATCGTGGTCTTGCCGGCGCCGTTGGGGCCGATGATGCAGCGCAGCTCGCCCACGTTGATGGTGAGCGACAGCGCATTGAGCGCGCGAAAGCCGTCGAAGCTGACGGTGATGTCGTCCACGTAAAGCGCCACGCCCTGCGCGAACTCGGGCACGCCGGCGCGCGCCACGCGGCCGTAGCTGGCATCGCCGCCGGAGCCGCCGACGTTGTTCACCCGCTGCTCATGCGCCTGCCGCAGCTGCGTGCCGGCTTCCATCAGGTCAGGCGTCATTGGCCGGCCTCCTTCTTGAACTTGCGGAACAGCCCCACGATGCCCTGCGGCAGGAACAGCGTGACGGCGATGAAGAGGGCGCCCAGGAAGTACAGCCACACCTCGGGGAAGGCCACGGTGAACCAGCTCTTGGCGCCATTGACGAAGAAGGCGCCGACGATGGGGCCGATCAGCGTGGCGCGGCCGCCCACCGCGGCCCAGATCGCGATCTCGATGCTGGCCGCCGGCGTCATCTCGCTGGGGTTGATGATGCCCACCTGGGGCACGTACAGCGCACCGGCCACCGCGCACATCACGGCCGACAGCGTCCAGATGCTGAGCTTGTAGGCCAGCGGGTCGTAGCCGGTGAACATCACCCGCGTCTCGGCATCGCGGATGGCCTGCAGCACACGGCCGTACTTGCTGTTCACGATCCAGCGCGCCATCAGGTAAAAGCCGATGAGCACCAGCCCGGTGAGCACGAACAGCGTGATGCGGGTGGACGGCGTGGCGATGGGCAGGTCGAGGATGCGCTTGAAGTCGGTGAAGCCGTTGTTGCCGCCGAAGCCGGTTTCATTGCGGAAGAACAGCAACATCGCCGCGAAGGTCATGGCCTGCGTGATGATGGAGAAGTACACGCCCTTGATGCGCGAGCGGAAGGCGAAGAAGCCGAACACGAAGGCCAGCAGCCCGGGCACCAGCAGCACCAGCAGCATCTGCGCGATGAAGGAATCGCTCAGCGCCCAGTGCCACGGCAGTTCCTTCCAGTCGAGGAACACCATGAAGTCGGGCAGGTCGCTCTTGTAGTTGCCGTCGCGGCCGATCTGGCGCATGAGGTACATGCCCATGCCGTAGCCGCCCAGCGCGAAGAAGAGCCCGTGCCCCAGCGACAGGATGCCGGTGTAGCCCCAAATCAGGTCCATCGCCAGCGCGCAGATGGCGTAGCACATGATCTTGCCGATGAGGCCGATCGAATAGTCGCTCAGGTGCAGCATGCTGCCCTCGGGCACCAGCAGGTTCAGCACCGGGGCCAGCACGCACACCACCAGCAGTGCCACGAACACGCCCGTCCAGCCCTTGGGGCCCAGCAGCGTGCCGCGCTTGGGGGCGGGCAGCGTGAAGGTGGGAGGTAACACAGCACTCATTCGATTTCTCCGTTCATGCAGGCAGCGCGCGTCATGCCTCGGCGCTCCGACCCTTCATGGCGAAGAGTCCCTGCGGCCGCTTCTGGATGAACACCACGATGAACACCAGCACCATGATCTTGGCCAGCACAGCGCCGGCCCAGCCTTCCAGCAGCTTGTTCAGCACGCCCAGGCCCAGGCCCGCCACCACGGTGCCCGCCAGCTGGCCCACGCCACCCAGCACCACCACCATGAACGAGTCGACGATGTAGCTCTGGCCCAGGTCGGGGCCCACGTTGCCCACCTGCGAGAGGGCGCAGCCCGCCAGGCCGGCGATGCCGGCGCCCAGCGCGAAGGCATAGGTGTCCACCCGTGCGGTGTTCACGCCCACGCAGGAGGCCATGCGCCGGTTCTGCGTCACGCCGCGCACGAACAAGCCCAGCCGCGTGCGGGCGATCATCAGCGCCACGCCGCCCAGCACGATGAAGGCAAAGGCCAGGATCGCCAGCCGGTTGTAGGGCAGCGTCAGGTTGCTCATCACCTGCACGCCGCCGCTCATCCAGGCCGGGTTCTCCACCGGCACGTTCTGCGCGCCGAAGAGCGAGCGCACCGCCTGCATCAGCACCAGGCTGATACCCCAGGTGGCCAGCAGCGTTTCCAGCGGCCGGCCGTACAGCCAGCGGATCACGCTGCGCTCCATCAGCGCGCCCACCAGCGCGCTGGCCAAAAAGCTCAGCGGAATGGCCGCCAGCACGTACCAGTCGAAGGCGCCGGGCAGGTACTGGCGGAACAGGTTCTGCACCACGAAGGTGGCGTAGGCGCCGATCATCATCAGCTCGCCATGGGCCATGTTGATCACGCCCATCAGCCCGTAGGTGATGGCCAGGCCCAGCGCCACCAGCAACAGGATGGAGCCGAGGCTGGCGCCAGTGAACAGCACGCCCATCCATTCACCGATGGACAGCCGGCGCTCGACGGCCGTCAGCGCCTTGGCCAGGGCGGCGCGCACGGCGGGGTCGCTCTCGCCGCCGGTGGCCAGGCGCTCCAGCAGCAGGCTGCGGGTGTTGGGGTCGTCGCTGGCCTCCAGCAGCTTGGCGGCGGCCAGACGCTTGTCGGGTTCGGGCGCGCTCACCAGCACGCTGGCCTTCAACAGGCTCAGCTGCTTCTTCAGCGCGGCATCGGGTTCGGCGGCTTCGGCCTTGTCCAGCAGCGGCATCAGGCCTTCGTCGGCCTGGTCGCGCAGCTGGGTGATGGCGGCGGCGCGCTGCGCCCGGTCGGGCGAAAACAACTGCAGCGAAGCCAGCGCCGCCTGCAGCGTGCGGCGGATGCGGTTGTTGTTGACCGGGTCTTCCGCGGTCTCGGGCACGTTGGCCACGGGCTGGCCGGTGGCCGCGTCGGTGGCCTGGCCGTCACGCACGATCAGCACCTGCTCGGGCGTGATCTTGACGGCATCGTCCAGCAGGGCCTGCGCCAGCGGCGCCAGGCCGGTGTCGGCGGCGGCCAGTGCGGCCTGCACGGCCGCGATGCGCTCATCGCTGTCGCCGGTGGCAATTGCACGCGCCTGCTGCGGCGTCAGTGCATGGGCCCCGACGCTGAGCAACAGCGCCAGCAAGCCCGGCACGATCCAACGGACCTGCATGGTCATCCCTTCTTGTGGTGCGGGCCGCGGCGTTCAGACGCCGCGGCCGGTGGCCTCAGGCCGGCTTACTTCTTCTCGGGCACGTTCTTCTTCCCCTTGTTCTCGGGGATGTAGTCGCTCCAGGGGTCGGCCACCACCGGGCCCGGCGTCTTCCACACCACGTTGAACTGGCCGTCGGCCTTCACTTCACCGATGAACACCGGCTTGTGCAGGTGGTGGTTTTCCTTGTCCATCGTGGCGGTGAAGCCGCTGGGTGCCTTGAAGGTCTGGCCGGCCATCGCCGCGATCACCTTGTCGGTGTCGGTGCTCTTGGCCTTCTCGACCGCCTGCGCCCACATGTGGATGCCGATGTAGGTGGCTTCCATCGGGTCGTTGGTCAGCGGCTTGTCCTTGTGGCCCGGGATGTTCTTGGCCTTGGCATAGCTGCTCCAGGCCTTGATGAAGGCATCGTTCGTCGGGTTCTTCACCGACATGAAGTAGTTCCAGGCGGCCAGGTGGCCCACCAGCGGCTTGGTGTCCACGCCGCGCAGCTCTTCTTCACCCACGCTGAAGGCCACCACCGGCACGTCGGTCGCCTTCAGGCCCTGGTTGCCCAGTTCCTTGTAGAAGGGCACGTTGGAGTCGCCGTTGATGGTGGACACCACCGCGGTCTTCTTGCCTTCGGAAGAGAACTTCTTGATCTTGGCGATGATGCTCTGGTAGTCCGAATGGCCGAAGGGGGTGTACTCCTCCATGATGTCGGCCTCGGCCACGCCCTTGCTCTTGAGGAAGGCGCGCAGGATCTTGTTGGTGGTGCGCGGGTACACGTAGTCGGTGCCCAGCAGCACGAAGCGCTTGGCGCTGCCGCCGTCCTTGCTCATCAGGTATTCCACCGCCGGGATGGCCTGCTGGTTGGGCGCGGCGCCGGTGTAGAACACGTTCTTGCTCAGCTCTTCACCCTCGTACTGCACGGGGTAGAACAGCAGGCTGTTCAGCTCTTCGTACACCGGCAGCACGCTCTTGCGGCTGACCGAGGTCCAGCAGCCGAAGGTGACAGCCACCTTGTCCTTGGTGATCAGCTGGCGGGCCTTCTCGGCGAACAGCGGCCAGTTGGAGGCGGGGTCCACCACCACCGGCTCGAGCTTCTTGCCCAGCACGCCGCCCTTGGCGTTGATCTCGTCGATGGTCATCAGCGCGACGTCCTTGAGGACCGTCTCCGAGATGGCCATGGTGCCCGACAGCGAGTGCAGCACACCGACCTTGATGGTCTCCTGGGCCTGCACGGCGGTGGCGCCCATGGCGGCCAGCGCCAGGGCGGAGAGCTTGATCGAGAAGGAACGGCGAGTGGTCATGGGTACCCCTTGTTGGCGTTGAAGCGACCGTGGATCGGACGCTGCGCAGGTTAGGGATGACCCGGGGGATCGGCCATACGCCGGATGGCGTACGGCGGCCGGCGCTTGCGTTCTGGGGATGGGCGGTGCGGCGCACCCACCCCCAGAATGCCGACGTCTCATGAGAGGAGCCGACATGCGTGCATCCCTCCTGGCTGCGGCGGCCTGCATCGCCGCCGCGGGCGCCCTGCTGCCCACCACCGCGGCGGCGAGCTTCTACTCGTCGGCCGAGGTGCGAGCGGAAGCCGGCGGCGTCGTGCTGGACCTGCGCAATGGCCAGTCCAACAGCGGCGATGGCCGTGTGCCCCAGTTCGCGCATGGCGAAAAGTCCTGGCCGGCAGGCGGCATCAACACCGGCAGCTTCGTGGCCGACTCGCGCGCGGCGGTGGGTTCGCTGTCGGCCTCGGCTTCACTGGACATCACGCGTGCCCTCAGCGGCGTGTTCCAGGTCGCGCCCGACGCCGAGGTGCTGTCGCAGGCCAGCTTCCGCGACGAGTGGACGGTTGGCGGGCAGCCCCTGGACACCATCGGGCGCATGCGCATCACCACGCACTTCGACGGCTCGGCCAGCAGCAGCAGCACGGTCTTCTCCGACGCGTGGGGCCGCTACGACCTGGACGTGACCAGCCTGGAAGCCTTCAACAATGTGCTGGACTCGGCCGCCTACAACTCGCAGCGGCAGCAGTCGATCGATCAGACCGCCACGCTGGAGTTCGACTTCCGCTATGGCCGGCCCATCCTGCTCAATGCGCTGCTGGTCGCGGTGGTGCAGGTGGAAGCGCCCACCAGCACCTTCTTTTCCGGCAGCGGCGAAGCCGCCTTCGGCAACACCGCCAGCATCACCAAGCTGGAAGTGCGCGGCGCCGACGGCGTGTTCACCACTCAGGTCGATCTGCAGACGCTGTCGGGCGGCATCTACCCGTTCATGACGGCGGTGCCGGAGCCGGGTACGGCGGTGCTGATGCTGGGGGGGTTGGCAGCTGGGGGTTGGGTGGCACGGCGGCGCTGTGGCCACATCGGCGTGGCCGGCGGCTGAACGCCTAGCGCGGCGCCAGCACCTGCCCCTGCACCGTGCGCGCCGGCAGCACGAACTGGCCGCCGCCCAGGTGGTGCAGCGTGTGCAGGTTGGTGTTGTCGTCGCGGAAGGACCAGCGGCCGTGGTCGAACACCCGGCTGTCCGCCTGGGCCGACACCACCTCGGCGAAGCAGGTGTCGTAGGCGTCTTCGGTGTGCGGCTCGGGGATCAGCCGGCACTCCATCCAGGCCACGCAGCCCTGCACCAGCGGCAGGCCCAGCACCGGGCCGGCGAAGTGGCCGATGCCGTAGGTGTCGAACTTGTCGGGGCTGCCGCTGGTGGCCAGGTCGCGGCCCGAGACGCTGCCCATGGTGTAGGTGGCGTCGCGCACCGCATGGCAGGGCACGCTGATCGCGAACTGGCCGCTGGCGGCGATGAGCTCGCGGGTGAAGGTCTTCTTGTCGATCACCACCGCGATGCGCGGCGGATCGAACTCCACCGGCATCGACCAGGCGGCGGCCATCACGTTGCGGCGGCCGCCATGGGCGGCCGACACCAGCACCGTGGGGCCATGGTTGATGAGGCGGCCCGCATGGGCCAGCAGCACAGGCTTGTTCATGCCTCCAGTCTAGGCCGGCACCGGCTCCGCATGCTCGGCCGCCTTCGGCTCCACCTGGGCCAGCTTGGCGCAGGCCAGCAGCACCGCGGCAAAGCCCAGGTAGCTCACCGCCACCGGCAGGCTCTGGCCGATGCCGATCTGCTCGCCGTGCATGAAGCCGAAGAAGGTCATCAGCGCACCGGCCACCGCAAAGGCCGCGGCCTTGACCAGCTCACGGTCGATGATGAAGGTGGCGATGGCGCCCAGCACCAGCCCGCCCAGAATGGCGCCGCCGCCCAGCACTTCCAGCCCGTGGTACAGCACGCCGGTCTGGCCCAGCTTGTCCAGGCCCACGGCCGCGGCACTGGTGCCGGCAGCGCCCAGCGCGTTGTCGATCTGCAGCTTGCCCCAGGCCGCCAGGTGCGGCATGAAGGCCAGGATCACCGCCGGTGCATGGCTGCGCGGCGTTTCCTGGAAGGCCTGCGCGCCGATCAGCATGCCGATGTAGAGCAGGATGGGCGCGATGGCCACCACCGGGATCAGCGAGGTCATCACCGAGATGATGCCCAGCCAGCACATCAGCAGCACCACGATGCCGGTGGCCGCCGAGTAGCCGATGCGCCCGCCCATCGACTTCCAGCCCGGGTGGCCGATGTACACCGCATTGATGAAGGGATTGCCCATCAGGCAGCCGATCAGGCTGACCACACCGTCGGCCGTCAGCACCCGGGTGGTGGGAAAGTGGTCGCCGCCGGCGGCCGCGCTTTCCACGTTGTCCATCGCCTCTACCAGGTCGTAGATGCCGAAGGGGATGGCGGTGACCAGGATGATGCCCAGGAACTCGAAGCCCGAGAACACATGGCCCACCGCCGGCAGCGGCACCGAGAAGCCGAAGTTGCTGAACGAGGCCACCAGGTTGGCCAGGCTCATGCCGCCGATGGGCATGCCCAGCGCCGTGGAGCCCCAGGCGATGATGCAACCCACCGCGATGGCCACCAGGCCGGCCGGCACGCCGCGGAACCAGCGCACGCCGCCGAACCAGCTGACCAGGATGATGGCGAAGCACACCACGCCCAGCAGCGGCGTCATGAACATCTCCAGCGCCGGCCGCAGCGCGATGAAGGCGATGGAGACGCCAGCCAGCGTGCCCAGCAGCGCGGCTCGCGGCGTGATGCGGCGGATGACCGGCGCGATGAAGCCGCCCACCATCAGCACGAAGCTCTGCACGAACACCCAGGTGAGGCCGGCCTCCCAGCCCTTGATCGGGTCGCCCGTCTTCAACGAGATGGGCAGCATGATGACGAACACCACCACGAACATGTGCGGCACGCTGATGCCCGAGGGCAGTGCGCACACGTCGTTGCGGCCCGTCTTCTTGGCCAGCTGCCAGGCCAGCCAGGCGTAGTACAGCGTGGACAGGGCCATCATCAGCCCGGCCGCCGGCAGGATGCGGCCGAACACGATGGGGTCGGGCATCTTCAGCACGTAGCGCAGCAGGCCGGTGAGCACCAGCAGGTTCACCAGGATGTTGGTGCCGAAGCCGAAGAAGGCATTCCAGTCGCCGGGCGCCCAGAGCCGGGGACCGTTGCCGGCGGCAGACGCCGTCGGGATGCGTGCAGTGGTCATGGATCTACTCCTGCAGTGAAGCGTTGAACAGCGGTCAGCCGGCGCGGTCGAGCGCGGCCACAAGGCGGGTCGAGTCGCTGACCCAGCCGAAGATGCCGCCCTGCGCATGCACCATGCGCAAGGCAACCTCGTGGAACTCGGGGAAGTAGGAGGCGCAGCAGTCGGCCGGCACCAGGCAGCGGTAGCCGCGGTCGTTGGCCTCGCGCACGGTGGTGTGCACGCACACCTCGGTGGTGACGCCGCAGACGATCAGGTCGCGGATGCCGCGGTACTGCAGCATCGGCCCCAGGTCGGTGGCATGGAAGGCGCCCTTGCCGGGCTTGTCGATCACCGGCTCGCCCGCTTGCGGGTACAGCTCCGGGATGATGTCGTGGCCGGGCTCGCCGCGGATGAGGATGCGGCCCATGGGCCCCGGCGCCCCGATGCGCAGGCTGGGCGCGCCGCGCTGCACCTTGGCCGGCGGCGCATCGCTCAGGTCGGGGCGGTGCCCTTCCCGCGTGTGGATGACCAGCAGCCCCGCAGCACGCGCCGCCGACAGCAGCCGCTGGCACGGCGCGATGGCCGCGCGCAGCAGCGAGACGTCGTTGCCCAGGCTTTCACCGAAACCACCGGGCTCGATGAAGTCGCGCTGCATGTCGATGAGGATCAGCGCGGTGTGCAGCGGATCGAGATCGAACGGGGCGGGCAAGGCGTCGACGATGACAGTCATGGCAGGGCTCCGGTGATCCAACTTGATGCATACGAACTGGGATACCAGTTGGTCGACGTGGGCTTTGCAATAAGCAAGCCATGACCACGCTGCCGTGCCGCGCCCCTCTGATGCCGGGCCTCACGGCGCCTGGCATGGTTGATGCAAGTGCACCAACTGGTATACCAACGCGTGCACCATGAACGAACAAGTACCGCTCACCCTGGCCGATTGGCGTGCCGCCTACCTGGCCGGCGCCCGCCCTGCCGAGCTGCTGGCCGCGCGGCTGGCCCATGTGCAGGCCCACAGCCCGCGTGAAGCCTGGATCCGGCTGGCCACGCCCGATGAGGTGCAGGCGCAGGCGGGCGCGCTGCAGGCGCGGCTCGATGCCGCAGGCGGCGACCTGACCCCGCTGCTGGCGGAGCTGCCGCTGTTCGGCGTGCCCTTCGCCGTGAAGGACAACATCGATGTGGCCGGCGTGCCCACCACCGCCGCCTGCCCGGCCTTTGCCTACACCCCAGGCACCGACGCGGGCACGGTGGCGCGGCTGCGCGCCGCTGGCGCGGTGTGGCTGGGCAAGACCAACCTCGACCAGTTCGCCACCGGCCTGGTGGGCGCCCGCTCACCCTACGGTCAGCCGGCCAGCACCTTCGACGCCAGCCGTGTGAGTGGCGGCAGCAGTTCAGGTTCGGCGGTGGCGGTGGCGCGTGGCGACGTGGCCTTTGCGCTGGGCACCGACACCGCCGGCTCCGGCCGCGTGCCAGCCGGCTTCAACAACATCGTGGGGCTGAAGCCCACGCCCGGTCGCGTGAGCAGCAGCGGCGTGGTGCCGGCCTGCCGCAGCCTGGACTGCGTGTCGGTGTTCGCGCTGACGGTGGACGACGCGGCCGAGGTGCTGG